>CAUPUB010000054.1:0-14949 GCA_963514535.1 uncultured Fretibacterium sp.
TGTTGCTGTAAGATGATTGCAACCCATGGGTGTCAGTCTCCTTCGCTGTTTGTGCCTGCAAAACTCATTTACCGCGAATAACTGCCACTTGTGGGCCTTTTTTATCTCCTCTCTCCCCCCACTGTTGCATTTAGAGTGTACAGCCAAGCCTTAAATCATTGATGGATTTTATTTTGACGCATGTTATAG
Organism: uncultured Fretibacterium sp.; assembly: GCA_963514535.1. Lineage (GTDB taxonomy): Bacteria > Synergistota > Synergistia > Synergistales > Aminobacteriaceae > CAJPSE01. The sequence continues at coordinate 190 of CAUPUB010000054.1, forward strand.
TATTATTGGACTTTTATAAACAAGAACAGGGCTGACGGGTGCGGGCGGCTGAAGTGTCGAAACAGGGATCATAATGATGAGCAGACGGCTTAATTTCATAGATTTGTTTGCCGGAGCGGGAGGTCTGTCCGAGGGCTTTATTCGGGCGGGCTTTCTTCCGCTTGCTCATGTGGAGATGGGACGATACGCCTGCGAGACGCTCCGAACGAGGACAGCCTATCATTATCTGCGAAGACATCGCCGGGCCTCCGGCATGAGACTGTATCGCGCTTATGAACGCGGTGTAATCCCCCGTGAGGAACTGCTGAAAAGCGTCCCACCGGAATGCCTGGACTCCGTCCTGTGCGCCGAGATGTCCGCGGAGACCATCGGCGACATCTTCAGCCGTATTGACGGACTTATGGCTTCCAATGATGCTGGAGCCGTGGACCTCATCATCGGCGGGCCACCCTGCCAGGCCTACTCCGTAGTGGGACGGGCACAGACCAGCCACATGACGATCCCCATGGAAAAGGACCCCAGGAATACGCTGTACCTCATGTATATGAGGTTCATCAACCGTTATCAGCCCGCGATGTTCGTCTTTGAAAACGTCCAGGGCATCACCACGGCCAGGGGCGGAGAGGTCTATAAAAACCTCAAGAGCGGCCTGCGCAGGGCAGGATACGAGATCGACTGCCGGGAGCAGAACGCAATGAACTTCAACGTTTTGCAGAGCCGGGCGCGGATGATCATCATCGGCTGGAGAAAGGGGACGAAATATCATTATCCTGACTTCAATCGAACCACCCCTGATGCCTTGGTGCAGGACCTGCTTTCTGATCTCCCTCCTGTGGCCCGTGGCGAGACGGAAAACGAATACAGCGTCGATTATGCAAACGCCAGCGCCTATGTCCGAGAGCATCATATCCGGGAAGAGGGCGACGTTCTCACGCACCACACAGCCCGGCCCAACACGGAGCGGGACGTCAAGATATACCGCCTGGCTATTGAGGCCTGGCAGAGTGGGCGTCGTCTGAAGTACACTGAGCTGCCGCCGGAACTCCAGACGCACCGGAACCATACTTCCTTCAAGGATCGTTTCAAGGTCGTGGAAGGCGACCGTAAATTCTGCCACACGGTGGTAGCGCACCTTTCAAAGGACGGTCATTACTTCATCCACCCCGACATCCGGCAGTGCCGCTCCATCACCGTGCGCGAGGCGGCCAGATTGCAGTCCTTTCCGGATAATTACTACTTTGAGGGGCCCAGGACCTCGCAATTTGTGCAGATCGGCAACGCTGTGCCTCCCCTTATGGCGGAGCGCATTGCAGGAAACATCAAAGCGCAGCTGGAGAGCAGGTGAACCGGATGGGCGCGCTGAGAGAGGCATACGCGGAGATCATGCGGCAATATCTGAAGCAGAGTCCCTTCTTCTGCCTAAAAAACTCCAACATCGACATCAACCCCCATCAGGTTGAGGCTTTCGTCTTCGCCCTCGCTGCGCTGAAGTCCGGCGGCGCCATCCTCGCCGATGAGGTTGGACTGGGAAAGACCATCGAGGCCGGCCTTGTGATGAAGTTTCTGTTGTTGAGTGGCCGCCACCACAGGCTGCTCCTTATCATGCCCTCCAACCTCAGGAAACAGTGGCAGGTAGAGCTTGAGGAGAAATTCGACATCCCCTCCATCATCGTTGACGGCGCGAATATCGACAAATACAGGGAGGTCATAAAAAAGGAGGCGGCGGTAATCATCGTCTCCTACAACTTTGCCGCGCGGCAGAAGGACATGCTGGCGCGCACAGCCTGGGACTGCTGCGTCTTTGACGAGGCCCACCGGATGCGGAACGTCCACAAAGGCGGCGCAAAGGTGGCCGGGGCCGTTCAGGAACTCACGCACCGGATACCCAAGGTCATGTTGACGGCCACGCCGATGCAGAACTCGCTTCTGGATCTTTACGGGCTGGTGCAGTTCATCGACGGGAGGATATTTTACGACTGCCGCGTCTTCTCCGAACGGTACATCAGAAATGAGATGTACGACAACCTTCGGGAGCAGCTGCGCTCCGTCATACAGAGGACGCTGCGCAGCGAGGCAGCCGGATACATGCAGTTCCCCGGTCGCCGCGAGATCACCGTCAACTTCAGCCTCTCACCAGCCGAACTGGAACTCTACATGCGCATCACACAGTATCTCCAGAAGGCGATCCTTTATGCCCTGCCCGGCCAGCGCCGGGCGCTGATCACCTCCGTTATCCGCAAGCTGCTGGCCTCCTCCAGCGCCGCCGTGGCTGAGACCTTCGAGGTGCTGAAGAAGCGGCTCGCGTCGCTGAGGGAGTCCACGCGAATGGAGACCGCAGATGAAAGTCTGAGTTTCTTCTTCAATTTCATTGAGGACGAAGACCTTGACGGAGATGGGGAAGGAGAGCCCGACGCCGGCGAACTCTACCCCAGGGAGCGCGTGAACGATTTTATCCAGCACGAGATCGACGAGGTGGACGCCATCATCAAAAACGCGGCAGGCATCGCCCACAACGCCAAGATGACGGCCCTGAAAAAGGCTCTTTCCATCGCCTTTGATAGCCAGAGAAAGTCCGGCATCGCGGAGAAGGCCGTGGTCTTCACAGAGTCTCTGAGGACACAGAAGTACATTCAGGAGGAGCTGGCCGCCGCCGGATACGACGGGGAAATCCTGATGTTCAACGGCTCTCCCGGAGACCCGACGGCCAACGCCATATACCGTGCCTGGAGTTACAGGAACCGGAACAGGGCCGCAGGCAGCCGCAGCGTGGAGATAAAAAATGCCATCGTAGAGGCATTTCGGGACGAGTACCGCATCCTCCTGGTTACGGACGCCGGCTCAGAGGGGCTGAACCTGCAGTTCTGCAACACCGTGATCAACTATGACCTGCCTTGGAATCCCCAGAAGATTGAGCAGCGCATCGGCCGCTGTCACCGCTATGGGCAGAAGAACGACGTGGCCGTCATCAACCTCCTGAACACGCAGAACGAGGCAGACCGGCGCGTGTATGAGATACTGTCCGGCAAGTTTGAACTCTTTCAGGGGGTGTTCGGCACCTCTGACAGGGCGATCGGACTTCTGGAGAGCGGAAACGACTTTGAAAAACGCGTGGCGCAGATATACCAGGAATGCAGGACGGCGGCGGACTTCACGCGGGAGTTCAACTCCCTGGAGCGGGAGCTGGACCGCAAAAAAGGCGTGAAGCTGCGGGGACTTCGCACTCTCCTCACGAACATGACCGGAGAGGAGCATCAGGCGGAGTTCCAAAAGATCCTTTCGGACTTGGAGCGATTCCGGGATGACCTTGAATACTGGTCTGGGGGCGAAATGGAGGAACAGCAGCAGAGCTGTCCGCTTTTGATGCGGGCGGCCTCCGGCCTGCCCGGCGTTCCCGGGGCCGGGTATCTGCTGATCGGCAGCTACAGCCAGGGAGGGCGCATCGTGTCGCCGGTGTGTCAGCTCATGAGGGAGGATGGAACCTTCCACGACCTCTCAGGGGAGGAGATACGCCGCGTGCTTGAGGCGCTGGAAGACGACAGCCTGAGTGAGGCCGTGCCCGGCGACATTCCCCTGCCGGAAATGACCCGGGCCCTTGGCGACAGGCTGTATCAGTTTCTGTCCGGGCTGAACCGTGATGCCATCGAGCAAAACCGCCGGAAGCTGGAGAACTGGGTCTGTTTGCGGCGAGAGGACTACATCCTCCAGAGCCGCGACACCTCCAAACGGGAGGAGCTGGAGGCGGCCTGTGAGGCGGAGACGAACTTCCAGCTTAAGATACGCCTGAAGAAGCAGATCGAGGAGCTTCAACAGGCGGCGCAGAGGCAGCAGCAGGAGTTTCACAACGTCATGAGCGGCATTGAGGCAGAAGCCGCCGCCATGCAGCGGGAATTTGAAGATGGGCTTATGGCGCAGCCGCAGCTTTTTTTGAGGACGGTCGTCAGATTTCAGGAGGCATTACGGTCATGATCAAAAAGGGGAAGCTGGAACTCACCTGGGTGGGCAAATATGAGGAGCGGGCCCTTGAACCCCGCATCCTGATGGAGGACAGGGAGAAGTCCTACGGCGCCCCGGACACCGGCAACATGCTGATCCACGGGGACAACCTGCTTGCCCTGAGGGCCCTGGAGCAGGAGTTCACGGGGAAGGTGAAGTGCATCTACATCGACCCGCCGTATAATACCGGCGCGGCTTTTGAGCACTATGACGATAATCTGGAACACAGCCAGTGGTTGAACCTGATGCGCCCACGATTGGAACTGCTGTGGACACTCCTTGCTAACGATGGAAGTATATGGATCAGCATAGACAACGACGAAGAACACTACCTAAAAATTCTTTGTGACGAGATTTTCGGAAGGAAGAATTTTATGACTTCGTGTACTTGGCAACAAAGGACAACGCGGGAAAACCGAAAGGCATTCTCCGAGGATTGCGAGCGCATTTTAATTTACTGTGTTCATCCAGAAAAATTTACAGAGACACGAAATACATTAGCGCTTTCAAAGGCAGTGAAATTAAGATATAAAAATCCAGATAACGATCCGAGAGGCCCATGGCAATCCGTTTCAGTCAATGCACAAGGGGGGCATGGGACAGCAAGTCAATTTTATGATTTTGTTGCTCCGAGCGGAAAAATCCATAAACTCCCTGCAGGAAGATGCTGGCTTTATACATGGCCAGTAATGCAACAAATGATTACAGATAATCGTATCTGGTTTGGTACATCGGGACAAAATGCACCACGTGAAAAAAAATTTTTATCAGAGGCAAAGGTTGGCTTAACGCCTAATACACTTTGGCTGGCAGACGATGTAGGGACAAATGATGCTGCAAAAAAAGAAATCATCGCGTTGTTTGGAGATAATGTTTTTGATACTCCTAAACCGGAACGCCTTATCCAACGCATTATCCATATTGCCTCCAACCCCGGCGACCTTGTCCTGGATTCCTTCCTGGGTTCCGGCACGACGGCGGCCGTGGCTCAGAAGATGGGCCGACGCTGGATCGGCATTGAGCTCGGCGACCAGGCCTACAGCCACTGCAAGACGCGGCTGGACAAGGTCATCGACGGCGAGCAGGGCGGCATATCCAACGAGGTCAACTGGCACGGCGGCGGCGGCTACCGCTTCTATGAACTGGCCGACCCGCTGCTGGTGAAAAGCCCCGTCCTGCCCGTACACCAGGTCAATCCAAAGTATACCTGGGCAATGGTGGCGGAGGCCGTCTGCAAGATCGAGGGCTTTATCTACGCCCCCTCCGGGGACTTTCAGGGGCATTCCTCGGAAAAACGCTTCATCCACGTGACGCGGGAGTTCGTGAACAGCCGCTACATCACCTCCGTGATGAAGACCCTTGGGGAGGATCAGGCGCTCCTGATCTATTGCATAAAATTCCAGGCGCGGATGAGGCTTCCGGAAAACGTCGAGATCAAAAGGATACCAAAGGATCTGCTGGACCGGTGCGACTTTGGCGCAGAAAGCGAGGCGGAGGAATGAGCGTTCCTGAGAGGATCAAGTGGGCGATGAGCCTGCGGGCGCCCCAGTTTGAGGCGCTGAAATGCCTTGACGCCATCAGCGGCGGGCTGGAGTATAAGACCTGCGGTAAGGAGGAGGCGGAGCGGACAGCGTCACAAAACTGCCAGACGCCGCACCCCGTCTCCGTGGACAGGGAGTTCAGCTTCCCTTCCTTCTGCTTCGACATGACCACGGGCATCGGCAAGACGCGCCTCATGGGGGCCTGCATCTACTATCTTTATAAGACGAAAGGGTATAAACACTTCTTCATCCTTGCACCCGGGAGCACCATCTACGACAAGATGCGTCGGGAGGCGGAGCCAGGACACCCAAAGTACATGTTTCGCGGCCTGGAGGCGGAGATGGGCCGCCCAAGGGTGTTCTCCGGTGAGAACTACCTGTCCTACCCCGTCCGGTTCGACCAGGGGGAGCTGTTCGTCGAGAAGGTCTCCGAGGTGCAGCTCTTCATCTTCAACATATCCAAAATCTTCACCAGGGGGGACGTTCAGTTCAAGTTCCACGCCTTCAACGAACACCTGGGGGCCTCCTTCGCCAGCGTGCTCCAGTCCTTTGACGACCTCGTGATCTGCATGGACGAGGCGCATCGCTATTACGCCCCGGCCTCAAAGACCGCCATCAACTACCTGAAGCCGGTCCTGGGGCTTGAGTTCACCGCCACGCCCAAGCCCACGAACAAAAACATCATCTTCCGCTACGGGCTGGAGGAAGGGGCGGGCCGGTTCCTGAAGATACCCGTCGTGACGGGCCGCACCAACACGGCGGGCTACTCCGCCGAGGATATCGAGGAGATGAAGCTGAAGGACGGCATAAAACTCCACGAGCGGCGCAAGGCTGTGGTGTACAAGCACTGCGTTGACAACAACCTGGAGCAGGTGAAGCCCATTGTGCTGATCGCCTGCCGGGACACCGCGCACGCCCGCGCCATCAGGGACAGGATCGATTCGGACGCCTTCTTTGGCGGCCGCTATATCGGAAAGGTCATCGAGATCGACTCCAGCACCAGCGGGGCGGAGACGGACGAGAATATCCAGAAGCTGCTGACCATCGAGAAAAACGACAACCCCGTCGAGATCGTCCTGCACGTCTACAAGCTGAAGGAGGGCTGGGACGTGAATAACCTCTTTACCATCATCCCACTGAACGCCGCGAAGAGCGAAATCCTTGCGCTCCAGACCATCGGGCGGGGCCTGCGGCTGCCCTTCGGGGAGATCACCGGCGTGGAGGAGCTGGACACGCTGGACATCGTCGCCCATGACCACTACCGTGAGATCATCGACGACATCAAAAACAATCCGGTCTTCCGGCGACGGGACCTCGATGAGGACGAAATCCCCGACACGGAGACGGTGAACGTCCAGCCCGTCGTCGAGACAAAGCAGATCGACCTGTTCGACGAGGCATTGAAGGAGGCAAAGGTCAGGAGCTTCCAGTCCCTGGACTCGGAACAGTCCGTTGCAGAACTGTTTGATGCCTATCAGCGGGCGTTCGTCAAGAAGGCGCGCCGGGGACGCAGAGAGACGCCGGAGGGGCAGTTGAGCCTCTTCAACACGGAGGATCAGGGGACGGCCCTCAATGCAGGAGAGAACGCGGAACAGGCTCAGCCCGCCGCAGAGAGCCAGGATACGCAAGGGGAGAAGGGCGGCGGAGAGGCGTTTCTGCCCTATGCAAGGCACGAGTTCCAGAAGAAGGTGGAGGAGCTTCGCCGCGTGGCGATCTCCGTTCCGAAGATCAGCATCACCTGCAGCTCAAGCATCACCTTCAAGCCTTTCACAGTGAAGCGCAACATCATGGACTTCGACGTGGCGTCATCAAAGATTGAGAGATATGACGTGGTAAACGGTAAACTGTTGCAGTCGCTGGACGCGGACGCCCTGGTGGTGGACAATCCGGAGAACCTTCTGGCCTGTTCCCTGCTGGACTCCATATCGGAGTTGTCCTCCGACGATGCGGAGTTCATTCTGGATGTCGTGGATCAGTACCTTACCCTGATCGATGGCACGGAGGAGGAGAAAAGAAAGATCGTGCGGCGGTACGCGACGATCATCGTCAACGACCTGCGGGATCAGATTTACGAGTCGAAGGACGAGCACGTGGAATTCGTTTACAGGGTTCAGCAGGATCTGATACTCTTCGGCAGGTTCGTCAAGAACATGAAGGAGAACGGACGACTGAACTTCCGGCGGGATGTCCCGGACAAAAAGAACATCCGGCAGTACCTGTTTGAGGGGTTCAAGAAGTCCTACTATCCGGAGAACGCCTTCGACAGCGACGACGAGCGCCGGTTTTCGGTCATCCTTGAGGAGGACGGGGAGGTCATCCGCTTCATCAAACCACCTCTCAACCAGCTGGGATTGTTCTACCGGGCAATGAAGCAGTACACCCCGGACTTCCTGGTGGAGACGGCGGACAAAAAATACATGATCGAGGTGAAGGCCGCCAACCAGACGGACAACGAGGAGGTCATGGAAAAGGCCAGGGCGGCTCTTGTGTGGTGTGGATACGCCTCGGAGGTTGACGCCGACGACAAAACATGGGAGTACCGCCTGATCCCGGGGCAGGAAGTCCTGGTGGGAAATTCTTTCAAATACACGGTCGGCAGGGCGGTTTCCGTGCCTGATGCTCAATAAGGAGAATACTCATGGCTGACGCAGAGGATTTGAAATACGCAGAGGTTCGCGGCAGGATACTGGATGCGGTGCGCAAAAACCTGATTGGCCCAATGGAGCCGGAGGAGAGCATCCGGGAACGCCCCACGATCACTTATATTACCGGGATGCTCTACCCGACGGACTCCGCTGAAGTTGATATGGCGGAGGATTATACAGAGCCTGGCTTCCCTGAGGCTGAGGAGCAGCAGGGGGATGGGGAGCTTGAGGCGCCGATCATTGAGGAAGACGAGTCAGAACCTGTGCAAAAGGGCAGGTTCAAGAAACCATCGTCCCTGGGCATATCCTTCTACGTGGAGGAGAGTGTGAAGTCGCTCAGGGCGGATGTCTCCTGGGGTATGTATCACCAGGAGAAACGCAGTGTGGAGAAAACCACGTCCAGCGGCGATGTGCAGCAGAAAGAGGAAACCGTCTACGTTCGCGGGCCCGTGATGGAGAGCGTGGCCCTGAACTCAGGCCAGTCCGGGAAGATCAGGCTCCAGCAGAACAGCCAGGTGTCCCTGTATCTGATGCAGCGCAGGCTCAGCAACGGGTATCGTATGATCTCTCTGTACCTCCACAACGATACCGGGAACGGCGGGGAAGAGTATGAGCGCGTCATGTTCCAGGCGGAGCTGGCCGTCTCCGCCAGCGATGGCAGCCCCGTGTTCGTTCCAGAGTATCTGTGCCGTCAGAAGGAGATTGAAGGGGAATATTATTACAAGAGCAGGCCGGTATTCGCACGGGGCAGGGGTTGTGCCGCCGTGTGGGAAAAGAACGACGGCGACCGATACGCCAGGACAGTGAAATCCGCCTTCATCCCGGATCACGAGATATGCGCTGTCAGTCCTGAACTTCATGGAATCCCTGAGAAGGCTTTCTCCATGCGTTCCATGGCAAAACCCGACAGAAAAGAGGAAACGCTTAAAATTCTCCGCCTGCTCGCCTCTCTTTATGCGGAGTGGATCGAAGGGTTGCGAAAGCGCTCTGCCTCCGACGCATCCATGACCGGAAGCGTCAGTGCAAAAATCATCGGGGAGTGCCGCAACGCATTGGCGCGAATCTCTGCCGGAATCGACCTGCTGCAGAACGATGAAAAAGCGTTTCAGGCCTTTCTGTTCATGAATCAGAGTATGTACCTGCAGCGCAGCATCACGGCCTTCTCACAGAAGTACAGGCAAGCCCACTGCAGCCTTCGGGACTTTGTAAAGAAAGATCACAGCGAGTGGCGTCCGTTCCAGATCGCTTTCATCCTCCTGAACCTCTATGGAATTATCCACCCGGAATCGGAGGATCGTGAGAACGTGGACCTGCTGTACTTTCCAACGGGCGGTGGAAAGACGGAGGCCTACCTTGGGCTTATCGCCTTCACGGTCGCTTACAGAAGGCTGACCGCCTCTGATGAGCGGGAATACGAGAAGGACGGCGGCGTGACTGTGATCATGCGCTACACGCTGCGCCTCCTTACGACGCAGCAGCGCGACAGGCTGTTGAAGCTTGTCGTTGCAATGGACATGATCAGAAAGAAGAATCCGGAACAATATGGGGAAAGTGAGATTTCCATCGGCTTCTGGGTTGGAGGCGGCGTTACGCCCAACAAATTCAAGGATTATGTCGATGGCAATGAGTATAAGAAAAAAGAGTTTATCTGGAAGCTCACGAAACAGGTCATTCGGTGCCCGTACTGCGGGAAAGACATCAAGCCGGAGAATTACAGGATTATTCCCGAGGAAAAATCCGTCAAAATCCACTGCTCCGACCCAAACTGCTACTTCCATGAGGGGGCTGAAACTCCGCGGCACATCCCGGCATATCTCGTTGATGAAGAGATATACGGAAAGTGCCCCACCGTTATCATCTCAACGGTAGACAAATTTGCCCAGCTCCCCTGGAGGAACAATATCGGGCTGCTCTTTGGCAGGTCGGACCGCTACTGCCCGCGTTGCGGATACATAGCCCGTGGAGAGGAACACGAGAAGCGGCACAACGCAGCGCGTGGAAGAGCAAGGGTAGATGTGGAGCCATGCAGACCTTTCTATCCTCCGGAACTCATCATCCAGGATGAGCTGCACCTGATCACTGGGCCACTGGGGACTATCTATGGCGGCTATGAGACGGTTGTCCAGGAGATGTGCAGCGTGGAGCGCAATGGTCGGAAGATACTGCCCAAGTACATTGCATCGACGGCGACGATCCGGAACGCGGAGGAGCAGATACGCTGTCTTTACTCACGAAAACATTTTTCACAGTTTCCTCCGGATGGACTCGACGCCGGGGATTCCTGCTTCATGCGGGAAATTCCCCTTTCAGAAAAGCCGTTCCGGCAGTATGCGGGGATCTGCGCCAGCGGACAGTCCATGAAGACGACCATCGTCCGGCTGTTTTCCATCATCCTGCATACGGCCTATGACCTGTCACGTGACCCGGAGTATGAGGATTACATTGATCCCTATTACACCCTGATAGGATATTTCAACAGCATCCGGGAGCTCGGCGGCGCCAGACGCATGCTCGATGACGACATCGTGAGCCGGTTGAAACTCCTGGGGAAAAGATATGGGGAGAACGGTCAGCGGTATCTCAACAACTTCTCCGGGGTGAAGGAGATCACTTCCCGCATCCCATCCTGGCAGATCACCGGCGTTCTGGAAGAACTTGCCATGCCCTACAATAAGGCTCTGCCGCCTGGCAGCCAGAAATGCTATGACGTGGTCATCGCCACAAATATGATCAGCGTAGGCATGGACGTTGACAGACTTGGAACCATGGCGGTTGTCGGGCAGCCCAAGCAGAACTCAGAGTACATCCAGGCTACAAGTCGCGTAGGGCGGAAATTTCCCGGGATAATTTTCACCGTATACAACCCATACAGACCGAGGGATCTGTCCAACTATGAGAATTTTGTCGGCATCCACTCCCAGCTGTACCGTTACGTGGAGGGCACAACAGCAACACCCTTTGCAGCAAGGGCAAGGGATCGCTTTCTGCACGCGCTGGTCGTGGCGCTGTGCCGTCTGCAGATGGAGTCTCTGACGGAGAACAAGGGGGCGTCAAAAATCCTCGAAACTCCGGAAACTGAGCTACAGCGCATTATAAAACCGATATTGGAACGTGTTGCCATGGTGGCGCCTGGCGCTACAGGCGACACGGAAAAGGAAATTCAGGATTTTATCGAGATGTGGAAAAGCATTGCAGGATCGGGGAAGCTGCATTATTACCTCGTGACACAACGTGATGATGAAAGTAGGCGACTGCTCGCTTACTATGGCTATCCCTGTATGATGAATGAGAAACCGACATTGAATTCCATGAGAGATGTTGAGCAGTCATCGTCCGTGTATTACTGGGAGGCGAACGTATAATGCGCAGGAAAAAGCTTGGCGAGATCAGGCCTAATCAACTGATTACCACATACGGTCCGGGCGCTATCTATGAGGCTGTCAACGATTCCCTCACCGTTCTGGATATCCGCTACTGGTCGGAGGAGAACAGGGGGAAGGAAATTCACGACTCCCGGCTCGCAAATTTTATGAGCGTATCGAAGTTCTACATGCCAAAGGCAGGCGGCTATGAGGACATTCCCGTCGTCTCTTTCCCATACTGCCACGTCTGCTCAAAATCATCCTGTGGGCTGCTGTTTGACATGCGGGAACATTTGAATCTTGAGGACTACCGGGAGAAGCAGGGGCAGGTCCGCTGTCCGCAATGTGGATTCCCGGCCTATCCAGCCAGGTTTATCGTCATGTGCGGGGACGGGCACATGGATGATTTTCCCTGGAGGTGGTGGGTGCACCATGGAGACACGAGCTGTAAGGAAGCGCTCTCCCTTCGGTCCACGGGCAGCACATCCTCTCTGGCAGAGCTTATTGTCGAATGTGGGTGCGGCAAAAGAAGGAGCCTTGCCGGTGCCACACAATGGGAAAGTTTTGAGGGGCTGAAATGCTCCGGAAATCACCCGCACAGACCCGGAGTGCGCAGGGAAAAGTGCGGCAATCGTGTAGTCCCCAGCCAGAGGGGCGCTTCCAACGTCTATTTCCCCGTTGTGAAAAGCGCGATCTCCATCCCACCCTGGACGAACCCGATCAACGAGCTGATCAGCGAACATCGGCGTTTCTTGGAAAGCTACATGGAAGACTTTGGAGAAGAGGGGTTAACGAAAGCCTACGAAAAATTCTTCGCGCCTAAATACACCCGCGCTGAGTTCGACGAGGCATGGGAAAAATGCAGGGAGAAGATCAGGGAATTTGTCGAGCTGAAGGTGATGGAGTATGCGGCAATCACGCATCACGACGACGTGGCATATCAACACAATGTTCGCCACTTCAAGGCCCGGGAGGTTCCCATTCAGAAAAGTCTGTTGCCATATTTCTCACGGGTTATCCAGATTGAAAGACTGAGGGAGGTCAGAGTACTCACCGGCTTTATGCGCCTGGAGTCCCCGGAACCGGACATTGACGAACAGCAGCATATTGTCCCCCTGAAGAGCCATGGTGATGAGAAATGGCTTCCTGCCGTGGAAATAAACGGGGAGGGCATTTTCATTGAGCTCAACCGTGAAAGAGTTGCCGCATGGTCCAGCAGTCCGATGGTTCAGGGGCGCTCAAAAAAATACATGGATTATTACAGCAAATACTGTTCTGACAGGGGCTGGAAAAAACATAAGCCCCGCAATGCGGAGTATGTCCTTCTGCATTCACTGTCTCACATGCTGATAAAGGAAATGGCGATGCATTCAGGTTACTCCTCCGCAGCCATGCACGAGCGCATCTACAGCGGGGAGGGCATGTGCGGTCTCCTGATTTACACAGGCGCCCCGGACGCCGAAGGCTCCCTGGGAGGACTGGTGGAGCTGGGCAGCATGGAGAAATTCATCCCCCTTCTGAAGGGGGCGCTGGAGGACTCTTTGACCTGCACTACGGATCCGGAGTGTTTCACAAAGGAACCAACAACGGAGCGACTCAGCGGAGCTGCCTGCCATTCATGCACCATGATCGCCGAGACGACCTGTGAGAACGGGAACAGGCTGTTGGACAGAGCACTGGTCGTTCCCCTCCCTGAGCATGAGGAGATGGGGTATTTCAGAGAACTCGTGAGAGATCTATGTGGAATCGAAGCATAAGAATCGATTACATCGCCGGACTTATGGCTGATGTGGCTCATGAATACGACCTCCCAGGTCACGAGTCTGCCTTTGATGGAGTGAAGGCCGAATTGAGCCGTCAATTTCCAGGCGCATCCCCTGAAGAACTGCTCGACATTCTTGCCCTGTGCCTTACCGTTTATAATCACGCCCGGGGCGGGGAACGGGCGGAGCTGGTTCTTACCGCTTCTGAGTCTTTCAGGCTGCACGCTCGAAGAACGGCTGCGGTTGTATCGGAGATGATCTCAAACGCCGCAAAAAGCATCACCATGACGGGATATTCCATCTCCGATTATCTGGCCGATCTTCTGGACGTCATAATCCGAAAGAGCCAGCAGGGGATCCGCGTCAGACTCTATATAAACGATGTTGACAGACAGAAAGATGTGCTTGACAGGCTCCTTGCATGGCGCGGAAAGTTTCTTCAGATATATGACTATCAGAAACAGGAAGACGATAAAATGGCCGCGCTTCACGCCAAGCTTATCGTTGTCGATCGGCTCACGTCGCTGGTCTCGTCGGCCAATCTCTCCTATCATGGGATGCATGGGAACATCGAGATGGGCGTGTTGATGACCTCGGCGGAGAAGGCGGTCAAAATAGAGGACCTGCTGAATGAACTGGTACGGATGAAAATCTTTGTCCTGCACAGGCAGGACATCTGAGTATCCGGGATTAAAGGCCTAACATGACGGACACGATCTCTGCGGAGCAGCGAAGCAGGAACATGGCGGCTATTCGTTCCAGGAACACCGGCCCGGAAGTTTATTTCAGGAAACAGCTTTTTGCACAGGGATTCCGCTATCGTCTTGGAGAAAAGTCTGTGCCGGGACACCCGGATATCTTCCTCCGCCGTTATAACACGGCTGTCTTCATTCACGGATGTTTCTGGCACCGTCACAGCGGGTGCAGGTATGCCTACACCCCAAAATCCAGGGTGGAGTTCTGGCAGAGGAAGTTCACAGCCAACCTTGAACGGGACCAAATTGTCCGCGAAGAGTTAAAGGCGGCCGGGATTCGCCGCCTTGTGATCTGGGAGTGTACGGTGAACGCCATGATGAAGGCCCCGGCTTTCTGCGAAGACGTCATCGCGATGGCTTCCACCTTTCTGAAGTCTGACGCTCAGGAACTGGAATTGTAATGATGGCCCTCTCCCCCCCACTGTTGCATTTAGAGTGTGCATCCAAAGTCCCATTCCGCACCGGCGGGCATGAAAGGCGGTTCCCGCCCCCGCCTTGCCGATGCGGAATGGCGCCGATGCGGAATGGCCCTGAACGGAAATGTCAGGCGTCGCTGCGCGGCGCTTCCGATGGGCGATTGTCCTGGGCGCCGCCGAAGGCCCGTTCGACGAACGGACGCACCAGGTCGATGGGGATGGGGAAGAACGTGGTCGAGCTCTTCTCGGCGCCGATCTCCCGGATGGTCTGGAGGTAGCGGAGCT
>CAUPUB010000055.1:0-14900 GCA_963514535.1 uncultured Fretibacterium sp.
GCTGATCACGGCTATGCCCTGGAATGAGATCTATTCCGCGCTCCAGGCGGGTGTCGTCAATGCCTTCGAGTCCTCCTTGAGCGGCTATTCCAGCAGCAAATTCTACGAGGGTGCCAAATACATGAGCAATACACAGCATCTCGTCATGGTTACCGATCTGCTCATGAGCGAGGCCACCTGGAACAAGCTGCCGGAGGAGTATCGGAAGATCCTGCTTGAAGTCGCTGAGGAGATTGGCCCCATGTTCACCGAGAAGGGTATCGAGTCCGACTCGAGGATCCTTAAAGAACTCCAGGAAAAACACGGGGTCATTGTTACCGAGGTCGATAAAAAGGCCTTCATGGAGATCTGTCACCCCCTCCAGGACAAACTGGCGGAGAACGGCAAATATACGGACATCCTGGAGCTCATGCGCCGCTTGAGGGATGGACAATAAAAAGCCGTTCCAGGTTCTGAGAGGCAACAGACCAGTTTTGAACGAAAACACGACAGGCCGGGAAGGCAACAGCTTCCTGGCCTGTCAGGTAAAGGAGCCGAAGACATGAAAATCTTACGGAATATCAATAACGCTATCGTCTCGGTCCTGGAAGTGCTATGTCTTTGCATGGTCCTCGTGTACACGGGAGTGGTCGTTTTCCAGGTGCTTGCCAGAAATTATTTTTTAATTTCCGTGCCCTGGACCGACGAGGTTGCCCTTATCCTTTTCGTCTGGACGGTATTTCTTGGGGCGGCAGTGGCCGTTAGACACAAAGCTCACTTTATCGTGGACCTCTTTTCTGCGGATCGTGTCCGCCTGAACACGTTTCTGGATGTCGTCGCAGGATTTTTTGTCCTGGCCATGGTCCTGGTTCTGTTCTATGGCGGAATTCTCTTCATGCCCATGGGGTTGTCGAAAACGTTCAGTTCCATTCGGGTTTCGCAGGGCTGGCTCTATATTTCCATGCCTGTCGCAAGCGGATGCATGCTGCTCTTCACGCTGGAAAATATAGTCAACGACCTCCAGAAGCTCCACCGTGTTTTTAGAGGGGAGACCGCCAATGGATAACGCGCTTCTCATTCTTCTGGGGAGTTTCTTTTTCCTGATCGCCATCCGGGTTCCTGTCGCGTTCGCTATGGGTATCTCTTCACTGCTGATCATTTTGCAGCAGGAGCTTCCCTTCATGAGTCTGATCAATCAGATGTTCTCGGGGATCAATTCCTTTCCTTTGCTCGCGGTCCCGTTTTTCCTCATCCTGGGGCAGGTCATGAACAGCGGGGGCATCACGGAGAGGCTGATCAAAGTTTCGGACGTCTGGGTAGGGCACATCAAAGGGGGGCTGGGGCACGTCAATGTGCTTGTCAGTATGCTTTTTGCGGGGCTCTCCGGTTCCTCGGCCGCGGATACTGCGGGTGTGGGCGGTATGCTGATCCCCGCCATGCTGAAGAGCGGATTTGGAAAAGAGTTCACGGTCGCGGTGACGGCCTCCTCCTCGGTGCTCGGTGTCATCATTCCCCCGAGCATCATGATGGTGCTTTACGGCGCTATGGGACAGGTCTCAGTCGGCGCCTTGTTCCTCTCCGGGGTGGTCCCCGGGGTGCTGATTGGTCTGACGCAGATGGGCTACACCTACTACATCGCCAAGAAGATGAATTATCCCTCGATGGAAAAGGCCTCCATGAAAAAGAGGCTGCAGACCTCCCTGAAGGCCGTTCCGCCCCTGATGATCCCCCTGATCATCCTGGGAGGGATCACCGCCGGCGTCTACACGGCCACCGAGGCCGCTGCGGTGGCGCTCCTGCTGGGGCTCATCCTCGTCTTTGTCGTCTATCGGGAGTCTCCCCTCAGGGATATCCTGAAGATTTTTTCCCAGGGGGTCGTGGCCTACTCGCTGCCCATGTTTGCCGTTGCCTGTGCGTGCAGCATGGGGTGGATCATTGCATACATTGACGCACCTGCAGCCATCGCCAATTATATGCTTGGGGTAACCTCGTCCTACTACGGGATCTATGCGATGCTGGTCCTTTTTTTGCTGATCATAGGGACCTTCCTCAGTCCTGTTGCGAGCATCATCATCTTTTTGCCGATCATCCAGGCTATGGGCAACGCGGGGGGAATCCATCCCATTCATCTGGGGGTTATCGTCAATCTCACCCTGGCCCTGGGGCAGATCACGCCGCCTTATGGGATCTGTCTTCTGATCGCCTGCCAGCTTGGGGAGATCAGTATGCCCCGCGCTTTTTGGGCGACGACACCCTTCCTTCTACTGGCGCTCCTCGTCATAGCCCTGGGCATCGTCTTCCCAGACCTCTTTCTCTTCCTCCCCAGGATGCTCATGCCCTCCTCGTTCCTCTAAGCGGGGCCATCCTTCCAGTATGAGAGCCAGTATGAGGGCTAGTATGAGGGGCGCACCGCCGGTTCGCCCCTCATACCTTCAAGGCACCCGATTAGAAAAATCCTCCAGCGCCACGGCGAGGAGGCCGCGAGGCGGGTCCCTATGGGGCCCGCCTCGTTCGTTCAAGACAAGTTAAACGATCGACTTGCAGCGAATGTAATTGACGCCGCTCCCCCTGGAGGAGCGCAGCGTCCCCTCCACGACCACGGGGTCCCCGGCCTGTTTTCCGTCCAGGATCTCCCTCAATGCGCCGTCATAGACCCGCACTACCAGAAAATCTCGGCGCGGGGAACCGTCCGGGTCCTGATTGTCCTGACGAACCGCGAACTGTACATATTTCCCCGTCCCAGTCTCCCCCTCCGTCCGTCCCTTGAGGAGGTGCACCTGCCCCGAGACCCGCACGCTGTTCTCCCAATTCAAAGGAAACACCCTCTTCCAGTCATTTCGTCGCCAGGACAGCCAAGCCATCCATATTCAAAATTCACATATTCAAGATTCACATATTCAAAAATCCCAAAAACACCCACGCGCTCGATTCAATCCCCTGGGGACAGCATAAAAAGAATCGAAAGGCGCCCTCCCGCAAGGGCGTCCCATCACTGGCCGAGGACCTCCAGCCGCTCTGCGGAAAGATACATGTCGCCGCTCCCACGCGAGGCGCGCAGCACACCCTCCACCTTGATCGCAGTTCCCTCGGACAACTTCTTCAGCTGCTCCTGCACCTCGGGGATGAAAGCGCGCACCGTCAGGAAGTCCTTGCGGACGGTCCCATCCGTCCAGAGGTTCTCATGCCTGATGGAGAAGGGGAAATACTTTTCCTTTTTATCGCCCTTGATGAAATGCAGCAACCCCGACACCGTGACGCTGTTTTCGATCTGCACCACTACGCTTCACCTCGTCTTATGTAGGATTCCCGAAAAAGGAGGACAACATAAAAAAGCGCCCTCGCTCATCCCCCCGCACCACAGAATCACCGGGCGGTACCGCCACGGGAAAAAGCATCCTGCTCTCATTTTACCTCGTGAGGCGGCAAACCGAAAGTCTTTTTGCTGCCCCTTCTTTTCTCCAAGCCTCCAAGCGAAGAATGGGCGTGTGCCGAACGGCGGCGAGACCCTGGATCACACAAAAACCACACAAAAGCGCCGCCTCGAAAGAGGCGGCGCCGTTTGCATGACAAATAAAAGATCTGGGGTCCAAGCGGGGGTCGAGGATTACTTGGAGTACAACTCGACCGCCAGGATCTCGTTAACCTCAATGGGGAGCTCCTCCCGCATGGGCTCCCGAATCAGTTTCGCGCTGAACTGCTCCTTATTCTTCTCGATGTAGGGGACGTTGAAGGCCACCAGCCCCTGGAAGTTATCCTGGAAAAGCGCATTGGTCCGGGATTTTTCTTTCAGAGCGATGACGTCGTTCACCTTGACGCCATAGGAGGGGATATCCACCTTCTGTCCGTTCACCAGGACATGCCCGTGGCTCACGATCTGCCGGGCCTGACGGATGGAACGGGCAAAGCCGATGCGGTAGACGAGGTTGTCCAGACGGCACTCCAGGTTCTTGAGCAACGCCACGCCGGTCATCTCCGAGCTCTTCTTGGCGATCTCGAAATAACGGGCGAACTGACGCTCCAGAATCCCATAATAGGCTTTGATCTTCTGCTTCTCCAGCAGCTGGAGCCCATACTCCGAGACCTTCTGCCCACCCCTCATGGGCTTTTTGGTATCCACCCTCTTCATGGCCTTGGGATGGCCGCAGACATTGACTCCCAGATGACGGCACAGCTTGAAACGAGGCTCTCTTCGGGTTGCCATAAGGACACTCCTTCTTCAAATTAAATTAAAGGGCTTCACGAGCCCCTTCTTTTTTATTCTGCATAAATTTTCCTCAGACGGCAGCCGGCACGACGTTCAAAAGACCCGTTCCCTGCTCTTCAAAGGCATAACCGGGGCCTCATGCGTCTTATCTTCACAGAGGACAAAGCCGCCGCATCTTTTTAATTCTAACATTCCGTAAGACGGCTGTAAAGGACGAAAGGCCGGCAAACGCTACCTTGGAGGCAGGACCTCCAGCCAATAGCCGTCCGGGTCCTTGATGAAGTAGATGCCCATCTTCTCGTTCTCGTAGCACACCCATCCCCGCTCCCGGTGAAAGGCCCGCATCGCCTCGAAGTCATCGGTCTCGAAGGCCAGATGAAACTCCTGCTCCCCCAGGTCATAGGGCCGGGTCCGTTCCCTTATCCAGGTGAGCTCCAGCGTGAAATCGGTCTTGCCGTCCCCGAGATAGACGATGATGAACGATTCGTCCGTGATCCGGCGTACCTCCCGGAGGTCCAGGGCTTCCTCGTAAAAGGCCATGCTTCTCTCGAGGTCCAGGACGTTGAAATTGAAATGGCAGAAATGCGCTTTCATGGCGGACACCTCCCCTGGTCGGTCAAAAATGAAAGGGCGGGGAGCCCCGAACCCGACGAGAGCCCCCCGCAAACAGCCTGCCTCTTAAACGTCCTCCTCGAGGGGAACGGTCCGGAGGCGCAGCTCCTCCAGTCCCGCCTCCTCGACGATGTCCGGCGCCTTGGGGAGCAGGCCCTGGGCCTTCTGGGTCTTCGGGAAGGGCATGACCTCCCGGATGGACTGCCCGCCGCAGAGGAGCGTCGCGAGCCGGTCCACCCCCAGGGCGATCCCCCCATGGGGCGGGGTGCCGTAGGACAGGGCCTCGAGGAAGAAGCCGAAACGCCGCTTCGCCTCCTCCGGCGCTATGCCGAGGCACTGGAAGGCCCGGGCCTGCACCTGAGGATCGTGGATTCGGATGGAGCCGCCGCCCACCTCGTTGCCGTTGAGCACGCAATCGTAGGCTCTGGCCGAGGCGCGCGCCGGGTCCGTCTCCATGAGGTCCAGCTCCTCCAGCACCGGGGAGGTGAAGGGGTGGTGCATGGCCGTCCAGCGCTTTTCCTCCTCGCTCCACTCGAAGAGCGGGAAGCGGGTCACCCACAGGAACCTCCAGGCCCTCTCGTCGATAAAGCCCCTGGTCCTGCCCAGATCCAGGCGCAGCACCCCCAGAATCGTACAGGCCCTGGCCCGATCGGCGTCAGCCACGAGGAACAGGGCATCTCCATCGTTCAGTTTAGCCAGCTCCTTGAGCCGCTCCTGCTCCGGCTCGGACAGGAACTTGACCAACGGCCCCTTCAGGACACCGTCCTTGAGCTGGAAGGCCGCGAGCCCGGAGGCCCCGAACTTCTTGGCCTTGTCCTCCAGGTCGGAGAGCTCCTTGCGCGAGAGGGCCGCCCCGCCGGGAAGCGCGAGGCCGCGCACAACGCCCCCCTTCGCGAGCAAGGTCCTGAAGGGCTCGAACGAGGACTCGGCGAAGACGGCGGCCACGTCGCAGAGCTCCAGGGAGATGCGGAGATCGGGCTTGTCACTGCCGTAGCGGTCCATCGCGTCCCAATAGAGCATCCGCTCGAAGGGGGTGGGGATGTCGACGTCGAGGATCTCCTTGAAGAGCCCCTTCATGTAGCCCTCGATGAGCTCCAGGACGTCGTCCTCGACGATGTAGCTCATCTCGATGTCGACCTGGGTGAACTCCGGCTGGCGGTCGGCGCGCAGGTCCTCGTCCCGGAAGCAGCGCGCGATCTGATAGTACCGGTCGCACCCGCCGACCATGAGGATCTGTTTGAAGAGCTGAGGGGACTGAGGAAGCGCGTAGAAGGTCCCGGGGTTGACCCGGCTCGGGACCAGGTAATCCCGCGCCCCCTCGGGCGTCGCCTTCGTGAGTATTGGGGTCTCGACCTCCATGAAGCCCCGTCCGTCCAGGTAGGCGCGGGTGAAGGCGTTCATGCGGCTGCGGATGCGCAGATTGCGCTGCATCCTCTCCCGGCGCAGGTCCAGGTAGCGATAGGTCAGGCGCAGGTTCTCGTCCACCTTATCGGTCCCCTCCCCCACCTCGAAGGGCAGCGGCGCGGCGGCGGAGAGCAGCAGAAAGTCCTCGGCCACGATCTCCACGGAGCCGGTCTTCAAAGCGGGGTTCTCCGTCCCCTCGGGGCGGGCGCGGAGCGTGCCCCTGACGGCGATGCAATACTCGTTCCGAAGCTCCCCGGCCCGCTCGTGGACCTCCCCGGCCTCGGGGCCGAAGACGACCTGGACGGACCCGGTGTAATCCCACAGCTCGATGAAGATGATGCCCCCAAGGTCGCGGCGGCGGCGAACCCATCCGTTGGCCCGAACCGCACTCCCCGCCTCGGCCGTCCCGAAGTCCCCGCACAGCGACGATCGCTGCCAGGATTTATCGAAAAAGCCCGTCCGGCCTTCCCCTTGTTTTTTTTCGCTGAAACAATCCATCCTTAAGATGCCTCCGTCCTGCCAATATACCCGAAACCGATTGGTTGCACCATTATACTCGCTCCCGGGCCAATATACCCCAGAGCTCCTCGTGCATATCCGTTCGGCAGGTCCCCCGCGGCTCCATAAAATGCCCGATAACGCTCGAGGCGATCCCAGCCTCTCCAAGACACGCCCGGGCCTCCTCCGCCCCATCGGGCGGCACGACCGCGACCAGCATCCCCGAGGAGATCAGGTGCAGGGGATCGAAGCCGAGCGCCTTCGCCGCGCGGCGCGTCAGCGGCGAGATGGGAATGGCGTCCAGATCGAGCGCGATGCCGAGCCCGCAGGCGTTCCGTATCTCCAGGAGCCCTCCTTCCAGGCCCCCCTCCGTCGGGTCGTGCATATAACGCGCGTGGTCCCGGAGCAGACGGGCCTCGCGAACGACCGACAGATCGCCCTGCCAGGAACGCACCTCGTCCAGCTCCGAGGCATCGAGGCACGACAGCAGGTCGGGCCGGTCGTGGGCCAGGATGGACATCCCCTCCAGTCCGGCATGGCCGGTCACCAGCAGGAGATCGCCCTTTTCGATGCGGTCCGCGCTCAGGAGCCGGCGCGAGGGCCCCAGCATCGTCCCCACGATGACCGGCCTGTCGTAGCGGTCCGTCAACTCCGTGTGCCCGCCGACGACCGCGATGCCCAGCTCGGAGCAGGTCTCGTGGACCTCGCTCATGATCCGCTCGATCACGGGCACCCCGTCGTCGGACGGAATGATCAGGGTGACGACCAGCCAGGCGGGATCCGCGCCCTTGCAGGCGACGTCGTTGGCGTTGATGTGGACCAGGAGCCGCCCCGCCCCGGCGGTCGCCCCCACCACGGGGTCGGAGGCCGCCACGAGGTAAGGGACGTCCGGCCATTGAATCACCGCCGCATCCTCCCCGAGCCCGGCCCCAACCACGACATCGGGCCGCTCCGCCCCGGAGTAGCGGAGCACCCCCTGCAGGAGCAGCTCGGGAGGCAGTTTACCCAGTATTTTCTTCTCGTCTTTCCTCTGCATGAAGTTCTCCCCCTCCATTCTCACACGGAGTATATCGCAGGACATCCGATACAGGACAAGAAACACGGCAAAGGCACTATGAACACCCAAGACCGCGGCCAAAGGCCGCGGTCCTGGGAAGACGTCATGCCCCTGCCGTCGGGAGGGGTCAGGACAAAAGCGTCAGCATGACCCCCGCCGCGACGGCCGTACCGATGACCCCGGCGACGTTGGGGCCCATGGCGTGCATCAGGAGGTAGTTGCCCGGGTTCTCGGACTGCGAGACACGCTGGACCACACGGGCCGCCATTGGCACGGCGGACACCCACGCCGCCGACGGTGCTGAAGATGAACGCCACGAGTCCCAGGAGGATGATAACCAGCGTGCGCGGCTGGAGGAAGTACTGAGCCTCCATCGTCGACCCGACGGCGAGCCCGAGGAAGATCGTGGTGATGTTCAGGATCTCGTTCTGGGCCGCCAGGCTCAGACGGTCGGTCGCCCCGCACTCCCGCAGCAGGTTGCCGAACATCAGCATGCCCACCAGGGGGACGGAGGCCGGAAGGATCAGCCCCGTCACGATGGTGCAGATGATCGGGAAGAGGATCTTCTCACGCCTGCTGACGGGACGGAGCTGCCCCATGCGGATGGCCCTGTCCTTCTTCGTGGTCAGCAGCTTGATGACGGGAGGCTGGATGAGGGGTACCAGGGACATGTAGCTGTAGGCGGCCACGGCGATGGCCCCGAGGATCGCCTGCTGCCCCAGCTTCATCGTCAGATAGATGCTCGTGGGGCCGTCGGCCCCGCCGATGATCGCGATGCTGGCCGCCTGCTTGATGTTGAAGCCGATGTCCAGACCAAACCGGGCCGCGATAGGCCCCACCCAGTTGGCACCGATGAAGGCGACGAAGACCCCGAACTGGGCGGCAGCGCCGAGGAGGAAGGTCACGGGATTGGCGAGGAGCGGCCCGAAGTCCGTCAGCGCCCCGATCCCCAGGAAGATGATGATGGGATAGATCTCGTGCTGAGCGCCGAAGTAGACGTAGCGCAGGAAGCCCACGGATCCCTCGGCATCGGACATGATCCCGGAGAGGGGCAGGTTGACCAGAAGACATCCGAAAGCGATGGGCACCAGCAGCAGAGGCTCGAACCCCCTGCCGATGGCCAGGTAAAGAAGGACCAGGGCGACGAGCAACATGACCACGTTGCCGGTCCCCATGGACGAGAACAACACGGAAAAGCCCGAGTTGTTCACCAGGTCGCGTAAAGCCGTGACATACACTTCCATGACTGCGCTGTCCCTCCCAGATATTCCCGCCGTCAAGCGGCGGAGGAAAACCCCTTTTTCAGAATCCGCCCGTACTTTTGTCCGCCCTTGGGCAAGGGCCACGACCGCTTGAGGACGAACGGGGCCGGACGGCCGCGGATCGAACTCGAGCTTTGTCGTTTCCAGGACCCGAGCCCTCGATTCAAGCGTGATTCATTCTAGCATACCGGGAAAAAGAACGGGCCTCCCTGCCGGACTTTTCCCTGTTTTACGGACGTTCTGTGCTAAAATGATTTGATTTAAGTGACTCTTTTGGATATAGGCATGGCCTATCGAACTTTGCAGGGACGGGGTGTCTGATTATGAACAGGAACAGGGAGCTTCCCAAGGGCTATTCGCCCGACGCGATGGAGGAGAAATGGTACGCGGCCTGGATGCAGAGGGGGCTGTTTGACGCGGAGGTCGATCCCTCGCGCCCGGCGTTCTCGATCGTCATCCCCCCTCCCAACGTCACGGGGTCCCTTCACATGGGGCATGCCTTCAACAACACGTTCCAGGATATCCTCTGCCGCGCCCGGCGGATGCAGGGCTTCAACGTCCTCTGGCTTCCGGGAACGGACCACGCGGGCATCGCCACCCAGAACGTCGTCGAGAAGAGCCTGGCCGCAAAGGGGCTGAGCCGCCACGACCTGGGGCGCGAGGCGTTCGTCGATAAGGTCTGGGAGTGGAAGAAAATTTATGGCGACCGCATCATCGCCCAGATGAAACGCCTGGGCAACTCCTGCGACTGGAGGCGGGAGCGCTTCACCTTCGACGAGGGGCTCTCGCGCGCCGTACGTTCCGTGTTCGTGCGCCTCTACAAGAAGGACTTGATCTACAGGGGCAAGTACATCATCAACTGGTGCTCGCGCTGCCACACGGCCCTCTCCGACCTGGAGGTGGAGTACGACGAGAAGCCGGGCAACTTCTACTACGTCCGCTATCCGTTCGTCGACGGGTCGGGGGAGATCGTCGTGGCGACGACGCGTCCGGAGACGATCATCGGGGACGTGGCCATCGCCGTCCACCCGAGGTCGGAGCAGTACCGCGGCCTGATCGGCAAGCGGGTGCGCGTGCCCCTGACGGACCGGGACATCCCGATCATCGAGGACAACATGGTGGACCCCGAGTTCGGGACGGGCTGCGTGAAGATCACGCCCGCGCACGACCCCAACGACTTCCTTGTGGGGCTGCGCCACGACCTGCCGCAGCTCCAGGTCATCGACTCCGAGGGAATCATGAACGAGAACGCCGGCAAGTACCGGGGGATGACGATCGAGGAGGCCCGCGGGGCCGCAGCCGGGGACCTCGAGGCGCAGGGCCTCCTGGTCCGCACCGAGGCGATCTCGCACTCCGTGGGGCACTGCCAGCGGTGCAGCACGACCGTCGAGCCGTACCTGTCCGAGCAGTGGTTCGTCCGGGCCAGGCCCCTGGCCGAGCGGGGCGTCCAGGCCGTGAAGGACGGACGCATCGCCTGGATCCCCGAGCAGTGGGAGAAGACCTACTTCCAGTGGATGGAGAATATCCGGGACTGGTGCATCTCGCGCCAGCTCTGGTGGGGGCACCGCATCCCGGCCTGGACCTGTTTCGACTGCGGGCACGTCACCGTGGCCGAGACGGACCCGACGGCCTGCGAGGGGTGCGGGGGGACGCACATCGTCCAGGACGAGGATGTCCTGGACACCTGGTTCAGCAGCGCGCTCTGGCCCTTCTCCACGATGGGCTGGCCGGACGAGACCCCGGAGCTCAAATATTTCTACCCGACCTCGCTGATGGTCACGGGGTTCGACATCATCTTCTTCTGGGTGGCCCGGATGATCATGATGGGGCTCGAGTTCATGGACGAGGTGCCCTTCAAGGACGTCTACATCCACTCCCTGATCCGCGACGAGCACGGACAGAAGATGAGCAAGTCCAAGGGCAACGTCATCGACCCGCTGGACATGATCGACAAGTACGGAGCCGACGCGCTGCGCATGGCCCTCGCGGCCCTCTCCACCCAGGGGCGGGACATCCTGCTCTCCCCCGGAAAGATCGAGACCTACCGCCTCTTCATGAACAAGCTCTGGAACGCCGCCCGCTTCGCCCTCATGAACCTGGACGACGACCGGCAGGCCATCGACCCCGACCAGCTTCGCCTCCAGGACCGGTGGATTCTGGCCCGGACCCAGGAGATGGCGGAGAGGATCACGCGCATGATCGACGAGTACGACATCGGCTCGGCCGCCCGGGCCCTCTACGACTTCGTCTGGGGCGACGTCTGCGACTGGTACCTGGAGATGTCCAAGCCCGCCCTGAAGGGGGACGAGGGCGAGGCACGGCGCCGGACGGCGCAGGGCGTCCTGGAGGAGGTCTTCCACACGACCCTCCCCCTGCTCCACCCCTTCATCCCCTTCGTGACGGAGGAGCTCTGGGGAGCCTTTGGTTACGGTTACGGCTGCGACGAGTCCTCCATCATGCGCACGGCCTGGCCCAGGCCGCGCGAGGAGTTCCGGTTCGACGTGTCCGAGGCCATGCGCACGGTCCAGGAGACGGTACGCGTCCTGCGCAACCTCAGGGCCGAGGCCCGCGTCGCTCCTCAGCAATGGATGAATCATGCGGCGGTTCGGGTGGACGACGACGGGATGAAGCGGACGCTCCAGGACGCCCTGCCGCAGATCTCCGGCCTCTGCCGCGTCAGGGAGATCGCGATTCTGCCGATGTCCGCCCCGCGTCCCGCCGCGTCGCTCTCCTCGGTGGTCGGAGCGGCGGAGGTCAGCCTCCCCGTAGGCGACGTGCTGGACGTGGCCGCGGAGATAGCCCGGCTGGGACAGGAGGTCGCCGCCATAGAGAAGACGGTGGCCTCGAGCCAGGCGCGCCTGGACAAGCCCGACTTCGTCGCCCGGGCTCCGCAGGAGGTCGTCGAGAAGGAGCGTGCCCGCGTCGCCGAGGGAACTGCGCAGATAGCCAGGCTGAGGGAGAACCTGGAGAGCCTGAGCCGATAGGCCCGGCCAAGACGGGCCATAAATTCAACCAATAGACCCATAACTGTGCGGAGGGAGCTTTTGCGGCCCTCCGTTAAAAAATCAAGGAGGTTTTTTTGAGTGATCGACATCAAAGTCTATGACGGTTCCGCGGAGGAATGGAAGGGCGGCGCTCTGGTACTGCCGCTTCGCGAGGAGGATTGTGCGGAGGGATCGGCGCTGCCCCTCAGGGACCTCGTCAGGGAGCTGGGGGAACGCAAGGACTTCAAGGGAAAGAAGGGGTCCCTGCTGAGGGTCCCCCTCTTTGGGAGGGGGATTCGGAACCTCTACCTCGCGGGGCTGGGCAAGGGCAAGGAGTGCGGTTCCGCGCTGGTCCGCGATATGCTGGCCTACGCGCTGCGCACGGCGGGACGCCAGCACAACGAGACGGCGCTCGTCGCCCTCGCCCATCTGTGCGGGGGCGAATCGGGGCCCTTCGAGAGGGACGGGCTCGCCCGTTCCGTCATCTTGTCCGAGGCCGTGGGGCTCTGCGGCTACGTCTTCGACAAGTACAAGAAGAAGGACGAGGACGACGATAAGGGGTTCAGCCTCAGGGAGGTCGCCGTCACGGACCTCTCCGCCGGGGAGTCCGCGGAGGGGTTGAAGTTCGCCGCCGCTCAGATCGCGACGCGCGAGCTGGCCAACGAGCCCGGCAACATCATCAATCCGCCCGTCCTGGCGAGGAGGGCCGAGGAGCTCGCCCTGGAGGCGGGGCTGGACTGCGAGATATGGGACGAAAAGCGCCTGGAGGAGGAGCGGATGGGCGCACTGCTGGCAGTGGGACGCGGCTCGGCGACCCCTCCCCGCCTGATCCAGCTCTCCTACGTCCCCAAAAAGGCAAAAAGGAAGATCGTCTTCGTCGGGAAGGGTCTCACCTTCGACAGCGGCGGCCTGGACATCAAGCCGGCGGATTACATGACGACCATGAAGGGCGACAAGTCCGGGGGATGCAACGTCCTGGGCATCATGAAGGGCGTCGCGGCACTGGCTCCGGAGGTCGAGGTGCACGGCATCGTGGCGGCGGCGGAGAATATGCCGTCGGGCACGGCATACCGCCCGGACGACATCATCAGGGCCCGAAACGGTAAGACGATCGAGATCGACAACACCGACGCGGAGGGGCGTCTGGCCCTGGCCGACGCGCTCTGCCTGGCCAGCGAGATGAAGCCGGACGCGATCATCGACATGGCGACCCTCACGGGAGCCTGCGTCGTTGCGCTGGGCAAATGGACCGCGGGGCTCTTCTCCCGCAACGACGCCCTCGCCGAATCCCTGCTGGCCTCGGCACGGCGCCGCGGCGAACGCTTCTGGCGCCTGCCCGCGGAGGACGAGAAGATCGAGGAGGCGACGAAGTCCCCCTTCGCGGACCTGATCAACTCCGGCGGACGCTACGGCGGTGCGACCTTCGCGACGATCTTCCTGTCGAACTTCGTCGATAAGGACATCCCCTGGGCGCACCTGGACATCGCCGGGGTCGACTTCATGGAGAAGGAGTGGGGCGTCTACGGCAGGGGGGCCAGCGGATTCGGGGTCAGGACCTGCCTGGACTACCTGATAAACCTCTAGGGAAGCGCAGACTCAACGACCACCGGCTGGAAGCCGGTGGTCGTTGAGTCTGGATTGCCTCCCCTGATGAAGCCCCTGGAGGAACTGGCTGCTTTTATCCGACGTTATACCCTTTTCCTCAAGAGCAACGCTCCGACGAAAGCCAACATAAGTCCGCTGACACCCGCGTCGCCCCCTGGCGTCGATACGCGGCAACTGTGCCGCGCATCGACATAAGCGACCGACACGCCCCGCGAGGCTAACGCCTCACGGAAGGCGGTCGTCTGCTTAACGGACTAGCTGCGGTTGTTGGAAATCAGGCTTTCCTTTTCAATAGGAATGCAACTGCAAGGGCCAGCACCAATCCACTGACTCCCGCGTCGCACCCGCCGCCGGAGCCGCTCTTGGAGTCTCCGGGGTTGCCGGGCTGCCCGGGGTTACCAGGCTGACCGGGGTTGCCGGGGTTTCCGGGTTGTCCTGGATTACCGGGCTGACCGGGGTTTCCAGGATTACCGGGCTGTCCGGGGTTACCGCCCGGCTTGGCGATATCCTTCAGTTTCTTGTTCACATCGATCGTATGGACCTTGCCGTCGTCCGTCGTCACAAGCACTTTATCGATCGCCGCCTTGCCCGACTCGATATCGGCCTTCGTGGTTCTGCACGTCAACCTCAGCCTGTAGCTCTTCGCGCCTGCCCTGACCACCGACGGCACGGAGCTCACGACGACCTTGCCGCTGGCATCCAGCAGCTCGGCCTTCGGCTTCTCCTTCATCCCGGAGGCGACAACCTCCAGGGACTTCGGCGTCCCCTCGAGCCTCAGCGTCGCCGCGAGCTGGACAGTCAGGTTCCCCTGAGCGTCCGGGACGCTGGTGCTCGTCGTCTCCCAGCTGCTCGGATCGATGCTCGGGGCCGCGGGTGTACCGGGTGTACCAGGTGCGCCAGGCGTACCGGGCGTACCGCCGCCGCCCCCCCCGCCGCCGCCCGGCGTGGTGCGCTCCAGCGGGACGTCGACAAAGCCCTGGAAATTTGGCGGATCGAAGTTTGAGGCTTTCACCCTCAGCGTCCCTCTCGTGAAGCTGGACGGCAGCTTGACCTCAAAAACCGCGCCCTTCTCAGAGCCAGTCTTAGCGTTCTCATAAGCGGGATAATTCTCCGGCCTATCTCCCAGGATCATCTCGGCTTTCCATTCGCTCTCCTTCACTTTCACGTCACCCGAGACCTTGACGTTCACGATACGCTTGTCCCCCGAGACATCCACCTCCGCCACCAGAAGATCGGGGACGGAGATGGTCTTCAGCGCGGTGAGGACCAGTTTTGTTTTGGTTCCTTCCAGCCGC
>CAUPUB010000056.1:0-14871 GCA_963514535.1 uncultured Fretibacterium sp.
TGCCTTCGTCCCAGACAAGCCCGGGAAGTGGCGGGTCGTCGTCAACGATGACGACGGGCACAGGGCGGAGGCGGAGATCGACGTGACTCAGGAATTTATGTCGGGAGGGGCGGCGGGCGGAATCGTCCAGGAGAAGAAGGCGGCCCCCGAGGGCCTGGATCTCTACCTCCGGGCCGGGTTGGGCGTCAGCCTGCTCTTCAACATCGCGGTGTTCGTCCTCCTGTTCCGCCGTAGAAGGACGGTGTAGGATCCATGCATATCAGCGAGGGCATGCTCTCCTCTCAGATGCTGACCGCGGGATGGGCCATCGCCGGGGTCGGAACGGCTATTGGGTTGAAGAAGCTCGATGCCGATAAGATCGTGCGCGTCGCGTTCTTCTCGTCGGCGTTCTTCCTGGCCTCCCTGATCAACGTTCCAATCCCTCCAAGCTCGACCCACCTCTCCCTCATCGCTCCGATGGGGCTGGTCCTGGGGTGGTCGGCCTTTCCTGCCGTGATGGTCGCCCTGGTCCTCCAGGCCCTGCTGTTCCAGTTCGGAGGGCTTGTCGTTCTGGGGGTGAACACGGTGGACGTTGCGGTCCCCGCGCTCGCCGCCTATCTGCTGTTTGCCGCCCCGATCCGCAGAAGCAGCGGAAGGGTGGCATTCGTACTCGCCTTTCTAGCCGGTTTCCTGGCCGTCATGCTCTGCGCCCTGGGGGTGGAGATATTTTTGCGCGGGACGGACACCAACCTGTCGGTCATCGCAAACACCGTCTTCCTCGCCCATATCCCCTTTGCCCTGATCGAGGGGGCTATCACGGCCTTCATGGTCGCCTATATGAAGCGCGCCGCCCCGGACCTCCTGATGGGCGTGGAGCGATAGCACAGGGAATGCAGCTCGATACGAGCGGCCTTCGGGCCGAGGCCACGCCGACGGGGCTGGACCGCTTCGATCCGCGGGGGCGCGTGCTCTGCGCCCTCATCCTGGCCTTCGTACTGGCCTCCGTGCGGTCGTTTCCGGCCCTGTTCTGCGGTGTGCCGGTCGTACTGATCCTGTTTTTCCTGGGCGAGCCCGGCCCGCTGGCGAGGGAGCTGCTGCACCTGAACGCCATAGGGGCCTTTATCGCCTTGCTCCTGATGCTGACCTATCCCGGTGAGCGCTTCTGGGGACCCTTTTCTGCTGCAGGGCTGAGGTTCGCCGCCCTCATTTTGCTCAAGCTGAACCTGATCTCGGTCCTGCTGAGCCGGATGGTCCTCTCGCTGGGCGTGGGGAGGGTGGACGGCGTGCTGGCCCGTCTGGGGGTCCCCGAGAAACTGCGGATCCTCCTGCTGCTCTCCACGCGCTGTATCTTCATCCTGGCGGAGCGGGCGAGTACAATGGTGCGGGCCGTGCAGCTTCGGGGGCCCGAACTGAAAGGAATCCCGATGTGCAGGACCTTCGCCTGCATGCTTGGGACGATACTGGTGCACGGCTCGGAGCGTTCGGAGCGGATGATGCTCGCGATCCGGTGCCGCGGGGGGATGGCGGGGTTCTGCCAGGGCCGTCCTCTGTGTTGGCGGGGGCGGGATATCCTGTTCTGCCTGCTGTTTGGCCTGGATGTCGCTGCTATTTTGTCGTTTTCCCTCGTCTGGAGGCCCTGAGGATGAGTAGGAACTCAAGGAACGGGGACGCGGTCCATGGCGTGTCGTCCCCGGTGGGGCCGGATGGAATGGCCGCTTTCGCCGGAGCGCCTCTGGAGGTTTGCGGCCTTTGCTACGCCTACCCCGACGGACACCGGGCCCTTAACGGCGTCTCCTTCGCGCTGGGAAGGGGGGAGAAACTTGCACTGGTGGGCCCCAACGGCTCGGGAAAGTCCACCCTCATGCTCCACCTGGCGGGCTGCATCGCCGCACAGACGGGGACGGTGTCGTTGGAGGGCGTTCTCGTCGGGAAGGACCTGAAGCGCCTGCGCGAGGCCGTCGGCCTGATCTTCCAGGACCCCGACGACCAGCTCTTCATGCCGCAGGTCGTCGAGGACGTGGCCTTCGGGCCGGTTGCGCATGGGATGCCCATCGAGGAGGCCCATGCGAGGGCCCGGGAGGTGCTGGAGTCCCTGGACGTAGGGCGCCTAGCTGAGCGCCCGCCTCACCGCCTCTCGGGTGGGGAGAAGCGCATGGTGGCCCTGGCGGGAATCCTGGTCATGCGGCCGGAGATCGTGGTGTTGGACGAACCCTCCGCGGCCCTGGACCCGAGGGCCCGCCGCCGGGTGATTGAGGTGCTCCAGGAGCTGGATAAGTCCCTCATCCTGGCGACCCATGACCTGGATATGGCCCTGGACGTGTGCAGCCGGGCCATCGTGCTGTACGACGGGCGCATCGCCGCGGATGGGGACCTCGGGACGATACTCGGGGACGAAACGCTGCTTCGGCGAAACGGCCTTGAGCTGCCCCTGCGCTGCTCCCGCTGAGCGGGCCTCTGCAACGTCGGGGAGATGACCGGATGACCCTACGAAGCGCCCGCCCCTCAAATGAAGGGGCGGGCGCTTGTGTCCCTTCTCAATTCGGAGTCAATTCGGAGAAAGATCAGAGTCTTAATCTGCAGGGGGACACGCCGTTTCCGGCAGCTCACAGACCGCCAGCATGAGGTTGAGCCGAGTATCCATCCTTTTCAGAACGTTTGTCATGTATCGCTCCATGAAAGCATAATCCGGGTTGCCCGAGGGGTCCACGGGAAGCGGTATCTTGTCTCGCTCCATGTCCTCCTTTTTCCATTTATCCTTAAAATCGTGACCCATCCCGGCCTTTCGCAACAGGGGCAGAAAGAACATGGCAGTTTCCCGGCTCATAGGGGAAAAGCGAGGCCGCAGGATGTTGACGTCGTCCGAAGCCCAAAAGCGTTCCTCCTGCCAGAAGGCCGCGCCGATACTGCCGTTGTAGTTGACGGTGATGACATGCCCCGGATGGATGGCCTCCTCGTTTCCAATCCGATGGGTGATGCCGTTGTTCATGGCGGACGCACCGATGAAGTTGATGTCGCCGAGGATCATATCCGCTTTTGTCAGACGCGTCCCTTTTAAAATTTCAAAGAGGTTGCCGATGGCAAAGGAACGCCAGGAACTCATGTCGATGGGTTCTTCGTCCATCGCGTCTCCTCGGACGTTTCCTGGAATGCTCATTGTCACAACACGACCGTCTCCGCGGATGGAACCCGTGTACAAAGCCAGCTCCAACATCCTGGCTCTCAGGGTTGCGGCATCGATTCCCCTTCTGAACATTTGCCAGTCCAGGGCGGTCCTGCTGAAATCATTCGCGTGAACGACGATAGGGACTGACGGAGCGGGATAGGATAGCCGCGTGCACGTCTGCAAGTCCGGTTTCAGCCACTGGGCCGTGTGATACCGCGTATCTGTGCGCTTCCTTACGACATCAAGCCAATAATCCTCAATCTCCGCCCAACGGCCTTTTAGATCGTGACGCCCCTGATTCTTGACGGTCTCCAAGCCGTCGTCCTTCATCCAGCACGTAAAGATCTCGTCCTCTCCCTGAGGTTTTCCGGCTCGGAATACAAAAGCCGAGGCTGTGACGCCGACCCCAAAGAACAGGTCCTCCGGCAACTTGACTATCGTCTGGAGCGTGTGGCGCTTCAGCATGCGCCGAACGTTTCCCCTGCCCTCCTTCTCCAGTTTTTTATCCGCCAAAATGAAGGCGCAAAGGGTGTCCGCGGGCACGCTGTCCAAGACGTTTCCGACAATCTCCAGACATCCGTATTTACTCTCGAAGGGCGGGTTCATCAAAACCTTGGTGATCGCTTTCTCTTGAATCCAACGACACGCCTCCGGGCTTCTGGAGTCCATCTGCTCGAGGTTGGTTTTTCCGTCCTTATGGATGAGCATATTGGCACAGGCAAGGGCATAGATCTCCCGATCGAACTCGATGCCATACAGATGTTCGGCTTTGATCTTCCGGGCCTCGGGCGTCCCGACGCCGCCGGCCTCTCGTATCATATTGGACATGGCCTTAACGAGGAAACCGCCGCTTCCGCAAGCTGCGTCAAGGACGCGGTCTGTTTTGTCAACGTCGATGAGCCTGTACATGAAGTCTGTGATGTGTTCGGGAGTGAAGACCTGACCGGCCTCGCTCTTCTTTTTATAACGGTTGAATTCGTTGAAAAAAATCCCCATGACGTCTTCGCCTCTCCACCAATCGCTATTGATGCTGTCGGATATCTCGCGAATCCAGTCGACGAAGTTGTCTATGGCGGTCTGCTTTTCCGTGGTATTCATGCGGATATCCGAATACACGTCCAACAGGACCCCGAT
The DNA here is from genome assembly GCA_963514535.1 of uncultured Fretibacterium sp. GTDB lineage: Bacteria > Synergistota > Synergistia > Synergistales > Aminobacteriaceae > CAJPSE01. Next base: position 4,277 of record CAUPUB010000056.1, read on the forward strand.
CTTTCCATTCTTTTGGCGGTCTTTTTCCAAAGATTTTGCCAGCACGGAGTGAATACGGGTATGAAATGTATCCCACCCGAGCCCCTTGACTCTCGTCAGATCGGCTCCGTATCGCTCTGCGACCAGGGCACAGGCCGTAAAGATCATCCGATGGTACAAATTTTTGACCCCAAACTCCGTGTGAAGGCAGTTATTGATGCGCCTTGTGAGTTCGTATATCCTGTTTTTATCGATGAAGTTGTGCGAAAAAAGACCGATGTAGTGTTCTTTTGACACTAATTCGGGGAGGTCGTCTATCTCCACCTCGTCCTTGAAAACACGAATATCCACGCCGTTGTACAGGATCCCGCAGACGTGCCGATATCGGGTGCTCGCAATGCGGCAGTTCCGCAGGAGCTCTTGCACATGTTTTTCTTGAAAATCAACTTTTTCGGCTTTGACCTCCAACACCAAAGCCGGAACGGTTGTATCCTTGGGAAGCCACCAGCCATCGGGGCGACAGGCTGCTCCTTCGCCCTTAAAACCCAGCTGACCAAAGGATGTCAACTGTCCAACGCCGGAATCCGCATCAGCGGAATCCCTGAGTCCCAGGATATCCCGGGCCTTATCCCTGATTTGATCCTCGCTCATCATGGTTCTCTTACCTCTTGGAAACGCGGGGGAGCGCGTTTTCTCCGCCCCTTCGACGTGTCACCTCTCCTGCTCCTTGCCGCGCCAGAACACCCGTAAGGGCGAGCCCATGAAGTTCTCCAGGGCGCGAAGCTCCTTTTTTACGTGGTTCTCAAAGGCCGTGTCCACGATGCCGGGTTCGTTGACGAAGAAGACGAAGGTGGGGGGCTCCACCCCGGACTGGAGACAGTAGTAGATCTTGAGCGTCTTGCCCCTCTTACTGGAGGGAAGGCGATCGAAGGCCAGGACGTCGCGCATCAGTCGGTTCAGGGCGTTGGTCGGGATACGCCGCCGACGGTTCTCGAACACGTTGACGGCGGCCTGGGCGATCTTTCCGACGCCCCGCCCGTTCAGGGCGGAGGTGAAGAGGATCGGCGCCCAGGTCAGAAAGGGCAGGTCCTCGCGTATCCGCTTCGTCATCGTGTCCCCTGGGCGGTCCCGGGGGGAGACGAGGTCCCATTTGTTCAGGATCAGGATCAGGCCCTTGCCCTTCTCCACCGCGTGCGCGGCGGCCTTCTTGTCCAGATCCGTGCAGGGGTCGGAGGCGTCCATCAGCAGCAGCGCGACGTCGGAGCGGTCCACAGCAGCCAGGGTCCGCACGAAGGAGTAATATTCGAGGGCGCTGTCCATGCGGCCCCTCCGGCGCAGGCCCGCGGTGTCGACCAGCCGGAAACGCCGGCCGTCCAGGACGACGGAGGTGTCGACGGGGTCGCGCGTCGTCCCCGCCAGAGGGCTTACCAGTGAACGCTCGGCGCCCGCCAGGCGGTTCAGCAGGCTGGACTTTCCCACGTTGGGCTTCCCCACGATGGCAAGGCGAATCTCGTCCTCGTCCCGGTGCTCCTCCTCATCCGGAAGCAGACCGACAAGCAGGTCCAGCAGGTCCTCCAGGTTGCGCTTGTGGAGGGCGCTGACCCCCACCACGTGCTCGAACCCCAGGGAGTAGGCGTCCGCGACGTGCACCTCGTGTTTGAGGTCGTCCAACTTGTTGATGGCCACCACGACGGGCTTTCGGCTGCGGCGCAGCAGGTGCGCCACGCTCTCGTCGGCCGCGGTGATCCCCACGTGCCCGTCGACGACCATCAGAAGCACGTCGCACTCTGATATGGCCTCGTTGACGTGGGCCTCGATCCCCGCGCTGAAGGCGCTTTCCTCGCCGAGGATGCCCCCCGTGTCCACGACGTAAAAGGTTTTTCCGCGCCACTCCGCCGAACCGTAGATGCGGTCCCGGGTGACGCCGGGCGTATCGTCGACGATGGCCTCCCGGCGTCCGATCAGGCGGTTGAACAGGGAGGACTTGCCGACGTTGGGACGGCCTATGATGGCGATGAGGGCCATGTCAGGCGTCCTGCAGGTAGTCGCTCAAGTCCTTGCCCTTGAGGCCGGAGCCCAGGGCGAGGGCGAGGCGGATGCGGGCCTGGAGGGGCGAGAGGCCGCCGCCGCTGAGCAGCCCTATCTCCAGGAGGTGCGCGGCGCTGCCCTCGAAGTCGGTATAGGTCTGGACGCAGCCGGCGGGGCAGCGGGAGGTCAGGACTATGGGTGTGTCGGTACGGAGGATTTTTCGGAGGAGCGGGACCCAGGAGGGCGGGACCTCCCCGTTGCCGAACCCGGCCACGACGAGCCCCTCCACCTCCTCGATGCGCTTGTCCAGCAGGGCATTCAGGATGATGTCCCCCCCGCCCAGCGAGGCGTCGACGATCTCGATGACGCGCGCTGGCACGGTCTCGACGTCCAGTACCTTGCCTCGCCTGGGGGACCTCAGGGGGATCAGGTCCCCGGAGGGCTCGGAGAAGGTGCTCAGCGGACCGCTGGGGAAGGAGAGGAACCCGGAGCGGCTGGAGTTGGAGAAGTGGATGATGTCGGCGGCCGCGTAGAGCGCGTCCTGGACGCAGACGATAGCCCCCTGTCCCCAACATGCCTCGGAGAGGGCCGCCTGGATGGATTGGGCGAGATGCAGGGCGGTCTCGCTGCCGGGCACCCCCGCGTTGAAGATGGATGCCGTGAAGACGAGGGGCTGCGGAAAACTCCAGACGAGGTCCGCGAAGTAGGCCAGTTCCGTCAGGGCCTGCGTACCGCAGGTTACAACGACGCCCTTGGCCCCCTCCTTGACCTGGGAGGCGGCCAGCTGGACGAGATCGCTGCACATCCGCAGCGTATAGTGCGAGAGCGGCTGGAAGCTCCACGCCTGTGGCGCAATCTCCTCGTGAAGCTCCTTCGGGAGGAACGTCTCCAGCTCCTCCCATCCCAGCGGAATTTTTTCCCTGACGCTTCCCTCCCTCCGATGGGCGATCTGCCCACCGGCCAGGATGAAAGCTATCTTATCTCGGTTTTGCATAATGCCTGTCTTTCCTCTCTTCCGGGCGGACAGCCCGGTTTTGTGCGGGGGGAGCGTGGGGTCAGTACCCCAGGCTCTCCCCTACCATGATGACGTGTGTCCTTCTCCCCATGGTCGGGCGCTCCAGGATCAGGAGTGCCCGGCAGACACGGGACGGGGAATCGCAGTCGACGCAATGCCCGGTCCGAACGCAGGGCGTATTTCCGCTCAGTCGGAGGACGTTGGGGGGCGTCGCGGTCCGGGCGCGGTTTATGGCCTCCTCCAGCGAGCCTGCGACCTTGTTGACCCCGATGACGAAGATCAGGACGCCGCGCCCCCAGGCCATGGCACTGACCCGGTTGCCGTTGCCATCGATATTCACGATCATCCCGTCCCGGGTAACCGCGTTGGCGCTGGTGAGGAAGTAGTCCGCGCAGTACTCGTCCATCAGGGTCCGCATCCGCTCCTCCGGGGTGAGGCTCGGGTTCCAGTGGTGGTGGATCGTGCAGCCCCGCTCGGCGAGTTTTTCCAGAGCCCCAATCTCCCGGATCGTCACCGTGCCGGGGACGCCGACGACGGCACCCTCCGGAATCAGCTCCAGCACCTTTGCCAGGGCGTCCTCCTTCGTAGGAGCAAAAACGGCCTCGTAGCCCTTCTTGCTCAGTGCCTTGGTCACCGTATTCGCCAATGCCTCGCGGGCTTCAATTTTGGCGGCCTCGAACGGATTTGACGTCAGACTTGTCATTCGCCATCTCCCCCTTGGTTTCGTTTGGGCTCAGCCCCCCTCGGACCGATATGCGCCCTTGTCTCGATCGGTATTTTACTGTTTCCCGACGGTTTCCCTCCTGCGCTTCGCCGGGGAGGCCGTTGTGGCCTTCTCCTTTTGTTCCCGTCTTTGTTCCAGTCTTCGTTCCAGCTCGTCGATCTTCGCCTCGATGGTCACGCTGCCGGAAATGAGTTTTTGGGCGTCCTGCAACAACCTCAGGGCCTCGGCATCGTTTCCCTTGCCCTGATAAGCGCCCGCGACCCCCAGCCAGGGTCGTTCGTCATCGCTTTTGATTGCCAGGGCCTGATTGAAGAGGGACAGGGCGTCGTCATAGCGTTTCAGGTCCAGGGCCACGATCCCCACCTCGAGACGCTTCTCGTATTCCCGATCCGGCCCCTGTGCCGGGGGCGGCTGGTCAACAACCAGCCCTGCAACGCGTTTCATGGCATCGAGGGCCTCCTGAGAGGAGGGGCGAAGCTCCAGAGCGCGGCGATAAGAGCTCAGCGCCTCGGCCGGCCTGTTCTGCTCCTCGAGCAGACGTCCCAGGGCGAAGTGCGTGTCGTAGCGAGTCGGGTCCAGGTTCGAGGACTGGATCAGGTGTTCTATCGCCTTGTCCGGGGCCTTCTCCTGCGCATAAAGGCGGCCGATCTCGTAGAGTGCCTGAGCCCGGCTGGACCTCTCCTCCTCGAGGATCTGGTTGAGGTAAAGGCGCCACGCCGCCAGCGCCTGGTCTGACTGCCCGGCCCTCGTGGAGGAACGCGCCAGACCCAACAGGAACTCCCGTGAATCGGGGTAGCGGTTGATTCCCCGCTGATAGGAGGCCATGGCCTCGTCGTAGCGCTCCTCTTCGTAGAGGGTCCGGGCCTCCTGGGCGATGGCGCTCTGAGAGTTGTTCCGGGTATAGCGATACAGGGCGAAGATCGTCCCCAGCACCAGGATCGCGATGGTACAGAGCACGGCTAGCATCACTCGGCGCTGCGGGATCTGCGCGAGACGTGCGGCCTCCACTGCTGCCCTCCTCATCCGGGTGATGCGGCGCAGACGTTCTGCAATATGGGTGTCACGGTCGGATTCACGGCCTGCGGATTTTGGCACTGCGCCCGTCGCCACCCTGGAAAGAGGCGGCTCCGAGAGGAGGATTCTCTCCTCGAGGGCTTCCTGGGCTGGAGCGTCCAGGGAAAGATCTCCACCGACCTTCTGCCCGTCCTCTCCTTCGTTCACGTCGTCCATCGTGGGGGGCGCTTTGTCCTTTTTTATCCCCTGCTTTTTTATCCCTTGCTTTTTTTTCTCCTGCTCCCGGAACGCAAGTTCCTCCTCGGCGGAGGGGGCTTCCCGTCCCCCTCGCTCCGGAGTAGCAGCGAACTCGTCCGCCCCGGGGCGAAAAACTTCCTTTGAGGGGGTGAGCGGAGGCTCAGTAGGCTCCGGAGAGGGGGACGACGAAGAAGGGGATGACAAATAGGATGACGAGGAAACGGGGCCTCCTTCCCGAAGGGCGGGAGGGGAGACTTCCTCCAGACGAAGCGAGGCTTTCCCCTGGCGAAGCTCTGGCAGATCGTCGGATCCCACAACCGGCTTCCCCTTGGGAGTTGGTGAGGCTCCGCCGGTCTCGAGTTCCGTGGGGTCCTCGGGGGTGGGCTTGAAGGATGCTTTGGAAGACGCTTTTGAGGACGCTGCAAGACGAACGACCGGTAGGCCGGAATATTTTCCGGATGCCTCCAGCTTCTTTAATTTCTCGGTGTTCCCCTTCAGCCATTCTTCCAGATCTTGTCTCAAAGCATCTCGTCTCAAAGCGTCTCACCTCGCTTCAAGTTTATCAACATATTTCGGAGTTGGCAACAATAGAAAGTCTTCCAGCAGCCGCTCGTTTTGCTTACGGGCCGCTCAGCTCAGGATGGCGGTGTGGGGGTATAGTAATTGGGGGGACGTGTACACCGTGCCTGGGGGAAGTTTGCGGCGCCCTCTCGGAACGCTCTGTGCTATGATAGGGAACGGCAAAGGTAAACCGACTCCGAAATAGTGAATAGGCTGTAGTTTCGGGGCGATCTTCGAACGGGAGGCGTTTTTGTGCTGGGCAGCGTTATCGCCATATCGGAGGCCGTTTCCCTCGGCGTGCACGGCATGGGCCTTCTGGCTGCGTCGGGACGCCGACTCAACGCCCGGGACATGGCCCAGACCCTGGGGGTCTCCGAGGCTCATCTGACGAAGGTCTTCCAGAGGCTGGCCCGTGCGGGGCTGGTGCGTTCCGTGCGGGGGGTGGGGGGCGGTTTCGAACTGGAGCTCGCGCCCTCCCGAATATCGCTCATGGCGATCTACAGGGCGATCGATGGCGTCCCCGATCCCTCAGCGGCGCTGTGCTCGTGTTGCCCGCGGTGCCCCTTCCGGGCCTGCATCTTCGGTACCGTCCTGGAGGATTCGGCGCGGCGGTTTCTGGACTACCTCTCCGGTACGACCCTGGACTCGGTGTTTTTGAAGCTCGATCCAGAGGAGTGTCCCTCTCCGCAAGGGGAGGAACGGGTTTGGGCAGGGTAAGAAGAACGAAGTGGGGGTGAGGCCCATGACGCAGTTTGAACCGCGCAATATCTCCATGATGATGGATCTGTACGAGATGACCATGGCCAACGGGTACTTCGGCGGCGGGAGCGCCGACGGACCGGCCACGTTCGACGTGTTCTACCGGAGGAACCCCGACGGGGGCGGCTTCGCCATCTTTGCGGGCCTGGAGCAGGTGCTTGATTATCTGGAGAACATTCATTTCGGAAAGGCGGACATCGATTACCTGCGCTCGCTCGATATCTACGAGGAGAGGTTTCTGGAATGGTTGACGGACTACCGCTTCCGTGGGACCGTGACGGCCATGCCGGAGGGCAGCGTCATGTACCCCAACGAGCCGATCCTCACGGTGTGCGCATCATTGATCGACGCGCAGCTGGTGGAGACGGCGATCCTGAACCAGATCAATCATCAGTCCCTGATCGCCACGAAGACCCACCGGATCGTGCAGGCCGCGCAGGGGCGGGCCGTGGCGGACTTCGGCGCGAGACGTGCCCATAACGTGGATGCCGCCGTCTACGGCGCCAGGGCGGCGTACATCGGCGGGGCCGCCAGCACCGCCACGCTGCTGGCGGGGCAGATCTTCGGCATCCCCGTCAGCGGGACGATGGCTCACAGCTGGGTCATGTATCACGACGACGAGTATGCCGCGTTCAAGCAGTTTGCGGAGCTCTACCCGGACAACTCGGTCCTGCTCGTGGACACCTATGACGTCTTCAAGTCGGGTATCCCCAACGCGATCCGGGTTGCCCGGGAGGTCCTTATCCCCATGGGAAAGCGTTTGAAGGGCATCCGTCTGGATTCCGGCGACCTGGCCTACCTCTCGAAGGCCGCCCGCAGGATGCTGGACGAGGCTGGTTTGACGGATTGCAAGATCGTCGCCTCCAACAGCCTGGACGAGTTCACGATCCGTTCCATACTGGAGCAGGGGGGCTGCATCGACGCCTTCGGCGTCGGGGAGCGGTTGATTACGGCACGGAGCGATCCAGTCTTTGGGGCGGTGTATAAGCTGGTGGCCGTGAACAAGGGCAAGGCATGCTACCCCAAGATAAAGGTCTCGGAGACCTTTGAAAAGATCACCAACCCCGGGAAGAAACAGGTGTGGCGGGTCTATGACGGCCAGGGCCACGCCGTCTCCGACCTGATTACCATGGCGGAGGAGACCCCCGATTTCAGCGGGGATTACCCTTACGTCAATCCACAGAGGCCGTGGAGGACCTTCGTCTACTCCGGCTGTACGGCCCGAAGGATGCATGAGCTGGTCCTGGAGGACGGAAGGAGGGTGAAGCCGTCCCCTTCGCTGGAGGAGATCCGGGCCTACGTAAAACGTCAGCTCGAGACGGAGATATGGCCGGAGGAGCAGCGCTTCGAGAACCCACACAGGCATTATCTTGACATGAGCCCGGCCTACTATCGGATGAAGATGGAACTTCTGAGCAAGGCGCAGAACGGGACGCTCTGATTCGATGCCGGGTCGTTCCCTGTCGTGTTCCATCGACGACGGAAAAACTGAAAACAGAAACAGAAAAACGAGGCGGCCCCGGCTGGGGCCGCCTCGTTCCATGCTCGGATTGGGGATCAGCTGCGAAAGTCGGGGGCTATACCCTCTTCCTTCGAAGGAGTACTGCTGCAAAAATCAACGCAAGTCCGCTGACTCCCGCGTCGCATCCACCGCCGCCGCCCTCGCCCTTGCTTCCGCCGCCGCTTTTTGCTCTCTGGAGCAGTCCCATGGCGCCCGAGATCGTCCCGTCGGCGATGCCGTCCGGGACCACCAGGAGCCCCTCGACAATCCTCGGCCCGGCCTTTACCGACGAGGCCGCCGGGCCTATGGCGTCCGCCACAAAGGCGGTCAGCTCCAGGGTCACCCCGTTGTTGCCCTTCGTCACCTCCAGCGCGCCCGAGGAGATTGCCTGGGATGCGGCCACGCCGTCGGTTCCCACGACCGTATAGGCCCCTCCGCCCGCGGAGACGAAGGCCAGCTTCAGGACATCGAAGAGCTCCTGCCCCTCGGCCTTCGTCACCTTACGCCCCATCAGCGTGCTCAGCTCATCCCACGACAGGCTCCAGCGGTATTTCAGGGGCAGCAGGTCGCCCTTTCCGCGCCTGCCGAGCGAGATGTCGATCGCGGGCTTGGGGGTGCTCCAGCCCTGCGCGGAGGGGAGCTTACCCCTCTCGAACCGGATGGGGGCCCCGGATTTCAGCTCCGTCACCTGGGCGGCGGAGGTTCCCCAGACGTCGCGGAACGCCTTCTGGAAGGCGGAGGCCCTAACCTTCTTCGGGTCGGAGTCCGCAATGGTGAGTCCCACACCCTGTGCGCCCAGCAGGTCGTTGAATTCGCCCAGCATCTTCCAGATCTCGGGGTGGACGTTGGTGTAGCTCATCTCCTCCCGGACGGTGAGTTCCGCGGAATCTATTGCGGGCTTGCCGTCCACGGCCTGGTGCACCGTTGTGACGCTGATGATGGTCTTGCCCACGGAGCGGGCGTAGAGGTTGCCGAAGGCGTCGATGCGCGCCACGCTGGGGTTGCTGCTCTTCCACTCGACCTTGGCGTTCTGGATGGGAGTCCCGTGCTGGTCATAGGCTATAGCTACCAGGCTGGTGGTCTGTCCCACCGCGATGTGGGTGTTGGGGATCCCGCTCATCTTGACGTAGGCCAGAGCTCCCTCTTCGCCCGGGTCAGGCGGCACGATTCCGGTTCCGCTCTCATAGGCGCCGATGTCACAGGCGCCGACGGCCGCCGCCTCACGATCGACCCCCCGCTCGTCCGTATGGTCCAGAACGTTGAAATAGGTCTTGAAACGGTTTCTGGCCCGATCCTTCGGAATGGCGTCCAGAGCTGGGTTCGGGGAGCTGGACGTGGTGGGCCTCAGCGCGAGAGTCAAAAGAGGTTTCTGCGGCTGAGTTCCCAGAGTGGAGCCGGTCATGGGCGGGGAGGGGGGACTGTTCGATGCCGGAACATTGCTCCCGAAAAACAGGTCAAAGGTGTTGGACGGGGCCTGGCTATCGTTTCTGCCATCCCCATCCAGATCGACGAAGGAGGCAGCCTTCCAGTCCACCTTGTCCGCGGGGCCGCTGGACCCCTGCTCCCCGTAGCCGGAAAGGATGTTGTAGCTCTGGGACTTGATCTTTCCCCCTCCGGAGAAGATGTCAGCCCCGAAGGAGGCGGTATTGCCGACGGAGAGAACTCCCATCATATAGAGCTCGGGGCAGGCTGTCCAGAGGCCGCCGCCCTGACCTCCCCCGGCCACGTTCCTGGCAAAGGTGCAGTAGAGCAGTGCGGACTTTTTAGCCGTTCCGGAGCCTCCGGAGGAGGAGATATGGACAGCCCCTCCCTGTCCGGCCTCGTTCTTATAGAAAGTGCAGTTGGCGATGCCGAAGGAAGTCGTTTCGATACGGGCAGCTCCGCCCTGGGTGTTGGGACCGGAGGCAGTCTTGTTGTCCGTGAAAAAACAGCGGGATAGGGTGAGATCGCTCCCCGCCAGGTCTAGGGCGCCGCCCTGCCCGCCCGCGGCGTAGTTGCCGTCGAAGGTGCAGACCTCTATGCTCAGGGTGTGCGTGTTGCCTGTAAGGAAGAGGGCCCCGCCGTTCGCGTTGGCCTGATTTTTTGAAAAAACACAGTTGGCGAAGGAGCTCGTCCCATCTCCGGTCAGGTACACGGCGCCCCCTGCCGCAGTTGATGTGTTGTCGCTGAAAGTTGTCCGCCTGGCCTTGATGGACCCTGCGATGGACGCGCCGCCATGTTTCCCTGAGGAATTTCCCTCCAGGACGCAGTTCGTCAGCATGGTCTCCCCTTCGCTTTTGGTGGCGCCCCCCCTGTCCGCCGTGGCCTTGTTTTTCTTGAACTCCGTGTTCTCGGCCTCGATCCGACCCCTGGCGCAGAGGGCACCACCGGATTGGCCCGCGGTGTGATCCTCGAGGGTGACCTTTGCGCCCTCGGCAGGCTTCACCGAGATGTCCTTCTCCGCATAGATGGCTCCGCCGTCCGTCTTCGCCTCATTCTTCCTGAAGGTACCGCCCTGGACGGTGACGTTTCCGTCGCTGTGTACCGCGCCGCCTGTCCCATCCGAGATGTTGTCCGAGAACGTCACGTTGCCGTTCACGGTTACGCTGCTGGTAACGTAGACCGCACCGCCCTTCGTCTTGGCATGGTTGTCGTTGAAGGTCAGCCTATGGGCCTCGGGGTCGAGCGCCAGGGTATCCGAGTAGACGGCCCCCCCTCCCTCGTCCGCACTGTTCATCGAGAAAGCGATGTCCTGAGTGAACTCCAACTTCGATCCTGCGGGACAGTAGACGGCCCCG
>CAUPUB010000057.1:0-14589 GCA_963514535.1 uncultured Fretibacterium sp.
CCTAATGAGGCCTTTTTCAATTTACCTGTTGCTTTTGGCTTGACAATCTAGCCCTGAAGGGAATCGGCATGGACTTCCTGGCAATAGGCTCTCCGTCGCCGGCCGTTCCGAGGGGAGAACTGCCGCCAGATTGCCACAGGCATATACTTGGCTACTTTACCGGGAGGTTCTGCACGGGCATCGAGGACATGCACCTGTCCGAATTGCCGAGAGAGAAAAAGATTTTCAGATTTATCAATGCCCCGCTGCGTATAGTAGGATTGGACTCCAGCCAAGTCGTCTGTATTGCCGAGTTGGAGGACTGAGCCCAGACAGCTTTTAAGGAAGCGCTGGTTGAAACAAAAACGCATCTTTTGCCAAGACCGAATATGCAAAACATCTATAGGCAAAGCTCTCCAGCGCTTCCTTAAAAGCTGGAGGAATCTCCGCCAGAAAAAATCCCCCTCGGGTCTGTCAAGGACCCGAGGGGGATTTTGTGCGAAAAAGGGAAAGAAGAAAGAAGCGATTTTCCCGGAATTTATAGATACCCGTTCTCCTTGAGGATTCCCTTGGCCTTCTCCACGTGCTTCGCCGGCATTTTGATGACGGGGCCGGTGCAGCCCATGGCGGACTCGGCGTAGATGCCGGCCTTCCAGAGCGACTTCACCGCGTTCTCGATCTCCAGGACGTCGATGCCGTGCACCTCGTCGTCCGTGGGCTCCGCGGGGGGAGCCTTGACCTCCTCCACGACCTCCGCCTTAGGTGTCAGGGCCGCGATCTCGTCGTCCAGCCCCGCCTTCCGCGCGGCGGCCAGCTCGGCGGCCACCTTGTCCGGCAGTCCGTTGGCGATGACCGATGCGGTATACGAAAGCGCGTTCGCGATGACCGGAGCGCCCGAGGCACGCGAGATGATGGAGACGACGTTCCGCCAGCCCTCGCCGCAGGAGGGACCGTAGCCCCAACCCGTGGCCTCGTAGGACCCGCCCGTCGTGAAGGACGAGAACATCTTCATCAGGACATTGCCAGACAGCGTGTCCGTCACGCACACGTCCACCGCCCCGACCAGGATGTCGTTGCCGCGCAGCACCGCGCCGCCATCCTTGCGGACGGACGCGCCGAAGGTGATGGGGTAGCCCCGCTCCTTCATGTGGGTGAGCGCCCGGAACACGGGCTGCGCCGTGTCCACGTTGAGGATCCCGACCGTCGGGTCCTGGATCCCCATGGCCTTCGCCGTCGCGATGCCGTAGATCGCGTTGCGCAGCATCGCCTCGCCCCGGATCGTCGCCGAGGTCCCGGTGGTGGAGGCCAGGATCATCGCCTTGCCCCTTCCGGGCGTCATGACGCGCCCGATGGTGGTCACGCCCAGCGGGAAGGGGAAGTGGAGCGCCACGGCCCCGGCGATGCGGCCGTCCTTGAGCGCGGCCTCCAGGGTCGAGGCGACGTCCGCCTCGCAGTCCGGGGTCTCGATCCACTCCAGCTCCTCGAACCCGGGGGTGCGCGGGCCGATCATGACGGGCGTGACGTTTCCATAGGTCTCCCGAGCCAGCCGCGCCCCGCGGGCCAGCTCCTCGGGGCCCAGCTCGCTTCCGGCGGCCATCAGGCCGACCTTCACCTTGGGGCCGCCGCTTCTGGCCGATTCGATGATCTCGGCCAGGGCGGACCCGACTACCTTCCTGATTGCGTCAGACATGAGTCCCGCCTCCTCAGTTCAGCTTCCCGGCGATTTCGGAGAGCGCCTCCAGGATCAGGGACTTCACGTCCTCCTTGCTGACGGCGCCCGCGGACGCGCCGCCGGTCGGGGCCTCGATGAGGAAGGAGGCGCCGTCGGCCAGGTTGGTCAGGCGCGCCAGGAAAAGGCTTCCCTTCCCAATGATCATGACGCGCTTCATCTTGCCCGCGCGGATGCCCTCGCAGGCGGGACCGATGAAGGGGACGCCCGCGGGGATGTGTCCCTGCGTGTGGGCGTAGCCCACCGTCCCGTGCTTCTTGATGAAGGCATCCATGTCGGCCTTCTCGATGGCCTTCTTCATGACGGCGAGGGCCGCGATCATCTTGATGTTGGCCAGGGGCACGTCGCCCGCTCCGGCTGGCATCGTGATCTCGGAGTTCTGGAGCTCCGGGGCGAAGCGGTCCACGTCCGTAAAGGTCAGACCCGCGGCCTGGAGGGGCTCGAAGGTCAGGGCGGAGGTGACGGCCTGAGGAGCGCCGCCCGCGCCGACGGTGTGCTTACCCAGGGCGTCGAGGCGCATGATGGGGTTCGTGCCGTCGTCGGGGACCAGCAGGACAGCAAAGCTGCCCACGCAGTCCTCGAGGGCCTTGAGGCCCTTCTTCACGTGGTCGCGGCTGTTCATGTAGAGCTTGGGGATGGACCCGCCTGCGACGACGGCGATATTTTTGCGCGCACCAGCGGCCACCTGGGAGGCCGCTGCGATCATCGCGTTGACGGGCCCGGCGCAGAAGCCGCGCACGTCGCACCCAGAGGCGTTGACGCAGCCCGCGACCTCGGCGATGGCCTTGGCAAAGTTGTTGCCCGCGCGCTGTCCCACGTCGCCCGCGCCCTCCTCGGAGCACTCGATGACGAAGTCGAGGTCCGCCGGGATCATACCGCTGTTCTCCAGCAGGTGCAGCAGGGCGAGGACGCCCGATGCCTTCCCGGCCAGGTTCTCCAGCAGGACGTGGGCCGTCAGGCAGGCGTCCGTGGGGTGTCCCATGCGGATGCAGCCGACGACCTTGCCGCCGAAGTGCAGGGGCAGGGCTTCACGGTCCTTGACCTCCGCTTCGATGTCGGCCAGGTCCTTCATGTTCTTGGGCCGCACCACGCGCTTGACGACCGCCTCCGTAATGACGGGGTCCTTCGCCAGCTTGGCGCTGACGGACTCCGCAAAGCCCTTCTCCAGCCAGACGAGCTCGAACTCGTCGCACGCGGAGATCAGCCCCAGGAACTCGTCCTCCGGCATTATTTCGCCGAACTTGCCGTAGCGCTGTGCGTCGCTCAGACGGTTCTCGGTCCAGGGGGCCTTGGCCTCCTCGAACTCCTCGTAGCTCAGGCCACCGATGTAGGTCTGGTTGGGGGCGTAGTGCAGGGCCTCCTCGTAGGTCTGGAGATGCTTGGGCAGAGCGTCGACGTACTCCTTCTCCTTGCCGCTGTGGCGGGCTTCATGGGGGGTTCCGCCGTAGAAGCTCCCCGTCTCGGGCGCGTGGTTCAGACAATAAGCATAGCTCTTGATTCCTACCGTGGACATCCATAGTCCTCCTTAAGACAATGTGAAACTCAATCGATCCGGCCGCGAGAGTCCGCACCCCGATTTTTTCCATCTTTTTTCCATCGAGGCGGCCGCCCGCCAACATCGGCAAAACAATATATCGAAGGCCCAGGTGCGACCCTGGGCCTCGGAGAAACAAAACGCTGACGATCTCCTACTCCGTGAAGACGGTCTGCTCGGTGATGTCCGTCTGGAGGGCCTTCAAAGCCCTCTCGACGAGACGACGACGCAGGGCCTTCTCCTCCTCTGGGGTACGGGTCGGGTCTCCCAGGGGATGGGGGATGGCGATCGTCGGAACGATTCGGTTTGCGCCGACCGTCAAGGAGATGGGGACGATCGTGCACATGTGCACCACGGGCAGCTTGCGCTCGATTTCCTTCAGCATCGATGCACCGCATCGAGTACAGGTGCCTCAGGTCGAGGTGAGGATGACCGCGGTCACGCCGTCGGCCACCAGCTTGTCGGCTATCTCCGCGCCGAACCGCTTGGCGCTGGCGACGGCCGTACCGTTGCCGACGGTGGTGTAGAACTTGTTGTGCAGCTTCTTGATGACGCCCTCTTTTTCCATGTCGCGCAGGACGTCGACGGGGATGACCCGGTCGGCATCCTGATCGGCGTAGGTGGCGTCGTAGCCGCCGTGGGCCGTGCAGTAACCATCGCTGGTCAGGTCCATCACGCCCGTGATGTCGTACTCGCCGTACTTGCTGGCGCTCGACGCCTCGATGTGGTCGGGGTTGCCCTTCGGGCAGATACCGCCCGACGTCACGATGGCGATGACGGCGTTCTTCATGTCCTTGACGGCGGGCTGAGGCGGCACGCGGTCGAAGACCGGCATCTTGTACTCGGTCTCGAACGGCTCCCCCTTCAGCTTGGCGACGAACATCTCCACACAGCGGTCGGCCGCCAGTTTGTCGTAGAACATGTTCTTGCGGACGCCGCGCTCGATGTACCCTTCCTCGGCAGGCTTGCCCAGTTTCTCCTTCTTCAGGAGCTTCAGGACCAGCTTGGCCATGGCAGGGATGGCCTTTCTCATCCCTACCGCGCTGTCGGGGGTCTCCACGATGTAGGCGGCCTTCTTGTACATCTCGACGCCGGGGTTCTCCGGGTACATGCCGCTGACGACGGGGATCCCCAGCTGCTTGGAGACGGCCTCGCACATGGCGCCGCACGCGGTCCCGTAGCGGCCCGCGTTGAACGCGGGACCTGCCACGAAGGCGTCCGGCTTGTATTTTTTGATCATCTCAATGATCTCCGCGCTCGCCGCCTCCATATTGGTCGCGAAGTAGGAGTCACCGCAGACGACTGTTGCCACAATTTCGGCGTCGGCTCCCAGAGCCCCCTTCAGGGCCATACCGGGACCGACGACGCCCTCTCGAATCTCGGGCTTATAGTCGGCCTTTTCCTCGCCGCCTATATTTGCGTAAAATTGGTTTATATAATGAACGACACGAAACGCCATTGCTATCCCACCTTTCTGTGTTCTGGATTTGCGGCCTCAAACGGGTTAATCCACAACGTTCTTGCTGAACTGATCGCGAATGCCCTTGACCGCCGCAGCCAACCCATCCGGGTCGAGCACCATCTCCATCATGCTGATCTGCTCTTCCCAAGCGGCGGGATCGCACTCTGCGCGAATGACGGGGTCGAATACGTGATATACGGGGAGTCCCAACGGGACTCCGGCGAGCGGGCCTGCATAAGTCGGATCGCCGTTGCTGACGGTCTCGGCGTAGATCTCCGCGCCCTCGGCGTCGGAGGAGCCAAGAATGACGATACAATCGGTTCCGTACTTCTCACCAGCATCCTTGACGCGCTGCTGGTTCTGCAGGTCCATCGCCCCTGCGGCGGTTCAGACGAAACACTCGGTCGCCGAGAAGAGGATCTCGGCGCCACTGTCCTTCAAACATGCCTCCATGGCGGGGCCGGGAACGCCATCGCGCTCGCCGAGAAGCAGCAGCTTCTTGCCTGCCAGTTTTCCCATGTTTGACACCTTCCTTTCTTATGTTTCTTCCAGGAACCCTGTTCCCGATTTCGTTCGTTTGGTTCCAGTACAGATTACAGCGTCTGTTTTTATTACAGAATCTGTTCCTGCCCTCTCGGTTTAGATCGTGTAGGCGCCCAGCTTCGTGTAGCCCAGCTCGCTGGTGGCGCCGGTGATGGCCTGGAGCTCCACCGTGATGGTGCCGTCCGTGGCCAGGGAGCCATCCCAGCCTCCCGCGATGACGTTGGCCTCCTCGGGGAAGCCGATGACCTTGTCCATCGGGGGCAGGACGATGACCTCGTTGGCGTTGCCGGCCGTGACGCAGGCGTTGCCCTCGGGGCAGGAGTCGGCCAGGGACTGGCTTGCGCCGTCCTGTCCGGCGTACTCGTCCGTCAACAGTGCGGTCTTGATGCCCAGGCGCTCCGCCTTCCAGCAGTTCATTACCAGGTCGGCGTCGGGGTTGCCGAAGCCCTCCTCCGTGATGACCACGCCGTCGAGCCCGAACATGGAGGCCAACTTGGTGGCGTAGGTGGAGCTGCGGCGCTTGTCGGCCAGGGTGACGTTCTCGTTGGTGACGATGCAGGCCACGAAGTTGAAGTCCTTGCCGTGGCGCCTCAGCATGTCCGCGATGACCGGGTTGTTCTGGTGCACGTAGGTGCTGTTCTTGTCGCAGGCGGAGACGCAGTTGCCCGACGTGATGGCGCCGTCCATGACCTCGAGCGGCGAGACGATCGTCGGCAGGATCTTCTTGACGTCCACGCCGTAGAGGTAGGTGTCGTGCAGCAGGCCCTGGGTCTGGAGCATGTAGAGGTACCCCACCTTGGGCAGTCCGGGGTGAGCGGCCATGGCGTCGCGGAAGTTCGCGAACTCGTGGACGTCCACCTTCTCGGCCTTGGCCCCGGCCTCGGCACAGCAGCGGGCCAGGTAGGCCGCTGCCTTCTGCCCCGCGACGCGGCAGGCCTGCTCGTAGTCGTGCTTGTCCATCTCGGGGTCCGACGGCTCCAGCACAAGGACAACGTTGCAGGTCTGAGAATAGGGCGTGTACTCCGCGCCGGGGCCGGACATGTCGATGATGCCCTCCTGGAAGCGCACCAGTTTGCCCGCCGTCAAGACGGCCGCCCCCGTCAACACGAGGGTCTTGCCCTCGCCGACGGTCTCGACATCGCTCAGGATGCCCGGGAAGACCTGTCCCTTGCCCTCGATCTTCCAACGGGGCTCGAGCACGTCCTTGACCGGAATGATGCGGGTCTTGTCTCCCGGCATGGCCAGGTCGACGTCCAGGTTCTTGCCCAGGAGAGGGTCCTCGGCTATCAGGTCGAGCAGCTCCTTTTTGTTGACGGTCAGCGTCCCATCCGCATAGCCGGTCTTCTCCCCAAACTCCAGCTTCTTGACGAAAACTCTGTGAAGTTCCAGCTTCATTCTCTTTCCTCCTTTTCTTCATGATACATTCTAATGTGATAACGACTCGACGTTCCCCTCACGAGGGGATTTCCGCCTCGACGGCTCAATGCGTCATGCGGCGCTTTGTTACCGACCTTGCGGACACTGCGGGCTCGTCGCGCCCTGAAAGGCCGGAGTGGCCCGCCCGTACTTCCGTTTTTGGTACCAAGCACGGGCAAAAGGCCCAGAGGGCTCAGGTTCTCTCTCCGGCTGTTGCTCATTACCCAATCAGCTCGTTCACCTTGGCCTCGATGTTCTCGGCCGTGGCGTCGGCGCCGCCAAGGCGGGCCGCTTCCGCGCCGTCCTTGTAGAACAGGATGGTCGGCAGGCTCATGACCTTGAAATTGATGGCCACGCGCTTGTTCGTGGACGTATCCACCTTGCAGAACTTGGCCTTGCCCTCGTACTTCTCGGCGATCTCCAGGTACTTGGGCATCAGGGCCATGCAGGGGCCGCATGAAGGGCCCCAGAAGTCCATGACGACTACTCCACTGGCCTGCTTCACCTCGGCGTCGCAGTTCTCCTTCGTCAACTCGACAGGCATTGTGCATTCACCTCCTTCAATCTGAACTATACGCTGAACTATGCGTAAGCAACGCGGCGGGCTGCAGTGCCGAATGACGCGACAACATGCCGTACCGCTCCAGACTTTCCCTCATCAACTCACTGTCAATGAAGGCGTAATCCGCACGGGTCGGTTCGTCCAGGCTCTCGGGAAGGAGCATGCGATCCTCGCAGCTCTTGTATACGGCTACAGCATTTTCGATGAGAGACAGGGACTCCAGGTCCACGAGCGCTCCCGGGAACTCCTGGATGAGGACGGAACGAAAGGGCTGCTGGTAGGGCCTGAGATTGCCGCAGAGGGGATGGGTGAGAAGGCGCCCGCCAAGGTGCACGGAACTTCGGACGGACACGAGAACATCCAAGGACGACCCCTCGACGAAACGCCCGTTTCGGACGATCTGCGAGAGCCCTTCGTTGTTGGTGACGAGCACGGTGTTGTTCTGCATCGGCTACCCCTCCGGACCTTCTGCGCTCTGTCGCCAAGCTCCCCTTTTTTTATAAAGAAAGCGTACAGCTTCAGAGTCCTGTCCGGATACGATCCTTTGGCCTGAGAGTTTCCGTGTTTCGAGCACTTGCCCCTTCGGCGCCCCGCCGGGAGTTCTCCCGGATGGGTCTCTCTCATATCCTTCTTTCAGGGTTGCGACTTTCCTTAAACTACCGCACTGTAATTATATAGGACTTGTCCGGGCCGTCAAGCCGGAAAAGGGCGGAAGCGTCGGTTGTTCAAAACGAATTCGCCCGAGTTCTCCGCCGGCTCGAGGAACGAGAACGGGAGGGCGTGGCCCGGAGGAGAAACGGCTCGGCCTCGCAGGGGGAGCGCCGACCGGTGAAAAATCCCGACGGGACTCGGCGGCTTCATATACTATTATCATGGCGCTTTCCCGGACGGGGATTGTCGGGTATCATTAACGAGGATGTTTCCGGATGACGCTTTTGCGATGATGATTCTGCGGAGCACGCTTGGGAGGCGATGCGGGCATCGCCTCTCGAAAAATGGGAGAATCGGGAAAACGGAAAAATTGTCTGAAGCGGGGTGATGTCCTCAAAATGTGCGGGATCATGGGTTACACGGGCCCGCGGCGGGTCGTCGATGTCGTCGTGGGCGGGTTGGAGTGTCTGGAGTACCGGGGGTACGACTCCGCGGGGATCGCCGTCGCGAGCTCCGAGGGCCTGGGCATGGTGAAGTGCGTGGGCAGCGTGGCCAACCTGAAGGCGAAGCTGGAGACCACCCCTCTGGAGGGAAGCGTGGGGATCGGACACACGCGGTGGGCGACGCACGGCGGGGTCACCGACGAGAACGCCCACCCCCACGCCGACCCGGACCGGAAGGTCGTCCTCATCCATAACGGCATCGTGGAGAACTTCCACGAGCTCCGGCAGGAACTGAGCGCTCAGGGCGTCACATTTCTCTCCGAGACCGATACCGAGGTCGCGGTCTGCCTCATCGCCCGGCTCTACGCCCTCAACGGCGGCAACCCTCAGGAGGCCCTGCGTGGGGCGTGCCGGCGTTTTCGGGGCTCCTTCGCCTTCGTCGTCCTGTTCACCGACCTGCCGGACCGCTTCTACTGCGTGCGCAAGGGGCCCCCACTGATCCTCGGGGCTGCGGAGGGGGAGGCGTTCTGTGCGTCGGACGCGACGGCGCTGCTTCCCTACACCCACGACATCCTCTTCCTGGAGGACGATCAGATCGCCGAGCTCTCGGCAAGGGGAATAGCCCTGTCGGACTTCGAGGGCCGTCCGCTCCCGGCCGAGCTGAGCACGGTCGACTGGGACCCCGAGATGGCCTCCAAGGGGATGTACCCGCACTTCATGCTCAAGGAGATCGAGGAGCAGGGCGGCGTGTTGCGGCGTACCCTCGCGGGGCGCCTGGCGGAGGACTCCATCGACCTGAGCGCAGAGGTCCCCCTGACGGACGAGGAGGCGGCCTCGCTGCGGCGCATCCAGCTCGTCGCCTGCGGAACGTCCCACTACGCCGCGCTGGCGACGGCGGGGCTCTTCGACCGCTTCACGGGGCTGGACCTCCGCGTGGAGACGGCGTCGGAGTACCGGTACGGCGACGCCGTCTGCGACTCGTCGACGCTGTCGGTGTTCGTCTCCCAGTCCGGGGAGACGGCGGACACCCTGGCCGCGGCCCGGGGGGCCAGGGCCAGGGGGGCGCGCTGCCTGGCCGTGACGAACGTCGCGGGGTCGTCCCTGGCCCGGGAGGTCGGCGCCTTCCTCGAACTGCGCGCGGGGCCCGAGATTGGGGTCGCGGCCACGAAGACCTTCATGGGGCAGCTTGCGGCCCTGACACTGCTGGCCCTCTGGATCGGGAAGCGGCGCGGGAAGCTCTCGCCGCAGGACGAGTCCCGGCTTGTCGGGGAGCTGAAGCTCCTGCCCCTCAAGGTGGAGGAGCTCATCGCCCGGAGCCGTTCGCTCAAGGACGTCGCGGAGCACCGGCTCGGGGCCCGCGGGTTCCTCTTCATCGGCCGCGGCGCGTCCTACCCCGTGGCGCTGGAGGGGGCTCTGAAGCTGAAGGAGATCTCCTACGTCCACGCCGAGGCGCACTCCGCGGGGGAGATGAAGCACGGCCCCATCGCCATGCTGGACGAGACGATGCCCGTCGTGGCCCTGCTGCCGCGGGACCGCATCTTCGAGAAGACCCTGTCCAACGTCCAGGAGGCCCGGGCCCGGAGGTCCCCGATCATCGCCGTTGCGACGGAGGGCGACCCCGACGTGCCGCGTTTCGCGGACGACTGCATCTTCGTACCCGGGACGGAGGACGAGCTGACGCCGTTCCTGACGGTGATCCCGCTGCAGTACTTCGCGTACTACCTGGCGTACCTGATGGGGCGGGAGATCGACAGGCCGAGGAATTTGGCCAAGAGCGTCACCGTGGAGTAATTCCAATTCCAAATCACTTGTATACTTCGTAGTTTTTGCTCGCCTTGCTCGACGTACTGTTGTGTACGCCCTCGCTTCGGCTCGCAAAAGCCGCCTCGTCTACAAGCGATTTAGGGAAGCGCTGATTAAAACAAGAACGCATATTTTGCCAAAGGGAAATATGCGAAACGTCTATAAAAAAAGCTCCAGCGCTTCCCTAAAAATTAACATGGGGGCTTCGCCCCCAAGCCCCCACGCCGCTATCCCGATAGCGGCGGCCCCGGCAAGTTTCTTCCTCAAAATAGGCAAGCTGGGGTACCACCGGGGAGCTTCATGGATTAAATCAGCGTTTTCTTAAAAACTGGAATGGAGTATACGTGTCAAGGAAGGGGAGTCCCTTGGAAAACATCGTCATCATAGATTGCGGATCGCAGTTCACCCAACTGATCGCGCGGAGGGTCCGGGAGCTGCACATCCACAGCGTCGTACTGCCGTGGGATGCTCCTCGAAGCCGCGTCGCGGAGCTCGCCCCGCTGGGCGTCATCGTCTCCGGCGGGCCCGACAGCGTCAACGAGCCGGGGGCCATCGCCGTCGACCGGGGCCTCTTCGACCTGGAGGTCCCCGTCCTCGGGATCTGCTATGGGATGCAGCTCATGACGAAGGCGCATGGTGGGAGCGTCGCGTCGGGCGAGCGTCCGGAGTATGGGGTCACGCCCATAGAACGGCGCGGGGAGTCCGTCCTCTTCGGGGACCTCGCCGACAACCTGGAGGTCCTGATGAGCCACGGCGACCGGGTCGCCGCGGTGCCGCCGGGATTCCGGGTCACGGCGGAGACGGCCCACGGCGTCATCGCCGCCATGGAGGACGAGGGGGGCCGATGCTTCGGCCTCCAGTTCCACCCGGAGGTCGTCCACACCCGGCAGGGGACGCAAATCCTGAGGCGGTTCCTCTTCGAGGTCTGCGAATGCAGGGGGGACTGGAACCTGGGGGACTGGGTCAAGGACGCCGTGGCGGATATCCGGGAGAGGGTCGGGGACGGGCGCGTCGTCTGCGGCCTGTCGGGCGGCGTGGACTCGAGCGTCGCCGCCGCGCTGGTGCATCGGGCCATCGGCCCTCAGCTGGAGTGCATCTTCGTCGACCATGGGCTGATGCGCCTTGACGAGGCCCGTCAGGTCATGGATTCCTACAACGGGCTGGGGCTGTCGGTCCGCCATCTGGACGCCTCGGAGCTCTTCCTGGGCAAGCTGGCCGGGGTGACCGACCCGGAGAAAAAGCGTCGCATCATCGGAGGGCTCTTCATCGAGGTGTTCGACGCCGAGGCGGCGAAGGTCGGCCGCGTGGACTGGCTCCTGCAGGGCACGATCTATCCCGACGTCATCGAGAGCGGCAGCAAGAAGGGCTCGGTGCTCATCAAATCGCACCACAACGTGGGCGGGCTGCCGGAGAAGATGAAGCTCCGCCTGCTGGAACCGCTTCGGGACCTCTTCAAGGACGAGGTCCGGGAGCTGGGGCGCCTCATCGGCGTGCCGGACGCCATCGTGAACCGGCAGCCCTTCCCGGGCCCGGGGCTCGCGGTGCGCTGCCTCGGCGAAATCACGAGGCAGCGCCTCGACACGTTGTGCGCCGCCGATGCGATCTTTCGCGAGGAGCTGCAGAGGGCGGGGCTCTACGAAAAAATCTGGCAGTCCTTCTGCGTTCTGCTCCCCGTGCGGACGGTCGGCGTGATGGGGGATGGCCGCACCTACAACGAGGTGCTGGCGCTCCGTGCCGTGGACTCCCAGGACGCCATGACGGCCGATTGGGTGCGCATCCCGCCGGAGGTGCTGGACGTGACGGCCAGGCGTATCTGCAACGAGGTGCGTGGGATCAATCGCGTGGTGCTGGATGTAACATCGAAGCCACCCGCGACGATCGAGTGGGAATGAATTGGAGGTAAGGTATCATGGAATTTGCATTTCTGATTATGGGAGATTTCAATATCGAGGCGGACAGGGCGTCGATCCATGACGGTACGGCCCGTATCGTCGGCGTCGCGAGCATAGGGGAGGCGAAGGAGGAGGCGCTCAGGTTGGAGCGCGAGGGCGTCGGCTGCATAGAGCTCTGCGGCGCTTTCGGCGAGGACGGAGCGAGAGCGATCATCGAGGCGACGGGAAACAGGCTTCCGATCGGCTATGTCACGCATTTCCCGGAACAGGACGAGGTGTATCGCACCGCCTTTTCCGGCTGAACGCTCTCCGGTTCGCGGGGCTGGTCTTTCGAGGATGAACCGAGGAAGCGCTGATTAAAACAAAAGCGCATATTTTTCTAAAGAGAAACATGCAAAACATCTATGGGCAAAAATTTCTAGCGCTTCCCTAAAAATTAACATGGGGTTGCCCCACGGCAACGGTGCCTTGGGGCAACAGGGCGGCGGCTGCGACGCCGGGAACCTGACGGTTCCCGTAAGTCGGCCGCACGCCACGCCCTCGCCCCAATGCCCCACGCCGCTATCGTGAGACTGATCGACCCGCAAGCAAAGCGAGCGGCAGCCGGAAGGCTCCCCTCTGAGGGTAGTGGCGGCCCCGGCAAGATTTTTTCTCAAAACAGGCAAGCTGGGGTACCACCGGGGTGCTTCATGGATTAAATCAGTGTTTCCATAGATTTATGCTGTCTTGGATTGCAGTATCGTGATGTAGTGGAGTTTACGAACGATGAAAATGATTGATTACGTTTATACGGCGACAACTGGATATATCAACCGTATGCCAAAAGCCAAAAGGAAGAGGTATGGGCAGTTCTTTACAAGTAAGGAGACTGCTATTTTTATGGCCGGGTTGTTTGTCATTCCCCAAGACCGCGGTTCCCTTACTATTCTTGATCCCGGAGCGGGGTCCGGTATTCTTTCCATAGCGCTCCTTGAAAGGTTGGAGTCGATTGCCGCAATTGACTCTATAGAATTGGTATGTTATGAAAACGACTCCAATATCATTGATCTGTTACGCTCAAATTTGGAGTGGACTTGTAAGCGGGCTGCAAAGGCTATTTCTTATAAAATTATAACCGATAACTATATCCTTAGCCAGATGGTTGATTATAACTGTATGTTGGGAGCAAATCCGAATGCGGACAAGTTCGATATGATTATCGGAAATCCACCTTACATGAAAATTGCCAAAAATGCACCCGAGGCAGCCTCCATGCCTGACATTTGCTATGGTGCACCCAATCTGTATTTTTTGTTTGCAGCCATGAGCATGTTCAATCTAAGGGAAGATGGCGAGATGGTATATATCATTCCTCGTTCTTGGACTTCGGGAGCTTATTTCACAAGATTCAGACAGAAGTTCTTGAAAGAATGTGTGCTGGAGCACATCCATCTTTTTGTGAGCAGGGATAAAGTCTTCGATAAAGAAAGTGTTTTACAGGAGACGATTATAATCAAGGTGAGAAAAGCGGAGGTACCCCCAAGCCATATTCGTATCACAACTACGAGAACCAATAGGGACTTTTCTGAAATAACAGTATTCGATGCACCTTATGATACTGTAGTCTCGGGGGCAGATAAATACGTCTACTTGGTCACCAACCCCAAAGAGGCAGACACACTCGAAAAACTGAATAACTGGCATTACACGTTGCCAAAGCTTGGTATTCCTATGAAGACAGGACTTACAGTTGATTTTAGAAATAGGGATGCCTTAAGAAATCAAGACGAAGAAGAAGCTGTGCCGTTATTCTATTCCCAGCATATCAGAGATGGGCGGGTTGTTTTTCCGATTGGCAAGGAATGTGAATACATCGTGACTGATCAGCCCGGGCTTCTGCAAGATAACGCAAACTATCTCTTCGTAAAACGTTTTACTGCAAAAGAGGAAAGACGTAGGCTGCAATGTGGCGTTTACCTGTCAAGGAAATATCCAAGATATAGTAAGATCAGCACACAGAACAAAATCAATTTTATCGGGGGCATGAAAGAGCTTTCAGAGTATATTGTGTATGGCCTTTATGTACTTTTCAACTCGACTTTGTATGATAGCTATTACAGAATCTTAAATGGTTCTACACAGGTTAATTCAACTGAAATCAATTCTATGCCAGTGCCCTCCCTTACCACGATCGGGGAATTGGGTAAATTGTTGATTGCGTCTTACGATACCTCAGAACAGTCCTGCGATGAAATCTTAAGGAGTTACATATATGACCAAGATAGAAGAAGCAAGAACTATATTGAAAGAATTGAGAGTACCGGAAAAACAGCAGTCTGACTTGTGCTGCTATGTGCTTTTAGCGATGGCAAATATTAAGAAGCGTGACTCATGGTCTGGCGCCTCAAATGAACGGGTCTTGCGGTCGACCACGGTAACCAGACCCCCGGTCCCCGGCTTGCCCAAGACAGTGTCTATCTCCCAGTTCCCGATATCGAGCCTCCGCTCGACTTCCTTGGGGCGAAGCTCGATGGAAACGGTGTCCTTGATATGCCCCCGGCCATCCTGCCTCGTTTTCCTCTTGTAGGGTTTGCCC
>CAUPUB010000058.1:0-14366 GCA_963514535.1 uncultured Fretibacterium sp.
TGGACAAGGATTGGTGGGCGCTGGCCTGGAACCTTGTGGGCAAGTACAACGACGGTTACCGGATCACCTCCGATACCCTGGAGCCCCTGGGCTACCCGACGGACTGGCTGAAGGCCGTTGGGTTCGGGGACCACGACGCCGAGCCGAAGAAGTAGTACCGGATCGGATAGTATAGCGCAGACAGAGAGTTCGGGCCCGCCGTTTGAACCGGCGGGCTCGAGCTTTGTATCCACACCAATGCACTGTCATACCATTATGATACAGACTCACGACGCTTTTCTTGAACTCTTCCGTGTATCTCGGGGATGCTTTGGACATCTCCCCTATACCTCCTTATTTCATGTCTACTTTTGCCTGTTGCTTGTACTTCCTAAATCCACAGGCAAAATTTTAGCGTCTGGTAAAGGCAGGTTTTGCACGCTTTTCGCTGGACCTGACGGGTGCAAAATGAGAGCTGGCTCAATCTATGAAACAACGCACTTTATCCTTCATAAGGCTATCGCAACCTGCGGATTTGGGGTATCACAACTTTCTTGACGTCGAGCTGTTTTTTTAGTAAAATAAAGCCCATTATCAGTGTGATTATCGTTGTTTTTTCTTTGAAAAAAGGCGGCATAGCCAAGTGGTAAGGCAGAGGACTGCAAATCCTTTATCCCCAGTTCGAATCTGGGTGCCGCCTCCAATGCTTTATTCGATACGGTTCGTCAAAGTTCTCAAGCCCCGTTCAAGACGGGGCTTTTTTGTATCCTTTGTTCGCTGAGGTGCCGCAGAGACCCGCATAAGCCGCAGCGCTGCAGTATAAAATACCGTAGAAGAGACACTCCTAATAAGTGTTCTTCTACGGTCGCCAAAGAATGCAATCGGGAGGATTGCCACACCATGATAACAGATATTCCAGGCTTGGATTTACAATCTGTTATGAAGTGCCCGATGTCAAGAGGAAAAGAGGGCTAGATATTTCGGCGCCCTCCATCTGTCATTTGTTTGGGATGAGCAGCGCACAAACAGTCCCGATCAGGTAATCACAGTCTTGCAGGTTGGCCGGACTGTCCGCCCCTTTGTGCCGAACGCCGTCACGGCCGGAACCGGAAACGGCTGCTCCGCGGCACGTCCTCCATCCTGCCGTCCCGATCCCCGTCCTATCCCCGCCGGTAGACGATCTCCCCTCCGACAACCGTCATATCGGCGGCGATGTCCCGGATCCCGTCCGGCTCGATAGTGAAAATGTCGTCGCTGAGCACCGTGAAGTCCGCGAGGTACCCCGGGCAGATTCGGCCCTTGAACCCCTCGGCGAATTCCGCGTAGGCGCTCTCCAGAGTGTAGGCGTCGACGGCGTCGCAGACGTCGACGCATTCCTGTGGGAAGAACCCGTCCTTCGGATATCCGTTCTTATCCTTTCGGGTGACTGCGCTGTAGAGGTTGGAGAAGGGGTTGCAGCTTTCCACCGGAGCGTCGGTGCCGTAGGAGACGTGTCCTCCAAGGCGCCTCAGTGTCTCGAAGGCATAGGAGGTCGAGGCCAGTTCCCGGCCACACCGGCTCTCAACGACGTGCATGTCGTAGTCCAGGAAGATGGGTTGGACCATGGCCAGGACCCCCAGGCGCGCGATACGCTCCAGCAGCGGGCGGTCCGTGATCTGGCAGTGGACCAGGGCGTGCCGCAGCGCGTTGGGACCGCCGTTCATCGTCCTCTCGTAGACATTGACCGTTTTTTCGATGGCCGCGTCGCCGATGACGTGCGTGATCACCTGCATCCCACGGGCCGCTGCGGCGCGGCAGAGGCCTTCCTGCTTTTCGTCGGAGAGGGCCTGGACGCCACAGCTCCCCGGGTCGTCCGCGTAGGGCTGGCGCATGAGGGCGGTGCGCGCCCCCAGGCTGCCGTCCTTGAAGAGCTTCAGGGGACCGATCGTCAGGCGGTTGCCCTTGTAGATGTCCCTCCTGGCCTCGGTATCGCAGAAACGGTCCAGGGCCTCGGGGTCGTCGAAGGTGATCTGATGTCGGTAGCGGATCCTCGCCCTCCCGGACTCGAAGAGGGTTCGGATGGAGTCCAAGTCCCCATAGACGTTGGGGGCCCCGACGTCGTTGGACTGGATGCTGGTCAGGCCGCAGGCCGCGCACGCGTCCAGCGCATCCGCGAACATCCGGACCTTCTCCGCAAACGTGAAGTCCGGGATGACCCGCTCCACCCACGCGACGGCGTTCTCGGTGAAGACTCCGTTAGGCTTTCCCTCCGAGTCCGTCTCGATCGTTCCCCCCTCGGGCGGGATTGTGCCGGCATCGATTCCCATCAGCTCCAGGACCTTCGTGTTCGTCGCACAGATATGTCCGCAGACCCGTTCGAGGACGATCGGGATCTCCGTCGATATCCTGTCGAGGTCGAAGCGGGTGGGCAGCCGCCTCTCTCCCTCGAATAGGTCCTGGTTCCAGCCCATGCTACGGACACCACGCGCAGCGGCCTCGGGGTGGGAGGCGATGAACGCGCGGCAGGTGTCGACGATCTGCCCGATGCTGGTGCATCCGGAGAGGTCGGCCTGCGCATTCGCCGCCGCGATGCAGGACAGGTGCATGTGAGAGTCGTTCAGGCCCGGCAGCACGGTTCGGCCGCCGCAGTCCACAACGGTGGGGGCGAGCCCCGCCAGTGCATGCATTTCGTCCCGTCCGCCGACGGCCCGGACGGTCTCGCCATCCGTCAGCACGGCCTCACAGAATCGCCCCTTCTCCAGATAGAATTTCCCGTTCTCGAAAATCTTCATGACTCGAATGCCTCCTTATTGGGACGAGCCCTGCCGCTCCAGGCGCAGGTCGAACAGGGCATAGGCCACGGCGCCGACGGCGGGAACGCAGAGCCCCAGCAAGGCGTTCGCGGGGTCCTCGACGAGCGTGTTGATCAGCAGTCCGAAGAATACGATCCCGATAAGGATGGGGACCACCGGATAGCCCACCACCCTGTAGGGACGCTGGATGTCCGGATACTTGCGGCGCAGGCGGATGACGGCGAACATGCCCAGCATGTAGTAGAACATGGCGTTGAAGACGACGAGCGAGGTCAGCTGGTCCAGGGAACGGAACAGGACCAGGATGATGGAGAATACGCACTGGACGGCCATGGGCACTGCGGGGACCTTGTACTTGGGGTGCAGCCACTTGAAGCTGGAGAAGAAATGTCCCTCCTGCGCCATGGCGTAGTAGGTCCTGGGCTGGGCGATGATGCAGCCGTTCAGCGCGCCGAACATGGACAGGGCCATGCCCACCGTGACGATGACGGCTCCCGCGTTCCCCAGAACTTTCTGTGCCGCGGCCGTCCCCAGATAATAGTTCTCGGCATCGAGCATGGTCTGGATCTCGGAGAGGGGCAGGACCCTGTAGATCGCGTAGTTGAAGAGGACGTAGAGAATCGTGATGCCTCCGATGCCGAAGAGAAGCGCCCGCGGCAGGTTCTTATGGGGCTCCCGTATCTCCTCGGCCACGACGTTGATGTTCGCCCAGCCCTCGTACGCCCAGAGTGAGGCGACGATCGCGAAGGACAGCATCCGCAGGATATCGAAGACGGAAACAGGGCCCGTGGGAGGCTGGATTCCCAGTGCGGGAGAGACCTGTCCCAGGAGGAGCGCCACGAAGAGGATAATCAGGATGGGGATCAGTTTGGCGACCATCGAGATGTTCTGGAGGATGGCGCTCAGGCGGATGCCGAAGCAGTTGTAGAGGGAAAGGACCGCGATGAGCACGATGGCGATGGCCTTGATCCCCGTGTCACCGATGTCCGTGAAGGCCCGAAGGGCCGTAGGCAGGGCGATGGCGATCGCGGCTATGGACCCCGGGCCGCCGATGAGCCAGTCGCTGAACCCGTAGAGGAAGCCGAGGATCGGGTGATAAGCCTCATTCAAGTAGAGGGTCATGCCTCCGGACCTCGGCATGGCCGCGCCCAGCTCCGCGTAACAGAGACCGCCCAGCACGGAGATCAGCCCCGCGACGGCCCAGCAGATCAGGGAGAGCCCCAGGCTCATTCCGCAACGTTGAAGGACGTAGGAGCCCAGGTAGAAGATCCCCGATCCGATCATGATGCCACCGATGATGCTCATACCGCCGAACAGGCCGATATCCCGCCGCAGCTCGGTATTTTGTGAGGTGAGCGCCTCCAGCCTTTCATTCTTTTCCACGATGCCCCTCCTGCAGATAATGATGGATGTAGATCGTAATGGTGTTCCCCGGCGTGACGGAGCCCGTCGAGGAAGCCCTTCATTACATTATAATATAATGAGATAACGTCCTGGAGTGCAGGCCGCTTGGGGCGGCATCATGTCAAGAGGGGCTCATGATCAAGGCGGAGGGGGCGGACACCGAACAGCTGATGGCGATGCCGGGTGGGAACCCCGCGGCCAGAAACCTGGATGAGCTCGGGATCGGCGCCAAAGACAAGTCGCGGGTGACCGGGGTGATCCTGGAGGACGAGAAGATCTACGGGACGGTCCAGATCGCCCTGGGGAGCAACGATACCTTTGGGGTAACCGTTGCCGCGGGGATCCATGTGGACGGGATCATCACGAGCCCCGGGCTGGCTCTGGACAGACGGGTCCTGGTGAAGGACAGCAAGGTTCTGATCTGACATCCAGGGAAGCGCTGATTTAAACGGAGGCAATCCACATTAGACGAGACGCGATTTGGTATTAAGCCGGCCCTCAGGACAAAACGAGAGACCCCGAATCAGGGTCTCTCGTCCGTTATTTGCGTCGTTGGGGACTGTTCTACGACCTTCTTAAAGGACGGCCTCGACGTCGAATGCCCTCTGCAGCGCCGCGACGGCCCGCTCCACGGCGGTCGCATCGACGACGCAGGTGACCGCGAAGGCGCTCGACGTGATCATCTCGATGTTCACGTTCACGGACGCCAGGGTGGCGAACATCCTGGCCGTGACCTCCGGGCTCGAGGAGAGCTCCTGTCCCTGGATGGAGAGGGTGGCCACCTCCGTGTTGAAGGAGACCCCCTGGGCCTTGATCGCCTCGGCGGCCGTGCGGCAGACGGGGATGGCGTCGTCCAGACGGTCCTTGCGGATCAGAAAGGTCATGTCCGTCATCCCGCCGCGCATGTTGTTCTGGACGATCATCTCCACGCCCACGTTCCTCTCGGCCAGGGCGGAGAACACTCTGGCCGCGACCCCCGGCAGGTCGGGGACACCCAGCAGGATGATGCGCGCGCAGCCACGGTCAAGTCGGATGCTCTCGATAATCGAATTCGTCATGGGTCTCTCACCTCAGTTTTTTCTTCAGTCCCGGCACCCCGGCTCCTCCATGCCGCCCGACGAGGCGGGGAGGAAAAGCCCGGGAAAAGGGCCTCAAAGGCGGCTCTCGATCGCCGTCCCGACGGACGAGCCCCGCAGGACGAAGAACTGGGAGGGCACGTCGTGCTCGGAGAAGGTGCGGCACATCGCGGAGGCGACCGTGCCGGGCGCGCCCCGGACCAGCGCGACCATCGTGGGGCCGGATCCGCTGATTGCGACGGCGACGCAGCCGGGAAGGCCGCGGATATGGTCCAGGATGTCCCTGCCCCCGGGAAAGAGGGAGCTTCGGTAGGGCTGGTGCAGGCGGTCGTCCATGCCCCAGGAGAGGAGATCCCAACGCCCCGTCGCCCAGGCGGCGCAGAGCAGGGAGGCACGCCCCAGGTTGAACACGGCGTCCCCAAACCGGACGAGCTCGGGCAGCACCTGCCGAGCGTCGTGGGTGCGGACCCGCACGTCCGGGACCGCCGCGACCACGTGCATGTCGTCGGGAAGGGGCGGCAGCTTCACGTAGCGCAGGTTCTCCCCATCCCAGCAGCAGACCGTCATGCCCCCGAGGCAGCAGGGGACCACGTTGTCGGGGTGTCCCTCGATGAGCGTCATGACGCGCAGGAGCTCCGCCTCGTCCGTCCGGCGTCCGGACACGGCGTCGGCCAGGACCACGCCCGCCACGACGGCGGTGGAGGAGCTGCCCAGGCCCCGGCAGAGCGGGATGACGTTGTGGCACTCCAGGGCGAGGCCCCGGGGGGAGACGCCCCATTCCGCGCAGGCGCGAAGGTAGCTCTCCACCACCATGTTGGAGCCGGCGTCGGACAGCTCGTAGGCGCCCTCCCCGATGACGTCGCAGGTGAAGCGTCCCTCCGGCAGCAGCTCGCGGACGTTGAAGACGTTGTAGAGGGAGAGCGCCATGCCCAGCGTGTCGAAGCCGGAGCCCAGGTTGGCGCTCGTCGCGGGGACGTGCAGGGAGAGGAGCGGCTCTTTACCCCGATCCATCATGATCCGGAGGCGGCGGAGCTCAGGACGCCCATCAGCTCCTCCAGCGAGTCGCCGATCTCGATGGGCCGGCCCGTCTGGGACAGCGCGGTGTCGGGGTCCTTCAGGCCGTTGCCCGTCAGCACCATGACCGCCGTGATACCCGCCGGAAGGCGCTCCGCACGCTTTAGGGCGAGAAGCCCGGCGAGGGGGGCGCAGGACGCGGGCTCGGCGAAGACGCCACCCTCGGATGCCAGAATCCTCTGAGCCTCCAGGATCTCCTCGTCGGAGACCGCGTAGAACGCGCCGCCGGACTCCGAGACCGCCGCGCGGGCGAGGGACGCGCTGACGGGGTTGCCGATGCGTATGGCTGTAGCGACCGTCTCGGGGTCCGGGCAGGGAAGCCCCGTGACGAGCGGTGCGGCGCCCGCGGCCTGGAAGCCCATCATGCGGGGGAGGTCCGAGATCCGTCCCAGTTTGGCGTACTCTTTGTACCCCGCCCAATAGGCGCTGATGTTCCCCGCGTTGCCCACGGGGATAGCGTGCCAGTCCGGAGCTCTGCTCAGGGCCTCGCAGATCTCCCACGCGCCGGTGCGCTGGCCGATGAGGCGGTAGGGGTTGACGGAGTTCACCATCGCGCAGCCGCTTTTGTCCGCGGCCGTGCGGGCCAGTTCCAGTGCGCGGTCGAAGTTGCCGCGCACGGCGATGACCCTGGCCCCGTACATCAATGCCTGGGCCAGCTTGCCCAGGGCGACCTTGCCCGCCGGGAGCAGGACGAAGCAGGGGATGCCGACGGAGGCCGCGTAGGCCGCCGCCGAGGCGGAGGTGTTGCCCGTCGAGGCGCAGATGAGGGCGCGCTTGCCCTCCTCCAGGGCCTTGGCGACGGCCAGAACCATCCCCCTGTCCTTGAAGGAGCCCGAGGGGTTGCAGCCCTCGAACTTGCCGTAAAGTGTGATGCCGAGCTTTTCGCCGATGCGCGGCAGGGCGATGAGCGGCGTAGAGCCCTCCTCCAGGTTGACGGGCGGCGTTGCCGGCGTCACCGGAAGCAGAGCGGCGTAACGAGCCAGAATACCCAATACGATCCCTCCGTCTCCTGAACCATCCCTTGAAGCATCTCCTGAAGCATCTCCTGAATGAAGCATCCCCTGAACGCGGCCTCTCGTGGAGGACCGCGCTTTTTTCACGATTACCCGGTTATACACTGTGCGGGGTGGGATGTCAAGGCCGGTGTCGCAGTCCTTAAGGGAGGGGAGGGAGCGTATTCCGTTCGAGCGCCTATTCGACCTCGTCCGGGGCGTCGGGGCGCAGGATGCGCACGGTCTCCTCCTGGAACCAGTCGTAGAGCGTGCGCTTCTGTTCCCTCTGCTCCCTCAGACGCTCGATGCTCGTGCCGACGATGTAGAGCGGATTGGCGGGGTCGATCAGGTCGTGTCCCCAGGCGCGCAGCGCTACCGTGAGGGAGGCCAGCTGCGCCTCCGTGTCCGTCGCCAGGGCCAGCAGCACCCAGTCCTCCTGCTCCTCCCTGTCGATGTCGAACCACCCGGGCACGTAGATGCGGCGCTGCTCCATCAGAAAGATGTGGAGGCGCCCGATCAGGGGCAGCAGGTCCTCCGCCCGGCCGCGGACCTTTTGGGCGAAGAGCCGGTCGGCGTTGAGGAACTTGAAGCGGTCGGTCGGCAGGGGGTCGAGTCCCTTGTAATGATTGAAGTCGTAACGGCTCCGCAGGACGAAGTCGAACGTCAGGGTACCGGTCGGGGCCCCGTTCTCCGAGGCCCAGCGGTCCAGCATCTTCTGTCCCGGGGCGGGCAGGGGCCGCGCGGCGACGCCCCAGTGGGGAAACGCCTCTAGGAAGGATTTTACGACGGGGGTCTCAGGCCACAGGGCGCGGACGCGCCCGTCCGAGAGCGCGAAATACTCGTCGTCGGGCAGGCAGGGGACCACCGGGAACGTCTCCCCGACCGACACCTCCTTGATGCCCCAGTCGGTCATGAACGCGCGGTCCAGGAACTGCTCCAGACGGTTCCGCTCCAGCATCTCGCGAGCCCGGACCTCGTCGACCAGGACCTCGCCCGCCGAGCTCACGGGCACGCAGAGCTCCTGTGAGACTCGTTCTCGCGTCCGCACTCCCTGAGGCGTGAGCCCATAGCTCGCGGCGATCCTCATGAGGTCGCCCGAGTCCTCGAGCTCTCTCAGCGCGTGAGGGTCCTCGCCGGCAAGCGCCAGGGTCTCCTCGTCCCAACAGGGACGCTCGTGCGAAAAAAGAAGAAGAATACGTTCCAGAGTAGGACACCTCCAATCAATACACGGTTTGCATGAGATGCCAAGGAAGGGATACATCCCCTTTCAGGATGCCCCCTTCCTTGGCATTGAGCGGGCGGTTAAATCTCGCCTTTTCTCTCCTCGTCGCAGAGCCCCTTGTAAAGAGCGGCGCAGGAACAGAGCATAATCACCGCAAAGGGAGGTGCGGCGGTCAACGAGATGGTCTGGAGGTTCTGCAGGCCTCCCGTGATGAGCAGGACAACGGCCAGAGCACCCATCAGGATTCCCCAGATGGCGGTACGGGTCCTCGGCGGGTTGAGGATCCCCTGCGTGGAGTACATGCCCAGGACGAAGGTTCCGGAATCCGCCGAGGTCACAAAAAATGTGCTGATGAGGATCAGCATGATGTAGGACATGATCGTCCCCAACGGATAATGTCTGTAGAGCTCGAACGCGCCGACGGAGACGTCTTTGATGATGTCGTTGGCGATCTTTACCCCCTGGACCAGCTCGAGGTGCAGCGCGGACGTTCCGAAGATGGCGAACCACGTGAAGCTGCCGAGCGCCGGGATAAAGAGACAGCCCAGGATGAACTCACGGATGGTGCGGCCTCTGGAAACCCGGGCAATGAAGGAGCCAACGAAGGGCGCCCAGGCGATCCACCAGGCCCAATAGTAGAGGGTCCAGTTCTTCAGGTGCGCCTCATAAGGACCCCCGTAGGGGGCCATCATGAAACTCTCGTTGCAGAGATTGGAGAAATAATCGCCGACCCCCGTCATCAGGGAATTCACGATCGGAAGGGAGGGACCGACGACGAAGAGTCCCAGCATCAGCAGGAAGCAGAGGAAGATGTTGATATTGGAAAGGTTTTTGATTCCCCTTTCGAGGCCGAGGAGTGCCGATGTCATGTAGCCGAGGGCCAAAAGGGCTATCAGGAGGATTTGAACGGACATGTTCTTGGGGACGCCGAACAGGGCGTTGAGGCCGCTGTTGAGCTGCAAGGTCCCCAGCCCCAGAGAGGTGGTAATGCCGGCGACGGTAGCGAAGATCGCAAAAATATCCACGCACTTGCCGAAGATTCCGCGGACTCGTTCCTCCCCTACGAGGGGGATAAAGATCGTGCTGATCAGGCCGGGAGCGTTACGGCGAAATTGGTAGTAGGCCAGCGGCATGGCGATGACCACATAGCCCGCCCAGGGGTGCAGACCCCAGTGAAAGAAGCTGACCCGCATGGCGTCGCGCGCCGCCTGGACGGATCCAGGCTCCACACCGAAGGGGACGGAATAAAAATAGGTCAGCGGTTCCGCGGCGCCGTAGAAGACCAGCCCTACCCCCATGCCGGCCGAGAAAAGCATGGCAAACCACGAGAAGTTGGAGTATTCGGGCCTGGAGTCCTGGGGCCCCAGGCGAACTTTGGAGAAACGGCTGAAGCCGATAAAGATGCAGAAGAGGACGAAAATGTTCATGGACAGCATATAGCCCCAGCCAAAATACATCGTCAGGCGGCTGAACAGAACTTTTGCAAACGTCTCAAAGGATTGGGGCAGCAAAAACCCCCACAGGACAATCGCAAGGATAATGAACACGGAGACGGCATAAACGATATTTTGATTGAGAAGCTCTGCGATGCCGCTTTTGCGCTGTTCCATAACAAGCCTCGCTTTCTATCGTTTAAAACCTGGATGGAAACACCGTGGGGGTCTCCACCGGCGTCGCGAGGGAGTCCAGGGCGGCTCCGACGCGGCTGGTGCGCAGCTGCCACTCGGCCTCCTTGCTCAGCTCCGGGTCCCCGAGGGGATAGGGGACGGAGACGGTCTGGACCATGCGGTTCGCGCCCACCGTCTTGGCGACGTCGATGAGGTTGCACATCACGACCACCGGGATGCCCGTGCGCTCGATTTCCCTTGCCATCGTTGCACCGCAACGAGTGCAGGTGCCTCAGGTCGAGGTGAGGACCACGGCGTCGACCTTGGCGTTGTGCAGTTCCTGGGCTATCTCCCTGCCGAACTTGGCGGCGAAGGCCTGGGTCGTGCCCGTGCCGACGGTGACGTAGAAGTAGTCGTAGAGCTTACCGATCTTGCCCTGCTTCTCGAAATAGCGCATCGCGTCGACGGGGATGCCGCGGTCCGGCACCGCGCACATGGCCGCGGGGTCGAAGCCGGCGTGGATGGTCTTGAACACGCCCTCGGGCAGGGCGTCGAGCTTCGAGATGTCGTACTTGCCCCACTTCTGGGCGGAGGCGCTCTGGATGCGGTCGGGGTTGTCCACCGGGACGACGCCGCTCGAGGAGACCAGCGCGATGGTGGCCTTGCTCAGGTCTGGAACGGGCGCCGCGGGCGGGATCTTCTCCATCTTGGGGATGACGAGCTCCGTCTGGAAGGGCTCTCCGTTCAGCTTCTTCACCAGCATGTCGATGACGCGGTCGGCGGCCATGCGGCCGTCGGGCTGCGGGATCTCGGCGCGGACGCCGCGCGGGAAGTAGCCCTCCTGCGCCGCGGGCAGCAGGGGTTCGCCCCTGGCGATCTTCTGGGCGAAGTTGGCCATCAGGGTGAGGTCGTCCTTCATGAAGGTCGCCTTGCGGCCGCCCTTGAAGATGTAGGAGACGGCCTTGTATTCCTCGACTCCGGGGTTCTCCTCGTTCATCGAGGTGATGACCGGCACGCCGTACTTCTCGGCCACGGCCTTGCAGACCAACCCGCAGCCCACGCCGTAGCGGCCGGCCATGAACGCGGGGCCGGCGAAGAAGATGTCGAACTCCCTGGTGTCGAGCCAGGCCAGGATCTCCTGCAGAGCCTCCTTGGTGTGGTTGGTGACGTAGTTGTCGCCGCAGACGATCGTGTTGGTGACCTCGATGTCCGGCATCATCCCGTCCAGCATCACGGAGCAGCCGATGAGCTTGTCGTGGAAGACCGGTTTGGCGTCCGCGGCGTCCTCGCCGCCGACCTGACCGAAGAACTGGTTGATATAGTGAATTGCCTTCATTTCCTGTCCCTCCTCGCTGGACGATTAAAAGTCGGCGCAGGTTCTTCTGGAGTAGCCGCTGATGTGGTTGGCGCAGAACATCCCGTTGTTCTCCATGACGAAGGAGCCGTCGGGATCGATGCAGCCCTCCCAGCCCCCGCTGTTGCCGTCGCGTGCCAGGGCCTCCAGCTCGCCGATGACCTCCATCCTGGGGAACCTGTACATCTGGGAGACGTTTCCGGTGGTGACCAGGGCGTCGGTGGCGGGGTTCATGGACACCAGAGGCTGGGACGCGCCGTCGCGGCCCGTGCACTCGTCGGAGAGCCCGACCGTCTTGATCCCCAGCCTCTCGAGCTCCACCAGCATGGCGGTGTAGTCCACATCGGGGTTGCCGTAGCCCTCCTCCACGACGACCGCGCCCTTCGCGCCGAGGTTGACCGCGATCTCCCCCGCCATCTTGACGCAGCGCACCTTCTCGTCCATCTTGACGTTCAGCGTGGACATCAGGACGCCCAGGAAGTTGATCGACTTGCCGTGCTCGGCGTAGAGCCTCTTGAGCATCGGGTTGACGGCGAACTCGTAGGTCGAGATCTTCGAGGACGAGGGCATGAAGCTGCCGGACACCATGCAGCCGTCGAGCAGCTCGTTGGGGTGCATCAGGGTGGGCAGGATGTGGTTGCCGTCCCAGCCGTAGATCAGGGTGTTGTAGCCCATGGCCTCCATCTGGGTCTGGGGCTGGAGAACGTAGAGCACGCCGGGCAGGGCCTTGACGGCGTCGGTGCGGTCAAGGATGGCGGGCAGGTCGTAGACCTCGATATCCTCGGGCTCGAGGTCCCGGACGCACTGGCCGACGTACTCGGCCAGCCTCATGCCCGCCCAGCGGAGCGCATGGTTCTTCTTCTGCTGCTCCCTGCGCTCGAACTCCTCGTCCGTGTCCGCGACCAGGACGAGGTTCGGCATGTCGCCGAAGATGGTGTGGTGCTGATACTGGCCGCCCATGGCGATCAGACCGTCCTGGAATCCGCCGGCGTGCTCGCCCACGACGATCAGTGAGCAGTCCTGCAGGCAGTGCGTGCGGCCGGAGCCGGCTATTTCCATCTCGGACAGGACCCCGGGAAAGATCCCGTGTCCGCCGGAGACCTTGCAGCGCATCTCGAGCGCCTCCTTGACGGGGCAGAGCACGACCTCGTCGCCGGGGTGCACGATGCGCAGGTCCGCGGTCGTGATGTGTTCGTCCTCCTTCACGACCTCCAGGAGCTCCTCCTTGTTGACGGTGAGGATCCCATTGCTGTAGCCCGTCTTGTCGCCGAACCTGATGTCCTTGACGTGGAAGGCTCCAATCTCAAGTCTCATGCCGTGATCACTCCTTGAATATAGTATAGAAAGCCACGGCAATCATTATAGAAAGAGAAGGGTATCGAACGCCATAACGAAAAACGTTAAGGCGCGGGTAGTAAAAAACGTGACAGGCGGGATGCGGCGTCGGACGACGGGGAAAACGCCCCGGAGCGTCCGGTCCGATCCCTCTTTCTAGAAGCCGCATTCTGTCCTATACTTGTCTATATTCGTATTGTCGGGCAACGGCAATGGAAAAGGAATGGGAATGAAAGCCGAAGGAGGTCTGGATATGGATGAGATGAAGGCCTTTGCCGTTCTTGGGGTACCCCCGGGCTCGCCGTTCACCGACGTCCAGAAGGCCTATTGTCGTTTGTGCCGTCTGTACGGCGTTGAAAACGACCCATCCCCGGAGGCCGCGATGAGGTATCGGGAGGTGGGCACGGCCTACGCGGTCCTGGAGGAGAAATTCGGGGGCAAGTCGGATATCCCGGCGCAACGGGACCATGGCGTTTCGGTGTCGCACGGGAGCTCTCGGGCCGACGCCATGGCGGACTTGCTCTTCTTCGAGGCGAGGCGCGAAAAGGAGGAAAAGCGCCGTCGCAGGATCCGTTTCCTGGGGGCTCTATGCGGTTCCCTACTGCTTCCGATCCTCAGCGGAAGCGGAACGTATCTTCTGTTCGGGCTCCTTTCGATCCCCGCGACCTACCTGCTGTGCTCCTTTCTGGAGCAAAACGGCATCCTCTCCCAAAGGGGGACGGACGAGGCCTTCTTCTCCCTGCCCTGTCTGAGCTGGTTCCTGTGGCATCTCTTCGTCTCTTTTGAGGCCTACCGCGGCGACGAATCCCTTCTCCTTGTCGTCAAACTCATCGGCAGACAGACACATTTTCTTATCATCGCTTATTTTCTGCGTCTATGGCTCCGAAGAGGCTGAGGGGTCGGAAAAAACGAGGGCGGTGCCGGGAACGCCGTTTTTCCCCCTACGGGATGGCCTGACCGCCGGACAGAACCAGAAGCGTATTGACGAAGGCCTTGAGCTCGGGACACTGCCCGATTGCGATCAATAGATCGTTGCCCCGCAGTATGGCCTTGGCGTCGCGGGGCTTGACGTAACTTTTTTTGCATTTCCCAGCCTCGAAGATCTCCTTGATATGACAGGCGGGAGGTTTCCCGTGATTGATGGTCTCCGGTTGTCCCTGAGGGGCGGCTTTGTCATGAAGCGCCAGCCTCTGGATCGTCGTCCAGTAGGGCAGCAGCCAGGCCTCGAAGTCATGCTGTGCCGCGTGCGGATGGAACCTTGGCTCGTCCCCGACCCACTGACGCATCTTGGCCCTGGCATCTGCGGCGTCGATGAAGTCGTGGGTTCCCGTGTAGACGTCCGTCAGGGCTATGACGTAATCCGAGCCTCCCTGCAATAAGTTATGTACCAAACGCTTCAGTTTCCCTTCCTTTGGAACGCGACCGTCCTGAGGAAGGAAATCCAGCTTGGGCATCCGGGAAATTCGTGAGCGGAGGAAAGCGGAGAGGGCTTCCTTGAAAGCGGTCTCCGTCCTGCCCTCCACGATGATCG
>CAUPUB010000059.1:0-14151 GCA_963514535.1 uncultured Fretibacterium sp.
CCAGGACGAACAATACCGATACGAATCCCCCTTGCTTCACTCGCTTTGCCATGATGAACCACACTTCCTTCCTTTTCGGTCTTCCCCAGGCTCCTCGAGTCCGGCGCCACGACAACGCTTCCCCCCGCAGCGGCGCCCGTCCCTCTTCCGGTCATTCCTCTTCCTGGGAGGCGTGCACGGACCTCCCCCCACCTCCCTGCAGAAATAAGAGCCTTCGTGCTGTCAGGATATCACACTATCTTGAAAAAGAATGTTCCGTTCTTGTCCTTTTCCTGTTCCGTTATTGACCTTTTAGGAGGAAAATCTGGATGCTCGGGACGCTTCGTTGAGGGATTTTCGACGGTATTCGGTGGGAGAGAGCCCGGTTTTCTGGCGGAACACACGCGCGAAGTGGCTGGGGTTGGGAAATCCGCAGAGCTTCCCCACCTCGGCGATGGTGCATTGGAGGTCCTTCAGGATATCCATCGCGCGGTGGATGCGGATCAGCATCTGGAACTGGCGGGGCGTCATGCCCGTGTGGGCGCGAAACTTGCGCAGGGCGGTAAACTTGTTGACATGGACGATTTGGGAGACCTCCGAAAGGGGGCAGGGGTCGCTGCGTTCGCGTAGGTGCTCGACGGCCCGATCCAGCACCGCGTCGCCCGGGACGCGCTGTTCCGCGCCCGACGCGGTGAAATGGAGCCTGCGGATGAGGCAGACGGCTAGCTGCGTGACGATGCTGTCGACCATCACTCCGGATCCGATGCCGGGGCTGCCCTTTCTGCCCCCTCCGTACTCGACGAAGAATGCGTGCATCAGGGCCTTGAGCTCGGCGTCATAGGGGATCAGCTCGTTCTTGAAAACCGTGTCGGGGCTGCCGCGCAGGGTACGGCACATCTTCTGGAAGAAGGGATAGCGGAAGTAGAGGCTGATGAAGGAGACGTTGGGGATCGGCTCGGCCACCGCGTGGGACTGACTGCCGTTGACGGGGTAGATGGAGCCGGCTGGGACGAAGATAGGGTGTCCGTCCCGCGTCCCGCCCCGGACCGGGGAGAGGGCGATGAAGAACTGCACGCTCTCGTGACGGTAGCTGTTGGGCAGCATGCAGACCGGCCTGCGGCTCACGATCACGGTCAGGTTGTTCGTCCTGAAGAACCCCAGGTAGGGGTTGTTTCCGATGAACTCGCGGAACGGCACCCAGGGACGGGTGACCTTCTCGGAGAGGTTGTCCTTCATCGCGTTATCCCTCCTTGGCGCACGTCGTGACGGATCGAAATTCTACGCTGTTCCGTCGATCGCCAGCGATGGATCGGGGGTAAGGGTTTCGGGGCTGCGGATGCCCTGCTAAAGACACTGTAAACAAAAACATCAAACAAAAACATCAAACAAAAACATCAAACAAAAACATCCGTTGATTATAGTACAATAATGCGCTTCTCAGAGGCTGACCGAGCGTATTCGCACCACCCTTCCCCATAGACCTTCGGAGTTCATTCTTTGGTTTTCCCATCAATTTTCTCTTCAATTTTCTCTTTAACTTTCTCTTCAACCCTCAAGCGAAGATCAATTCCGCAAGAAAGGATCAATGTCATGATTGTAATACACAGCATTTATGATGATTTTTATAAATCCTATCTTTCCCCTTGACATTATGGGGATGACCTGTATAATGTTCTTCGTGACAAACAAATAGCGAGTGCCGAAAGCCTCAGGGGTT
Source organism: uncultured Fretibacterium sp. (assembly GCA_963514535.1). Lineage (GTDB taxonomy): Bacteria > Synergistota > Synergistia > Synergistales > Aminobacteriaceae > CAJPSE01. Next base: position 1,697 of record CAUPUB010000059.1, read on the forward strand.
CTCTCCTGGAAATATCGACTCCAAAGGGCAAGAGTAGGCACACCCCCTCGTTCTTGTTTGGTCGTTTGGAACCCCCCTCAAAAAGAAGGAGGTCGGCGTTACACGGCGCCGGCCTTTTTCTTTTTCCCAGGATTTTCCCTTACCTTATGTAATGCATATAATGTGGCAGCTGCCGCAGGGGCTGAGGCTCCAAGGAAGGGGGCGTGACGCTTGATGGGACCTACGTCCGTCAGAGGCTGCCGAAGCCGTAGCGCACGGCTTCACCGTGCCGCCGCGCAGACGGTGGAGGCGTCCGCACGGCTCGCCGCGTCGTAGGGTTCGGGGATGTGCATCAGCCCCCGACGGCGCGGGGTCAGGCCCCCCGTTCCTTGAAGCGATCCACCCGGAACCGCTCGACGGAGGCGCCTCGAAGTTCGGCGATGCCCGCCTTCCGCGCCGCGATGGCGAGCTGCTCCTCGACCGTGTCCACGCCCTTGAGGTCGGGGAGGAGGACCCCGCGCCGCCCGTCCTTCGAGACGATGACGCCCCACTCCCTGGGGTCGAGATCGGCGAGGTCCGTCACCGGCTCGGGTTCGGAGAGCACGTCCACCGAGAAGAGGACGCCCGGGAGCTCCTCGCGCGTCATGGGCGGAAAACGGGGGTCGCGGGTCGAGGCCGACACGGCGTTGGCGATGATCTCGCGGTCCAGGCTGCGCTGCGAAGGGGCCAGGGTGCCGATGCAGCCCCTCAGGGCCCCGGACCGCGTCTTGATGGAGACGAAACAGGCGCGGCGTTTCATCCAGAGCTCCGGCCAGAGCTCCGAGGGCGCCGCCTCCGTTCCCGAGCCCGGCAGAGGGCGTCCCTCCAGCAGGCGCGTCACCGTCTCGCGCGCCAGACGCGCGCAGGGAGGGTCCTCCGGTGCTTCTCCGCCGGGAGCCTCCCTATGGGCCGCGTCTCCGTGAGATACACCTTCATGAGACGCACCTGCGTCGGGCGGCTCCCAGAGGGCGCTGCAGTATCCCACCCCGAACGGGCCCTCGTAGGAGAACACCCGGATCGCCCCGCGGACTGCGCCGGCGAGCCCCAGCATCGTCATAACGGAGCGCAGGCCGCACTCCCCCGCCGCCTCCAGCGTCTCCGGGGACAGCGAGAGCAGGGGGCCGGCGTCGGCGGACCTCAGGGCCTCGAGGATCGCGGCGTCGAATATGCGCCCCTCGGGGCTGTAGCCCGCCGGGGCATCCAGCGTCAGGCGATGCGACAGGTCGCCGCTGGCCACCAGCCCCCAGCGCAGGCCGTCGTCGAGGAGTGCCAGCCTCTCCCCCAGGGAAAGAGCCTCGCCCGGGGTCAGCCCGATGGGCGAGGCCAGGAGGGTCGGCGGCAGATTCTCCGGCAGGCTCTCCTCATCCCGTCCCCAGACTCGACGCAGGAAATATAGGGGCACAAGGGTCCCCTGATCTCTCGTCAGGTCGGGGCAGCCCCCCTCCCGAATCCGGGCCCCCAACGCGGACAGGCGGTCTGCAACCGCCCTGCGGAGCTTCCTGGGGCAGGCGAGCCCGATCGTCACGGACGGGGCGCCAAAGGGAGCCAGCGTCCCCATCGCACGCTCGGCGGAGTTGAGGAAGAGCGCCCCGGGCGCATAGGGCTGGTGGGGGGACAGGACCAGCAGCACGTCGGGCTTCCGGTCCCTCAGGGACTCCGCCAGGAGTCCCAGCCCATTCAAAGTCTCTCGAGCCTCGTTCTCGCGCCCCCGCCCCACCTCGGGAACGAGGATCGGGGGATGCGGCATCAGGGCCGCCCACACCCAGGACATGACATCGCCTCCTTCGTTGTTTCTTCAAAGACATTTTAGCACCGCCGGTCGCCCGTCAATTCCCCAGACCGACAGTCAGGGCCCCCACGACGGCGGGTGAAGATATACAATCCATCCGCAAATCCGTCCGCATTATGAGGGCAAGCCAGGAAAATAATATAATGAAAATGAGAAATGAAGAAGAAGGCCGGCGCCGTGTCACGCCGACCTTCTTCTTTTTGAGGGGGGTTCCAAACGACCGAACAAGAACGAGGGGGTTTGCCTACTCTTGCCCTTTGGGGTCGGTATTTCCAGGAGAGGACCCCTGAGGCTTTCGGCATTCGCTATTTGTTGGTCACAACAAACATTATACAGGGCATCTCTATAATGTCAAGAGGAAAGATAGGATTTATAAAAATCGTCATAAATACTGTACATTACTGCGATAATGCTATTTTTTACCTGAGGAGTGGAGAGAAAATAGATGGGGAATCCTAAAAAAATTCCACTTTAATCCTTTGCCTGGGTACTGCGACGGACTGCTGGACTGGAAGAGCCAGGGGGTAAAGGGACGGGGCCCTTCACCACGAGGCATGAGCCCATCCATACGTACTAAAAGTGTTATAATTTAACGCAACGGGGAGATAGTAGATGTGAGTTCCGAGGAAATAATCAGGCTCATCGAAGCACTTCGATGTACTCAGACAGGATAGGGCCGCTCAGGACAGGAATGAGGCTTCCGACGAGAGACTGTTCCAGGACCGCCCCTGGGACGGAATCCCATTTGAGCAGAGCCGAGACCAGTACATTGGTGTCGATCACGGCACAGAGTTTCATTTAGGGCTTTCCGTTCCTCGCTGCGGCTATTTCCGCTCCGCGGGTAGCCCGGGACAAAGAACTTCTGGGTTGAAGAACACCTGAATGTAACGCACCGAGGGGGGCTCCGGCCCCCCTCGGTGCGACACAATGGGCCGCCGACGTCCTTAAGTTAAGCGGTCGGCTGCCCCCTTGGGAAGGTCTCGGCCCTCAGCGTTTCGATTTCGTCAAGGGACAGATCGGTTACTTGGGCTATCTGTTCGGACGTGAAGTTCATGACCAGCATTCGCCGCGCGGCCTCAAACCTGACCTTGGCCTCCCCTAAAGTGATGCCCTCGTTTCGTCCCAAAACGATACCCTCGTTTCGTCCCAAAGCGATACCCTTGGCCTCCACCTTATCCAAAACGCTCAGCATGGTCACGCTCTCCCCCTCCCTAAAATGATTCTGCGCCTCCTCGAAACGATTGTCCCGCGTCATAAGCAGGCGGCCAGCTCTCCAAAGCCGACAGGCTTTGGATGCTGCGCCGATCGCTTACGTCGATACGCGGCACAGTTGCCGCGCTGTCGACGCAATGGCAATGAGGCAAGAACGCTTCTGGCGTGACCGGGCTACAGAGTCCACATGTTCGACGACCTGGCGCGAGGGGACGTAGTCCCGATCCCTTCTCATCTGTACGAAGTAATCCGCCACAATCCTGAAGTCGCTCGTGAACCTCTCTATCTGCTCGTCCGTCAAAAAGGCTACCTCGAAGACATTGAGCTTGAGATCGTTCACAAAGGGCCTCAATTCCTCTGGGACCTGGATCCTCTCATACAGAGACCGGGGCGCCGTCCAGCGGCGTTAGCTTGGAGACATCGCGCTCCTGCTCCCGGATTTTTCCGTCGGCCTTGTACAGGGTGCGTGCCCTCGTATCCCGGAGATCCTTGGGGCCGACCCGTCTTTGTCCGTTGAAGAGCAACACGTTCACCATATCTGAGAAGACATCATCATAGGCTTCGAGGTGCTTCTCCATGATGTCCCGCTCGGGCAATGCCATCCCCCCCGCCTCCGGTTTTGGCCTCATTATAGCAAAACGACGCAATCGGCCGCATGGCCGGAGCAGATGCAACGGGCTACGGCTGCGCGGCATCGGCCTCCCTCCGCTTTTCCAGATAGGCCATCCCCCAGCGGTACAGCCCCTCCAGGGCCGGCATAAGGCTTTTCCCGTCCTCCTTCAGGTGATAGGTCACGGAGGGCGGCACGCTTCCGAGGGAATGGCGAAAGAGCAGACCCTTTTCCTCCAGCTCGCGAAGGCACTTCGTCAGCATGGTGTTGGTCACCCCATGGACGCGACGCTTCAGTTCGTTGTAGTGCAGGCCGTCCTCGTCGTTCAGGCACCAGAGGATCGGCAGCTTCCACTTGGAGCCGATCAGCTCCATCACGTAGAGTAGCGGGCAGCGCTCGACGTAGTTCCCGGTCTGAGGTCTTTTTGACGCCTTCATGCTTGCCTCCGAAAGTCTTCGAGAAGAAAATTTTTAAGAAAGAAAAAACTGCGTACTTGTTCTTTTCTTTTTTTATAATACACTGATCCTGAAAGGAAATCAAAGGTAACGTACTTGGAACAAGGCGCACCTTCAAGGCTGGAGCGTTCCATCCGTATATCGGCGAGGCCATAGGCAAACAGCGCCTTTTCCAGTGCATCACGCCGGGGCGGCGGTGGATTCCGGCAGGGAATACCGGGGACGAGATACCGCAATGCCAAGCCCTTGAGGGGGGCGGGAAATCGAGGAGGGTAAGGAAATGAAAGCGTTGTTTGTCAACGGAAGTCCGCGCAAAAACTGGAACACCTACAAGATGCTGGAGAGCGCGATGGAGGGGGCCAGGGAGGCCGGGGCGGAGACCGAGCTGGCGCACCTGTACGATGCTGCATTTAAGGGTTGCGTCAGCTGCTTCGCCTGCAAGGTGAAGAACAGCAGGACGAACGGCCTCTGTGCCTTTCGCGACCCACTGACACCGACCCTGGAGAAGGCGCGCACAGCGGACGTCATCGTCATCGGCAGTCCGGTCTATTTCCACTGCTCCACCGCCTCGACGCGCGCCTTTCTGGAGCGGCTGGTGTTCCCTCTGCTCGTCTACGGGATCGAGGAGAGGAGGGTCCTGAAGAAGACCGTCCCCACGGCGATGATCTACACCATGAACTGCCCGGAGGGACTGGCGGAGCAATTTCATTACCCCACCCTGCTGGGGGCGAATACCGACGCCCTCGGACTCACCTTCGGCTACAGCGAGACGCTCTGCGCCTACGACACGTACCAGTTCAGCGACTACTCCCGCTACGAGGTCACCCTGTTCAACGAAAAGGACAAGGCCAGGCAGCACGAGGAGCAGTTTCCGAAAGACCTTCAAAGCGCCCGCGAGCTGGGGAAGCGGCTGGTCGAAAAGGCCGCCTCTCGAGCTGAGCCCGACGCCGAATGAAGAGCACCCCGCTCCCAAGCGGGGCCCCAAAGGAAACCGCGGCATGGCCAAGCCAGACAAATGCGGAAGGACCCCGCTTTAGATGGTGGAGTCCTTGCGCGTTGCCAGCCTCAGCCCCTTCGGCGCCGGATGGAGCCCTGCTGGAGCTCCCGCACCAGGTTGATCCTGAACACGTCCGCAAACTCGTCCAGGTTGCAGCAGCTCAGCTCGTAGCGGGCGGAGAGGTTATCCGCCGGCGCCAAGGCTCCCACGCTGACCAGCATGGACGTGTTGCGGTCCAGCCCCAGCACCTTGGAAACCCGTGAGTACTTGGGCAGAAATTCCATGTACTCCCCGGTCTTGGCCTCTATCCAGAATATCCTTTCCCCGACGCTCAGCAGCAGATCGAGCTCGAAGTCCTCCCCACCCGGAAGGATGATGCACGGATTCTTCATGAAGGCGTAGGGCAGGTCCAGGGTTGCGGGATGGGTCGTGAGGATGGAGACCACCTTGTCGCGGATGAAGTGCTCCAGCCAGCCTCCTGTGAGGAAGTTAATGGCCGTCGGCGTGCGGTTCACCCGGGCCACGATCTTGTAGTGGGGCGCGCGCCGGTAGGCATACGAGGCCAGGAAGTCCACCTCCCGAAGCATCCGGCACAGGTTCAGGGTATGGGTGACGTCGCGGCCGTTCAGCCCGGCCAGGGAATAGGTGAACTCCGCCCCCTCGTTCAGCGTGGCCTTCAGGGTCTCGTAAAAGGGAAGGACATAGGAGAGATATTTCCCCAGGAAGCCCGCGATCTGAGAGATGCGAGGGTCCAGATTGGACTCGTCGGGAATGTGGACGATCTCGACGCCGTGCCTCTGGAGATATCGCGCCAGCCCCTCCAGCTTCGCGGCGGAAAACTGCCCCCCCGCCTCCTCTCCGAGTGCAGAGGGAGGGACGGGGAGCAGGCCGGCAAAGGGGGAGCTCTCCGCCCCGCCGTCCCCGCCGCCCGCGCTCCGCACCAGGTTTGGGGAGAGCAGCTCGACGTGACGCCCCATCCGGGAGCTGGAGAGCGTGCGGATCAGCCCCGCGGCCTCGAGGTTCTCGAGCTGGGCCAGCAGGGAGGGCTTGCCAATGGACAGGGACTGCGCCAGCTGATTGATGTGAATCAGCCCCTCCTCCTGCCCCCGGAGGACGTCCATGAGCACGAAGAGCATCCCCAGCGGAGCGAAGCCCCGAAGCGAGGACATCATCTGCACGGAACCGTAATCAAGGGACAAATAGGGATTCTTCTTGCGCTTCCCCCGTTCCGTTTTTTGGGTTTTTTGGGCGGCGGGCAGCCCATCCCCCTTCGAGGCGTCGGCCCCCGTTTCCCTTCCCTTCGCCTTCCCGGCCGGCTCCACTTCTGCAAATTCATCACGAGTATCAATACCGGTATCGATATTACTACCAATTTTCTCGTTTTTCAGGTCCACATCGGGAGTATTTTCAATACCGTTATTATGTCCTGAGAGGCTCCGCCCCCTCCGACGCGGATGTTTGGGGGACGCGGGCCTGACATTATCGGTGACGCTTTTCGTATCGGGATTGGAAACAGAACCGACCTGCTCATCCCCCTTCGGGGCCCTTTCGCCCCCGGAAACCTCGGAAGCCTTTCTGTCATCTTGTGTTAGGACCTTGTCCTTCGATACAGCATTATTTTTATCACCGGTAATGTTTTTATCTTTTTTTTCGGCTTTCTCTTTTGCTTTTTCAGGTCTATTTTTATTACCGGTTTTGCTTCCATTATCCTTTTTGCCAGATTCTTTATCACTATCAATATTGTTTTTATTACCAGTAATACTTTTATTTCCAACATTTCTTTTTTTGCTCGATGCATTGGAGCTATTTTTATTACCGGGATGCTTTTTATCTGTAGTTTTTGCCGCGACGGCTACCTTCAAGGTCTTATTTTCATTATCGGTATTGTTTTTGACTAACTCAGGCACAGAGGCATCCGTACCGGCCCTCTTCTTAGAAGGGGCCTTTTCGTTACCGGTATTTTTTCTGGTTCCGTTTCGGGGCTTCCTTTTTCCAGAAACGGTTTTTGCGTGTTTTTCGCCACTCTCCCCCGGGTCCGCAGCGTGAGAGGCTGCGTCATGTACCTTGGGAGGCGTTCCCTGCACAGCATCAAGGGGCATTGACCCCGCTGTCACAGGGGCTGAGGCCACCTTTTCCGAGGCATTCCTTCGCCTGCGAGGACGCCGCGCCGAGGTCCTGTCGCCGTCGGGCGGGGACGAAGCTGCAGTGGGCTCCTGTCCTCCGTCCGCATGAGAATCCTTGGGGTTCTGTTCGGCCCCGCTTTCCCTTTTATTCTTGTCTTCCTTTTTATCCTTATCGGGAGTCCTTTTTCTCATGATCGTCCCACGATTTCCAGAAATCCCAACCACTGGTTCAATCGGGCTCTGCGCACGTCGCTCCTTCTTCCAGGTTTTGCGTCCGTCCCGAAACTACTCCCGCCACTGTGATCAAACAAAAGTCGGCCTACATAGGCTCGAGGACGAAGTCGCGGGGAGGGTACGTCGGCTCTCCCCTGGTTTTTATTCTATCATCTTATGTCGGGTTTTGTAATCCATCCCGGGTATGTTTTCACTACCGCTACGTTCTCCCCTCCTGTTGTCTTCAAGTCTCCCCCCTCCCTCATCTCTCCTTCATTTCCCCGTAATCCCCTCTACAGATTCAATCTCCCCAATATGACTTTGGAGTATATCCCTAAAACGACGGAAGGCCCCGCCGGAGCTCCCTGCCATAATGGGTGCAATACGATTGTTTCGGTCGTATATGAAGTGTGCCGGAGAGAGGACTCCGGCACCGGAAGGAGATGATTTTTTTGCGTTATGTACAGTTTGGTGTGGCTTTGATGGCGGTATTTTTTCTCGCTCTGGGCAGTATCCGAATGGCGGGCGCGAACGGTTTGAGAAAGGGGCTGCCCCAAAACCCGAACGAGGGTCAGAAGTTCGACGCCGCAAATATCCGGGAGGTTGTGCTGGCGGGCGGATGCTTCTGGGGGGTCCAGGCATTTCTGGACCGGGTCCCCGGTGTGGCGGAGACCGAGGTAGGGTACGCCAACGGCTCGACCAAAAGCCCGACCTACGAGCAGGTCTGCCAGGGGGACACCGGCCATGCCGAGGCCGTGCGCGTCCGCTACGACGCCTCGAGGTTGTCGCTGGACAAACTGTTGACGGCCTTTTTCTCCATCATCGACCCCACCAGCAAAAACCGTCAGGGAGCCGATTTCGGAGCGCAGTACCGGACGGGAGTCTACCTGACGGGGCCCTCGGCCGCGGAGGATCGGGCGGCCGCCGAACGCGTCTTTGCCGTGGAGGCAAAAAAGCACGAAAAGCCCCTGTCGGTGGAGCTGGAGCCCCTGGAGAGCTTCTACCCGGCCGAGGAATACCATCAGAAGTACCTGGAGAAGAACCCCGGCGGCTACTGCCACGTCAACTTCGACCGTCTCGGGGACATCCCGGAGGGGACGGAGCCTCCCAAGGAGCGCTCAAGCTATGTCCGCCCGTCGGACGAGGAGCTCAGGGCCAAGCTGACGGACCTCCAGTACCGGGTGACGCAGCAGGCTGCGACGGAGCAGCCCTTCTCCAGCCCCTTGGACAAGCACACGGAGCCGGGAATTTATGTGGATATCGTGACGGGCGAGCCGCTTTTCTCCTCCACGGACAAGTTCGACTCGGGCTGCGGCTGGCCCGCGTTCTCCAAGCCGATCGATCCCGAGGCGGTGCGCGAGCTGATGGACACGAGCCACGGCATGGTACGCTCGGAGGTCCGCAGCCGTGCAGGCAACAGCCACCTTGGGCACGTGTTCGAGGACGGCCCCAAGGACAAGGGCGGCATGCGCTACTGCATCAACGGGGCCGCCCTTCGCTTCATCCCCGTCGCCGACCTGGAGCGGGAGGGCTACGGGGCTCTCAAAAAACTTTTCAAGTAGATCACGCCGTAAAAAGCGAAAAAGGCGTTTGATGTCCGGGGCGGAGCGCCCTATCGATAATGGCGCTTCACCCGGACGTCCCAATAGAGGGTCCCCTTGAGAATGCGGACATCGCTGCGAATCAGGCCGTTCTCGGAGCGCCCCCGCAGTATCTCGCGGACCCGCGCCCTTCCCTCGTCCCCGCAGTCCTGGAAGAAGCGTTCGTAGCGCTCCAGGAGGGCCTCCGCGTCCAGCTCGAAGGTCTCCTCGCGCGCGTGGACCTCCATCTGCGGGCAATAGCCATCCTCCCAGAGGAGATCCCACAGCAGCTTCATCCGGTCCGCCCCATTGTGCGGGTCGCCTCGGACATCCCAGCCCACCGCCTCGAAGACCTCCGCCTTCACGTCGTCCCGCTCCTCCAGGAAACGATCGATCATGCACCAGCCCCTGGAGCACGCGCACATCCGGCGCAGGTTCTCCAGGTCCTCGATGGCAGGGGACATCGAGGCAAAGACAAGGTCGAACCCCGAGGAGAGCAGTGCCTCCATGGCAGCGTCGGGGCTCTTGAAATCGCCGGCCCGGAGGACGACGTTGCCATACTGCTCCAGGTTCTCGGCCGCAAACTCCAGCATTCGGCTGGAGATGTCCACGCCCACCGCCTCCCCGACCTGTGGGGCGAACGTCCCAAGATGGCGCCCCACGCCGCATCCGATGTCCAGAACCCTGCCCTCCGGCTGGAGTGCTCCAATCCGCTTCAAGATAGCCAGAGCGGGGTCCTTCTCCAAATTCCAGCCGTGTCCCGCGACTCGGCGCTGGAAATCCTTGGCCGACTCGTCCCAGTAGGCCTTGGTGTCCTTTTCCATCATACGATTCACTCCTCTTTGCCTTTTTGCCCAGGGGGTTCCCCCGGACTTCTCACAATTATTCCCGAGCGGCCGTGTCCCGCCGCTCCATCTTCTCTCCGGCGGCATCCCATCCCCCTCCCACGCGCAGTGCGCGACAGCGCTCGAGGAATGTGTCGAAATGTCGTTTCCTGACGGCGATATCCCTCTCCCACTCCTCGAGGTCCGCATATCCGGATTCCGTGAGACGGTACTCCTTCTGGGGCTCCCCCCGCTCGGGGAGGACCCAGGAGAAGGCCAGAGCTCCCTCCTCGACAAGCGCATGAAGGCAGCGGTACACCGTGGAGGAGTCCCGTCTAAAGCCCGGGAACGCCTCGGCGAGGCGCTGGCATATGCGTCTTCCGTATCCGCCTTCCTCCGCCACCAGAAGCAGGATGAACGCGCACAGGTGCCTGTGCCCACTGCGCTCGAGAATCCCCACGCCGCTCCCCTCCCCCCTCCGAAATCCCTGTCTGCATACTAATGTGCATTATGCATTATAGTGCGCTATGCACACCATGTCAATTCTCTTGACAAATAGGGGCGATGAGGTATAGTAAAGTCATGTTAATAGATTATCGATTATCGTTAATTTTGAAGGAGCCCTTATTCCCATTTGTGCCTGTCTACTCCGTTTGAAAAATCGTTATGAACTAATTCGATCGAGTGGAGGAAGAGGAATATGGAACTGGCTGTCTTAGGCGTGACTTTTCTGTTGTTGCTCCTCATGGGGCTTCCTATCGCTTTCAACATGCTCCTCAGTTCCACAATGTATCTGATGGTAGGCGGTTATCCACAAGTTCTCGTCATACAGCGCCTCTTTGAGGGAATGAATGGTTTTGCCCTACTCTCGGTACCCTTTTTTATATTGACAGGGCAGTTTATGTTGAAAGGGCACCTGTTGGAGGCTCTTATCGATTTTGTCAATGCTTTCTTAGGGCATGTAAGGGGGGCTCTAGCCCTGGTGACAATTGGAACGTGTCTTTTCATGGGGTCGATCGTGGGGCTTGCTCTCGCCGAGGTGGCCTCTCTCGGTTCTTTTCTTATCCCCATGATGCAAAGGGAACGGTATAAACCCGCATTTTCCTCCGCTGTCATGGCGGGAGCCTCTCTCTTGGGGCCTATTATGCCTCCAAGCGTCCTCATGATCCTCTACTGTATTGCCGTGGGCCGAACCTCCATTGCAGGACTTTTCCTTGCAGCGATTATCCCCGCTGTATTGATTGCGTTGTTCCAGATGATCGTCGTCTACAGGGTATCGCGAAAAAGAAATTACCCCAGCCATCCAAGAGCTGAATGGCCCGAACGATGGAAGCAACTCAAACGGGCTGCCCCGGCGCTGATGCTCCCGGTCATCATCTTGGGTGGAATTTTTGGAGGGGTTTTTACCGTCACGGAATCCTCGGCTATAGCGGCTTTATATGCTTTTATCCTGACGTTCCTAGTCTATCGGGAGGGCAAGTTCTCCGATCTTCCCGCAATTTTTATGGAAACAGCCTTAACTTCGGGATTGGTGATTTTGTTGGCGGGGAGCGCAACGGTCACCGCTTGGGCGATCGCAAACGAACAGGTCGTCTACTCTGTGATTGGGCCGCTCTCTCAATTTCCACGATGGGCTTTTCTCCTGTCGCTCAACATCGTGTTGCTGATTAATGGCATGTTCATGGATGATTACGCCTCGGTCGTCGTCTTGGGGCCCATTATCGCCCCTGTCGCATGGCAGCTGGGCATCGACCCGTTACAGATCGGGGCAATTGTATGTATCAATCTGGTGGTGGGACTGATTACCCCTCCATTCGGCATTGTCCTCTTCGTGACCAGCCCAATGGCGGGGGTTACCGTGGAGGAGACTTTCAGGGAAAGCCTTCCTCTGCTCTTTGTGTCGATAGTGGTTTTGTTCCTCGTTACCTATTATCCGCCCCTCACCTTGTGGTTGCCCCGATTATGTGGGTATTGACGCGGTGCTTCCGTTTGGGAAGGAGGGAATGGAAAAGCATGATGATTTCTTAATTCTGGAAGGATATTTTCCTGGAGGGAACTCGTTTTCGTTTTAAGGATAACGTATTTTCAAGAGGAGGGCTTTGTCATGAAGAAATGGTCGATAGCGTTCGTTACTTTGACATTTATCGTCACAATGGCCACAACCTCGTTCGCCGCAAAGACAATACGCGTATCCCTATGTAATTCCGAGACGCATCCTCAGTCCATAGGCCTTCAGTTGTTCAAGAAAATGGTGGAAGAAGGGTCGAATGGAGAACTGAAAGTGAGACTCTACTACAATTCTCAGCTGGGCGGGGAGCGCGAGTCCGTTGAGCAGGTTCGGAGCGGTTCCCTGGAGATGGCCACAGCATCTGCAGGCCCAATGACTACATTCAACAATCGTTTCATGGTCTTGGATATCCCCTTTGCCTTCAACAATTATAACGAGGCGTGGCTGGTGATGGATGGCGCTGCGGGACAGGCCCTATTCAAGAGCTGCGAAGCGGTCGGTTTGAAGGGATTGGCATGGATGGAAAATGGATTCCGGCATACGACGTCCTCAGCCCGCCCCATCAAGACAATTGAAGATTTCAAGGGACTGAAGATACGAACTATGGAAGCTCCCATGCACATGGA
>CAUPUB010000060.1:0-13926 GCA_963514535.1 uncultured Fretibacterium sp.
CCCCTAATGAGGCCTTTTTCAATTTACCTGTTGCTTTTGGCTTGACAATCTAGCAATCATAAAAGAGAGCGAGGAGGAGGGCGGCATGATGAACAGCGGAGACGAGCTTGTCCCTCTGGATCGTCTAAGCGATCGTTTCTTCAAGTACCTGTAAGCAGGCAACCGCCTTCCGTGAGGCGTTAGCCTCGCGGGGCGTGTTGATCGCTTATGTCGAAGCGAAGCCCAGTGGCTTCGACTTCGACGCAGTGAGGCGCTACAGTTTTTTCTATAAGCGGACCGAAGGTTTACGGCTTGCCGTACCGGCACAGCATCTAGGGCTTAACAGCCTTAGAGGGCTTGCCGTCTGTTGCGCCGAACGGCAACAACGGTGTTGCCGTTCGGCATAAGCGACCGACACAGCACCCGAAGGCTGCGCCTTCGGGGAGCTGGTCGTCTGCTTAGGAGGTGTACCGGCGATGCAGGAGCTGGCGCAGGCGACCCAGCTTCCGCAGACGGTGCTGAGCCTCATCCGCGGGTAGCCGGGAACGTAGTTTATGAAAGGGGAGGGGGAAATCCCCTTCCGATAGGGTCCGTCCCTCAGGACTGCACCCAGCAGAACTTCCGTCCTCCAAGGCATCCGACCTCGACGTCAAGGCCGTAAACCGCGGACAGCAGTTCACCGTCGATCACATCGTCCGACGGGCCCCATGCGGCCAGCCGCCCTTTTCGCAGGACCGCCGTGGTTCCCCCCACATCGAGCGCATGGTCAGGAAAATGCGTCGTCATGATAATCCCTATCCCCTGATCCCTCAAGCTTCTTACCAACCGAAGGAAACGGAACTGATTCCCGAAATCCAGATGGGCGGTGGGCTCGTCCAGTACCAGCACCTCCGGCTCCTGGGCCAGGGCTGCAGCCAGCAGCACCAGTTGGCGCTCTCCGCCGGAAATGTCCGTGAAGGGCTTGTCATAAAGGTGGGCGACGTTCAAGAACGCCAGCTTTTCCATGGCCGTTCTTTCTTCCTCGGCACCGGGATGGGCCAGGTATCCCATGCGGGAGATCCGCCCCATGACGACGACATCCCGTACAGGGAAGGGGAAGAAGGGCACGTGCGTCTGCGGAAGATAGGCTATTTTTCGGGCCAAAGCCCGGGCTCCGTAGTTCTTCACGGGGACCCCATCGATCAGGATTTCCCCGAGGCCACCGCGAAGCTCCCCAACGATACATCTGAGGAGTGTGCTCTTCCCCATTCCGTTCTCTCCCAGAATGCAGAGGATATCCGGCGCCGAATAGGCAAACGAGATCCCGTCCAGTATGCTCTTTCCCCTGTGGTATTCGAAACTCAGATCGCGTACCTCGAGACGCATCACCAGTTCACCCTTCTCTTGTAGATGAAATAGATGAACAGGGGCGCACCGACAATACCCGTGACGACCCCCAGAGGGATTTCCGAGACAGTGAGCGTTCGGCATATTCCGTCGATGAGGATCAGATATGAAGCCCCGAGAGAGACGCTCACCGGAATCAGCACCCGGAAGTCTGGGCCTACGAGGAGCCTGGCGAGATGAGGGACGACGATCCCCACCCAGCCGACGACGCCCGCCACGCTGACGGAGAGGGCGGTCAGCACGCTGCCGGCCGCGATTACGACGGCACGGTCCGCCCTTACGTTAACCCCCATGGATTGGGCCTCCCGGTCTCCCAGGCTCAGGATGTTGATCCGCCACCGAAAAAGGTGCAGGACGGCCAGAGATATGATGTAAAAGGGCAGAATCCGCCGAAGCTCAGGGTAGTCGACCGAGGAAAAGGAGCCCATAAGCCAGAAGACGATCTGCGGCAGTTTTTCATAAGGGTCGGCGATGAACTTGAGCAGGGAGACGAGCGATGAAAAGAGAGCACCAACAAGCATTCCCGCAAGCACAAGCGTCACAGCGGACCGCCTGCTGCGGGCTGCGAGAACGAAGACGATGCCCAAAGAAAGCATTCCGAACCCAACGGCAAAAACCTGGACGAGAACCACCCCGCTGGAGAGGAGAATAGCCAGGGCCGCACCAAACCCCGCGCCGTTCGAGACCCCCAACGTATAGGGAGAGGCCAGGGGATTCTTGAACAGCCCCTGAAAAACGGCGCCGGATACGCTCAAACCGGCGCCTATCATGGCCGATGCCATAATCCGAGGCAGCCGAACCTGCCAAATCATGCCGACCGCCATACTATCCGATGCCTCCCAGCCTGGCCAGAGCTTTCCCGCCAGGATTTTCAGGACCTCCAGAGGGCCGATATCGTAAGGGCCAATCATCAAAGAGGCAAAAGCAACGCCCACCGGAATCAGGAGCAGGGCGGCCCAAAGGCTGGGGTAAAGGCTTCGGGATACGTGACCGTTATTCAAAAAGCCCCCTTGAAAGGGATCCCGTAAAATTCCTCATAAAAGCGCTCCACCTTATCCTCCAGGACGGATTCGTCGAAGCGCTCGGGGTAAAAGCGGTTTGCCAGCCAAAGCTCTCCAAGGGCGATCGAATCAGGGCCCGGATTGCCCCATATTTTGGTCCAGCTCGGAGCAAGGTAAACCCGCCCGTGCCTGACTGCATTGAGGGGCTTCCATTTCTCGGAGGACAAAATCTCGTCGTAGACCTCCTTGTTACGATCCTGAACGATAATGACGTCCGGATCCCACTTGGCAACCCGTTCGAAGTTCACCTCTTTGTAGCCCTTCAGCTCCTTCGCCGCGACATTGACGGCTCCGGCCCTCTCCAGCTGACAACTGACATACTTCCCGGTACCGTAGGTCATGTTGTTTTCGTTGGCGATGAACACCCGTATCCGCTGGGCATCGGGGACATCGCTCAGGCGCTCTTCGACATATCTCCTGTTCTCCATAGCGAAGGCCCAGAGGGCCTCCGCTTGTTTCTCGCGTCCCGTCAAGCGGCCAAGGGTCTCGACCGCCCATTTGCAGCCCAAGGTATACGCCGTATCCGGATCGGTAAGGTCCGGGCTCTGCGCCTCCTTCTGCTCCCCCTGCCACGTGCGCAGGGCCACGACGAGGACCGGGATCCCCAATTTTTCGAGCTGTGCGATCTTGCCCTTATCGAACTGCACCGCGACGATCACCAGGTCGGGCTTGAGCTTCGCAACCTCCTCGACGTTGCAGTCTTTGAGGTCTCCCGGCGTCGGCAGGGCCTCTATGCCCGGCAAGACATCCCTCATATACCCGCCGAGCAGCCTCTCCCATCCCTTC
This sequence comes from uncultured Fretibacterium sp., assembly GCA_963514535.1. Lineage (GTDB taxonomy): Bacteria > Synergistota > Synergistia > Synergistales > Aminobacteriaceae > CAJPSE01. The sequence continues at coordinate 3,213 of CAUPUB010000060.1, forward strand.
ACAACGCCGACAAGGGACTTCCGGCCTCCCAGCTGAGTGATGATATCCAGGGAATGATGCTGAAGACAGACGATCCTCTCGGAGGGAAAACGGACGCTCACCTCACGGTTTGCCTGATCGGTGATCGTCTCGGCCAAGCGGGCCGCCTTTTCCTGAGCCCCCACGACAACAGGGAGCTGGAGCGCCATCACGAAGACGAGCAGTACAGCAAGCCGCCTTCTCCATCCGCAGCTCTTAGAAACAGAAAATTGCATATTCTCTACACTCCTTCCCCCATCCAAGTAGATACAAACCCAAGTTATCTTGAAAAATAATTCGCTTTCATCACGTGAAGGATAGGACAAAAGGAATGCCATGTCAAGGCAGATTCCAGTCGTTGTCGTTGATCTGTGATGATCTGTGATAATGTCACGGTTTTACATCGGAGGTTCGGAGCCCTTCGGCTCCAGGAGGACCGCAAAGGCGGCGAAGATCGCGGCAAAGGAGGCATACCACAGAAGCCAATCCCTGCCGAAGGGCAAGGCCGCATCCCGGACGTCCCCAAGGAACCATCGAGTGAAGAAAGCGTAGGGCACACCCAAAAGGCAGGGATAGAGAACCCCCATTTTCTGCCCAGCCCACAACACAAAGACGTGAAAACGAATGCCCCAGAACGACAGCCAAAAAAAGGGGCCCCAGATCATGCCCTGCAAAAATGCCTTCAGCACCCCACGTCCATTGCCCAGATTTTCGAGCCTCAGCCACCCCGAAAGCCCAAGGAGAAAGAGGCTGCACAACACCAACAGCGGGACGCCGGAGCGCTCAAAATACTCCTCCACCTTCATATCCTGCTTGCGGCTATGGGAAGCCCGCCTGCGGGGAGCGTGCCCGAGGACCCTCACCTGCTCGACCTTCACCCGATCGAGGGGATCGACGGACGGAGGCGGAGAGGAAGGCGCCGCACCCGGCCGAACGGGCCCCGGGCCTCTCCCGGCAGAAAACGGAGGGTTGTCCTCAAGGTTCCAGCCCCCCCGACTCCGGTCATACTCCCTTCGGGACGCGGCATCGCCCAGCACCCCCCAGGCTTCGAGGATCTCCTCGAAGCGACGGGTCATGGAGGGGTCGGGGTTCACGTCGGGAGCATAGAGCCTGACCATCCTCCGGAAGGCCGCCTTGATCTCGTCGTGAGGGGCCGTCTCGGAGACGTTCAAGATCGAGTAATAATTTTTGAAGCTGTCCATACCCCTTCCCCCTTTTACCGTACGCTTCCCCCCGCATCCCGTCTCAGGATGCCGCGCCTCTCGAGCGAACGCATCAGGGGGAGCCCTATCAGGAAACAAGCCCCCGCCTCGCCCAGCCCGACGTACAGGCAGGTCGCCATGAGAGGGGTTCCAAGGAGGACGTGCAACATTCCTCCGATCAGCAGCATATTCACCAGCACCGGAGGCAGCGCGGCCATCCAGAGGCAGGGCATCCGGCGCGTCAGTACCGCCGCCAGCAATGTCGCCCCCGTCCCGACGATCACATCAACCGCCCCGTACCCTCCAAACAGATTGGCGATCAGGCAGCCCACGGCCAACCCCGGAACCGCCTCCGGAAGGAAATAGGGCAGAAGCGTCAGCCCCTCGGAGAAACGAAACTGGACCGGCCCATAGGAGAGCGGAGCGAGGAGCACGGTCAAAGCGGCATACAGGGCGGCAACCATGCCACCCAAGGCCAGAGTCCTGAGTTTCATCAAACGATAACTCCTTAAAAACGAAACATTTAATTCCCATAACAACACAAACGCCGCTAGAGCGGCGCCCCCCTGTCGTCCTTTCCCTCCAGCAGGGGGACGAAACGGCAATAATCATACCAGGTATCCACGTACCCGGAATCCCCCTTGCGACGCACGAGGAGCCTCTGGCCTCCCGTCATCACGTCCTGCGGTACGACCAGGCGCCCTCCCGGCGCCAGTTGGTCCTCCCACGCCGGCTCGACGCGCTTCGAGGCCGCCGTAACGATGACACGGTCAAAGGGCGCGGCCCCCGCAAAACCCAGGCGCCCGTCTCCGTGAAAGACCCTCACGCCGAACCCCATGTCGGAAAGGAGTTTCTGCGCCCGCTTCGCCAGGAGGTCAACGCGCTCCACCGACCAGATGTCGAGCCCCATGGAGGCCAGGACCGCTGACTGGTATCCCGATCCGGTCCCGATCTCCAGGACCTTCATCCCCTTCTCCGCCTCCAGGAGCTCCGTCATCTTCGCCACCATATAGGGTTGGGAGATCGTCTGCCGTCTCCCTATCGGCAGCGGCCTGTCGATGTAGGCGTCCTCCGCATACCGGATCGGGACGAAAAGGTGCCGCGGAACCGAGGCCATGGCCTCCAGAACCTTCTCGTTCCAGATGTTCCGGGGGATCAGCTGGGACTCCACCATATCACGGGCCGCCGAACGCCAATCCTGCATCGTCCTCCCTCCTCACGGGGAACGGCCCTCCCCTCGCCCCAGGGTCACTCCGCCCACACGGTCACGGTTGGAAACCCCTCACGAGAATGCCCGATCCCAAAACGGGGCGCAAGGACCTGCCCCAAAGCCTCCGTGGAAGCCACGCTCACCCAAAGGGGCAGGTCGGGCTCCCCAGGGTCCATGACGAAAAAACCGGCATCCTCCAGGGTACGGAGGAGCTCCCCGCGGTCCCCGCCACGGGATGGCTCGATCTGCACCAGCACCCCGAACGGGGGAAGCCCCAATTCCCTGCGGCTGTCCAGCTCGTCGCGCCAGAACCCCCCCCAGCCCCGGGCCAGGATATCCCGCCACGCGGCCCCGGAACGGCGGCTCTGGACCAACACGAGGCGCTCCCTCGCCGGGCGGCCCCGCCAACAGGACTCCCAAAGCATGCTGAAGACCTGGAACCGCGCGCCGTACTCGGGCCTCCGAAGCTCGGCCTCCAGGTCCAGCCAGGCGGCCAGCCCCACATCCAGCTTATCGCAGAGCGCCAGAGCGCCGCGTGTCCCCAGGATCAGGGACGCACCGCTCCCCTTCCCGTGCTCTGCCTCCTCGCTCGGGAGGACCGGATAGCCGCGGATGAGGCGTCCCGCAATCTCGGCCAGGGCCTCGAGCCCGGGCCGCCGTCCCATCCACAGGGCGCCACGGCAGACGGAACAGAGACGTTCGAGGGGCTCTCCAGCGCCGCAGCGGACACACCGCAGCCCACCATTCCCCTCGGCACGCATGATCCCTCCGCACCGGGGACACGTCACGGGGGTACCGCAGTCCGAGCAGTAAACCTCGGCCGCCTCACCGCGGCGGTCCAGGATCCAGAGGGCACTCCTCCCCTCCCCCAGGACCGTGCGCGTCCTCTCCAAAAGGGACACCGTCAGGGGGAGCACCCCCTCGACACCCCGTGTCTCCATGCTGAGAGATCGGCGCATGTCGGCAAAAATGATACATCGCCGTCCAGGCAACACGCGACACTCGGGCGAGGTCCTCAAAAACGTCTTGGAGGAGGGCATCCGCCCGCCCAGGAAGAGCTCCGCCCCCAGGCAGGCGGCCCGATGCCCCGCCAGGCTGCGGGCCGACACCCGCGGAGGACGTTGAGCGATATAACCGGGGTTCGACTCGTCGTCCACGACGATCATCTCCGGCACGAGCGGGGCAAAGACCCCTCCCGGCCCCCCGACGACGATGCGGAAAAGCCCCTCCCGAACCTCCCTCCAGGCCCTCCAGAGCCGCTTTCCGCCCGTGGAGGGCCACAGGACGGCCTCGGCCCGAATCTCCGGGGGCAGACGATCGAAAAAGACCCTGGCCATCCGTCTCTCGGGAAAGAGGATCAGCGTCCGTCCTCCCCGTTCCAGCCGCTCCACGTAGAGCTCGGTCCGCACCTCATCCCGCGGATCGAAACAGGAGGACTCCCTCAAAACGGACCCGGATGATTCCGGGCCATCCGCCGACGGGGCGGGCTCCCCTCTCAGGAGCTCACCGGGACAGATCGCCTGCAGGGCCTGGCCGGTTCCGCAGAGAAAGGCCCTCCCCATCCAGCGGGCCAGGTCCCACAGATCGCCCCCCAGGATGTTCCCCTCGTCCAGGAGCTCGGCGACGGGCCTCAGATTCTTCGGCGGCGTTTTCCCCTCCGCGGGGCCCAGCACGAACCCCACGCGCGCACCCCGTCCCAGGGGGACCCGAACCCGGGCCCCGGTCGGCAAGGGACGCTCCGCGGCATAGGTCAGAGGGGTCCACCAGGGGCCGGGGACGACGACGTCGACGCGACAGTCCAACTAAAACAGGCCCCGTCCCGCAACGAGATCCCAGACCCCGTCGGCGACCTCCTCCTTGCTTCCCGAGAGGACCGTCTCCCCATCGCGGGAAAGCACGCGCACCGTATTGGTATCCGACCCGAACCCGCACCCGGGCGCCAACACGTCGTTGGCCACGATCAGGTCCAGGCCCTTCCGCTCCATCTTCGCGCGTGCGTTCTCCAGAAGGTCGTCGGTCTCCGCCGCGAAACCGATCAGGACCTGCCCCGGCCTCTTGCGCCGCCCGACCTCCGCCGCGATGTCCGGGTTCTGCTCGAGCTCGATGGAGACCGTCTCCCGCCCCTCCCGCTTGATCTTGCGGTCGGAACGGTCCTTGGCGCGATAGTCGCCCACCGCGGCGGCCTTGACCACGCAGGAGGCCCAGTCCGCCCCCTCCATGACCGCATCGTACATCTCGAGGGCCGAGACAACGCGGCGAACCTCCAACCCATGGAGCGTCCCCGTCTCCTCCACCGGCCCCAGAACCAGCTTCACCTCGGCGCCGCGATACCACGCCGTGCGGGCCATGGCGAGCCCCATCCGGCCCGTGCTGGGGTTGGAGAGGTAGCGAACCGGGTCGAGGTACTCCCGGGTCGGCCCCGCGGTTACCAGAAGACGGACGCCCTCCATGTCCCGTTTCGGGGCCAGGGCACGGAACAGCTCCTCCAGGATCAGGTCCGTCTCCGGCAACCGCCCCTTACCCTCGTAACCGCAGGCCAGAGAGCCGAAAGCGGGGTCGACCACGCGAACTCCCCGCTCCGACAGGACACGCAGGTTCTGCTGCGTCGCGGGGTGCTCGAACATGTGTACGTTCATCGCAGGGAACAGGAGGACCGGGACCCTCGCGGCAAGCAAAGCCGACGAGACCAGGCTCTCTCCCCTTCCGTGGGCCAGGTCCGAAGCAGTATCAGCCGTACAGGGGGCGACGACGACGACCTCCGCCCAATCAGCCAGCCTTATATGCGGGATCTCGAACCCTCGTTCGCAGGAGAGGAAATCGTCCTGGCGCCAGACCCGGCGCCCCGACAGCGTGGAGAGCGCAAGAGGGCTGACGAGCCGTTCCGCGGCACGCGTCATGAGGATCTCCACCTCGCAGTCCAGCCCGTGCAGCCGGCTGACCAGCTCCGGGATCTTGTACGCGGCGATGCCCCCCGTCACACAGAGCAGGATTCGCCGGGCCCGCTTCCAGCCGATCATTCGACACCCGATGCCTCGGGGATCCGGTTCGTCCACCCCTCGGGGATCTTCCCCGTCTCGAACTCCAGCAGGGCCATCGATAGATACTTCTCGTTAACCGAAAGGTCCTCCTCCACCGTTTTATGCTCGCTCAGCCACCGGGCCCTGGCCGCCACCAGAGCCGTGATCTCATACTTGTTGTCGGTCCCGCATTTATTCTCGAGCGCGTCGAGGTCGTAAAACTTCATCTCCGCAACCTGCCTTCCCTAGAATCCATCACCATTTTTCTGAGGGCCGCCGAGGCTTCGTCCAGATCATCGTTCACCAGGACATGGTCATACTTCGGGGCCTCCTCCAGCTCCCGCCTGGAGCTCTCCAGCCGGGCCCTGAGCTCCGCCTCCGTCTCGGTACGGCGTCCCCGCAGCCTGCGCTCCAGCTCCTCCTCCGAGGGGGGAAGGACGAAGATCGTGACAGCGTCGGGGACGAGGGAGCGAACCTGCAGGGCCCCCTGGACGTCGATCTCCAGAAGCACGTCCCGGCCCGCGTCCAGCTCGCGTTCGACGTCCTCCCTCAGGGTCCCGTAGCGGGGGCCTCCATGGACTTTGGCGTACTCCAGAAACTGCCCCTGCTCCACCATCCTCGAAAACTCGTCCTCGGAGACGAAGCGGTAGTCCACCCCCTCGCGGTCCCCGGGCCGGGGAGAGCGCGTCGTACAGGAGACGGAGTAGGTCAGCCCCTCGATGTCCTCCAGCGCACGGGCCCGCAGTGTCCCCTTGCCGACGCCGCTGGGCCCCGAGAGGACAAAAAGCGTTCCCCTTTTCCTCGCCTTCATCGTTTCTCGATCCCCGTCATCCCAAATTTCATCTCATTTCAAATTTCATCTTATTCCAAATTTCATCTCATTCCACGTTCTGTATCTGCTCCCGGATCCGCTCGAGGCACGATTTCGCCTCGACGACCCCCCACCGAAACTCGGCGTCCCCAACCTTGGAGCCCATCGTGTTGACCTCGCGATTCATCTCCTGGATCAGAAAGTCCAGCTTACGTCCCTCGGATTCCCCGCCCCCGGCCGTCTGACGGAACTTGGCGATATGGGCGGCGAGGCGCGCCAGCTCCTCCGAGACGTCCCAGCGGTCGGCCATGAGGGAGACCTCCTGGGCGAGCCGTCCGTCGTCGAGTCCCAGTCCAAAGCGCTCCACGACCTTCTCGATTCGGGCCCTGAGGGCCTCGATGGCCCCATCCGAGGCCGCTTTCCACCGTTCGGCAAGGAGTGCCGATACACCCTCGAAGGCCCTCAGCTCCTCCTCGACGACGGCCAGCAGCTTGGCCCCCTCCGAGCGCTTCATCTCCATCAGGGAGGCGACGGCCTCGTCCAGCAGCTCGTTCCACGCCTCGGTGTCGAGCTCCGCTCCCCTCGTGGCATCGGGCATGTCACAGACCCCCGGGACGGACAGGAACGCCGTCAGGTCGGAGGGCGCCGAAAGCCCCATCCCCTTCGACAGGGCCTGGACCTTTTCGAAACAGGAGAGGAGGGCCCGCTCGTCCAGCACCGGGCTCCGTGCCCCGGGGTTCCAGGCGATCTCCGCGGAAAGCCTCACCTTGCCGCGCCTTATGGCAGAACGAAGGGAGGCGACCATCCAGCTCTCCAGCGAGGCGAGTTCACGGGGAAGCCGCACCGAGAAATCCTGATACCGATGGTTGACCGACGTCAGCTCAAGCGTCACGACCCCCCAGGGGAAATCCCGGGAGGAACGGCCGAATCCCGTCATGCTTAAAAACATCGCGACCTCCGTCTATCTCTATTTGTCCCAAAACAAAAACCGAAGATCCTGAAAAAAACCAAGAGTCAGCTCCCTGGAAAGCGCAGCGCATCGAAGGACGCCGGGCGCGTAAACCATTCGCTGCGGGAGGCCAGCTCCCGCTCCACAGACATCAGAAGTCCCCGGAGCCCGGTCCCCTGCAGGGCGCTGATCCCCAAGACGTCCTCGCCCTTCGCCCTCAGGGCCAGAGCCAGGCTCTCCGCCTCCTCCGGAGGGACAGCATCCAGCTTGTTCAGGACCAGCAGGCGGGGGAGCTCCCGACACTCGATCTCCGTCAGCGTGTCCAGGATCACCTCATAGGTGGACATGGCCTCGGGGTCGGAGGCGTCCAGCAGCAACAGCAGGAGCTCCGCCTCGCGAATCTCCTCGAGCGTGGCGCGGAAAGCGGCCACCAGCGCAGGGGGCAGATTCCGGATGAACCCCACGGTGTCCGAGAACAGCACCGCGCCCCCACCCGGGAGGACGATACGCCGCACCGACGTGTCCAGCGTGGAAAAAAGCCGGTCCTCCGCGAGGATCGATGCGTCCCCGGAGAGGGCCTTCAGCAGGGTGGACTTTCCGCTGTTCGTATACCCGACCAGGGACACCGTCGGGATCCCCCGTTTCTTCCGCCGATCCCGGACGAGACGGCGCTGCCTCCTCACGTTCTCCAGCTTCCTGGAGATCTCGCGCACGCGCCGCTCCAGGCGGCGGCGGTGGCGTTCAAATTCCGTCTCGCCGGGCCCGCGCGTCCCGATCCCCGCCCCCGTCCGGGACATCTGGAGTCCCAGTCCCTTCAGGTGAGGGAGCTCGTAGCGCGTCAGGGCCAGCTCCACCTGGAGGCGTGCCTCCGCCGTAACCGCCCTTCGCTCGAAGATCTTCATGATGACGAACGGCCGGTCCCAGACCGTCGCCCCGGTGAGCTTCTCCAGCGTGCTCTTCTGCACGGGGGAAAGCCGCTCGTCGACGACGACGTAACGGGCCGCCCGCGAGAGGCAGAACAGGCGGACCTCCTCTGCCTTGCCCCTGCCGATCAGGCAGGCGGGGTCGGGAGACTCCCGGCGCTGCACGACGCTCCCCAAGGTCTCAATGCCCAGGGACCCCAGCAGCAGCGCCAGCTCGTCGAGGGAATCCACGGGCTCCCCCTCCCGGTCCGGAAGGGAGAGCCCCACCAGGATCGCCCCCGAGCGGGGAGTCCCCGGCCCCCGCTCAGGACGACGCCGACTCAAGGGCCCTCATGGCGTCCGTCAACGCCCCCATAATGATGTCCCTGCCGCCCCTGCTCTCATAGACCTCCGCGGGAAAGCGCAGAGGCCGCCCGAAGGTCAGGACGATCTTCGACGGGCGGACGAAATGGGAGCCCGTGGGCATGGCGTCGAAGCTGCCGTGGATGAAGGCCGGCAGGATCGGGGCGCGCTCCCTGGCGGCGATCAGGGCGACGCCCGCCTCCAGGGGTTGGAGGCGCCCGTCCGGGGAACGCCCCCCCTCGGGAAAGATCAGGATGTCGCTTCCCTCGCGGTAGAGCTTCATGAACCCCTTCAGGGCGCCCGCGGCTGAGGCGTTGTCCGCCCGGGAAACGGGAACGGCGCCGAGGGCACGGATGGAGGTTCCCAGAAACCACGAGCGGAAGAGCTCCTCCTTGGCGAAGTAGCGGAGGCGCCTGGGGAAAAACGACCCCACGACGATGGGGTCGAGGTTGCTGGCATGATTGCAGGCCACGACCACCCTCTCGTCCGGGTCGAGGTCCTCCAGCCAACGGACGGAACAGCGATTGTAAACCCTCAGGATGAGACGGAAGGCACTTCGGGCCAGCCAGTAGAAGAGCGGATTGGGCTTCACGGGGCTTCCTCCCTCCCCTCCGGCTCCAGCGCATCCCGGACGCGGCGCTCCAGATATTCCAGAACCTCGTCCTCCGTCATCTCCGAGGTATCGACGAGGACGGCATCCTCGGGCTGCGTCAGAGGGGCTATCGCCCGGGTGCTGTCGAAACGGTCCCGTGCGCGTATCTGGGACAGGACATCCTCAAAGGGCACGGGTTCCCCCCTTCGCTGCAACTCGAGGCAGCGGCGGCGAGCCCGGGCCTCCGGCGAGGCCGTCATGAAAAATTTCAGGGGCGCATCGGGAAAAACCACGCTTCCCACATCACGCCCCTCCACGACCAAGGAACCATATTGTCTCTGCCCTCGCTGGAGATCCAGCAGCGCCTCCCGGACGCACCCCAAGGCTGAATAGGCCGAGACGATCCCGTCCACATGAGGCGTGCGGATCGCGGCGCTCACGTCCTCTCCGTCCAGAAGGACCTCCCCGTCCCTCAGCTCTATGGCGATGTCCTTGAGGACCGTCCGGAGGGCTTCCGTATCCTCGGGCGGGATAGCTCGCCGATCCAGAAAAAGGGCTATGGCGCGATAGATCGCCCCGGTATCGAGGTAGCGGACGGAGAGCCGGCGTGCCAGCCGTTTCGCGACCGAGCTCTTCCCCGCCCCGGCCGGTCCATCGATGGCGACGACGAAGGACACGCTCAGAACCCCCGCATGTCCGCCATCTCCTCCGTGGCCTTGCTCGCAAAGTCCACGAGGTCCGACATCAGGCCCTCGAAGTTCGTGATGCCCAGCCGCTCCAGCGGTTCGGGGAACATGTAGTTCTGCATGCTGTCCGCCCCGATGCCGATCCCCAGCATCAGGCACATGGAGTTGGCCACGCTGACGACGTCCAACAGCGGCTGGAACTCCGCAAACTCCTCCGGGAGCTCGTTTGGCCTGTGATGATAGGCGACGGCACACTGGTATCCCTTGGGAAGGTCCCATCGCTCCACCAGGATCTCCCCCACCATGGCGTGGTCAAACCCCAGCACCCGGAGCTCCGCCTCCGTAAACGGGATCTGTTCCTCCTCGACCATCTTGACGATGATGCCGTATCCAAAGCGCACGTAGTCGTTGAGGACGACCTTTCCGATATCGTGAAGAAGCCCTCCAACATAGGCTTCCTCGGGGGAGACCTTTCTCGTGACCTCAGCGATGTAGCGGGAGGCGTAGGCCACGGTCAGGGAGTGGCGCCACAGCTCCCCGCGGTCCAGGGCGTAGCCCGAGAGCCCCTTGTCCATGACGGAGTACACCGTCGCCGCCAGGACGATGTTGCTGACGGTCTTGTAGCCCAGGAGCGCTATCGCCTCGGAGATGCTCGACATATGGCGGGTCATCCCGTAGGCGGCGGAGTTCGCCAGCTTCAGGATGCGCAGAACCAACCCTTCGTCACGGGAGAGGCTTTGAGCGACGTCCGACGCGCTGCTGGTAGGGTCGTTGAGCTTTCGCAGCGTCTCCACCACAAATTGAGGGAAGGATTTTATCTCCTTCATTTTGTTGATGATACGTGTCTTGATCAGTTCCCTTGAACGCTCGTCGATTTCACTCACGGACATGTCCTCCTTGCGTGAGGGCTATACTGCGCCACCTTCAAATATTTTAGTGTAGAGTTCGGAAAAAGACAATTCCA
>CAUPUB010000061.1:0-13872 GCA_963514535.1 uncultured Fretibacterium sp.
ACCTCCTCGGCGCGGGCCGGCATCTCCGCACGGGTGCGGCGGTGGACGCAGTAGACCTTCTCCGCGCCGAGGCGATAGGCCATGCGGGCCGCGTCCATCGCGACGTTACCGCCGCCGAAGACAGCCACGCGCTTCGCCTGATAGAGCGGGGTGTCCGCCCCCTCCGTGTCGTAGGCCTTCATCAGGTTGGCGCGGGTGAGGTACTCGTTGGCGCTGAAGACGCCGGTGAGGTTCTCTCCCTCGATGTTCAGGAACTTGGGGAGGCCTGCGCCCGTCCCGACGAAGGCGGCGTCGTACCCCTCGACATCGAGGAGCTGCTCCAGGGTCTCCGTACGTCCCACCAGGAAGCTCGTCTCGAACTTCACGCCCATCTTCTTGAGGTTCTCGACCTCCTTGGCCACGATCTCCTTCGGAAGGCGGAACTCAGGAATGCCGTAGACCATCACGCCGCCCTGCTTCTGGAGCGCCTCGAAGACCGTGACGTCGTGTCCCGCCCTGCGGATGTCCGCCGCCACGGTCAACCCGGCCGGGCCGGAACCGACAACGGCGACCCTCCTGCCCGTCGGAGCGGCCGGCGTGGGGACGGTAGTCTTGTTGTTGTTTCGCTCCCAGTCCGCCACGAAGCGCTCCAGGCGCCCAATCGCGACGGATTTCTCGACGGACTTCAGCATCTTGCCCACCGTGCAGAAACTCTGGCATTGCTTCTCCTGGGGGCAGACGCGACCGCAGATCGCAGGAAGGAGGTTCGTCTCCTTGATGGTGTCCACAGCGGCCTTAAAATCGCCCTTCTGGATGTGCGAGATGAAGTCCGGAATGTGGACCCCCACGGGGCAGCCCTTCACGCAGGGCTGATTCTTGCAGTTCAGGCAGCGTTCCGCCTCGACCCTGGCCTGTGTCTCCGTGTAGCCCAGTGCCACCTCCCCCATCTCACGGGCCCTCTTGATCGGATCCCGAGACGGCATCTCCTGCTGTGGAATGGCCGCCCTGTCCTTGGGGGTCAGCGTCTTGCCCTGGATCCCGCCCCAGAGCTTCTCGGCCTCTTTCTCCAACATTTCGGTCGTCTTGTGTTCCATCGTCATGCCCCCGCCTTCGCGTCCAAGCCGACGCGGCACTTGTGGTATTCTTCCTGCTCCCTGGAGCGAAACGCCCCCATGCGCGTCATCATGTTGTCGAAGTCCACCTTGTAACCGTCAAACTCCGGGCCATCAACGCAGACGAACTTCGTCTCGCCCCCGACGGAGACGCGGCAGCCGCCGCACATACCTGTACCGTCGATCATGATCGTGTTCAGGGATACGGTGATGGGAACGCCGAAGGGCTTCGCGGTGGCCACGCAGAACTTCATCATGATGGGAGGCCCGATGGCGACCACCTCGTTGGGCAGGTCGTGCCCCTCCTTGCCCTCGCAGAGCTCCTTCAGCGGATCGGTCACCAGGCCCTTGCGTCCATAGGTGCCGTCGTCCGTGACGACGATCACCTCGTCCGCGATGGCCCGCATCTCATCCTCAAAGATGACCAGGTCCTTGGACCGAGCCCCGATGATGGCGATGACCTTGTTGCCCGCCCTCTTGTGGGCCTGCACGATGGGGTACATAGGCGCGACGCCGATGCCGCCGCCCACGCAAACCACCGTCCCCACCTTCTCGATGTGGGTGGGGCTTCCGAGAGGCCCAAGGATGACGGGGATCTCGTCGCCCACCTTGAGCTGCGACAGCTTGAGCGTCGTCGCCCCCACCGTCTGGAACACGATGGCGATCCAGCCCTCCTCCGCGTTGGCGTCCGCGATGGTCAAAGGCACCCTCTCTCCCAGGTCCCGATCGATCTGGAAGATGATAAACTGCCCCGCCTTGCGGTTCCGCGCGATCTCCGGCGCCGTCACCTTGAAGTAGTAGACGCTCTGCCCCCTCTCAAGGTCATGAGAGAGCTGCCTTTTTTCCAGAATCGTATGCAAATAACCTTCCCCCTCGCGATAGTGAAATAAAGGTATTTCTTACAATGGCGCGCCTTCTGCTCCAGAACGAAGACGCACCGGAAACTCAAGCCTCCGGAAGGGAAGTCTCCCGGGAAGTCTCACTGGATGGAAACTTCCGCCGCGGTGCGTCCGCATTCCCCTTGCAAAAGATTTTTGACATCCCGACGCTTGACGTCCCGATGGAAGAAGAACGCCCGCCGGGTTTCATCTTTTTTCCGAACCTCAATTTCCGGATCTCAATTTCTGGACCTTAATTTCTCAACTTCAATTTTTTCTGTCGAACAGAATGGAGCCCCACAATCCCTCCCCTTCATGATAAGCCTTTTTTCGCAATAAGACAAGATTCTCCCGCCCGCTCTTTTCACTCGGAAGAAAAGGCGGAAGGGCGGGGGAAACGGGGTAAATCGTTCCGACGAAACGACTCCTTTCAATGAATTATGAAGGGCGGAGAAATGTATGAAGGCAGAAATGAAGGCAGAAATATTTCAAGTGCGGCGAAAATATAACTCAACGAGATATAATTTCTTCTAATCTTGAGCATGGCGTACTCCTGCGGCTGTTTTTCGGCCTCGATTATGCTAAGATACAAAAGTAAAATACGGTTCTTCCGTTGAACGAGCGGGCTCCGGCGAGGAGCGACAAACGCATTCTTTCGCAATTCTTTTGATGATGATTTCGATCCAGACGAGGAGGGGTCCCAATGCAGGAAAGATCCTTGCTGTCGCTGGCCTACGGCGCGGCACTCACGGGAGGGGACAGAGCTGTCGCCTTTGCGGATATCGACGCTTTGACGCCCAGGCTCCGGGCGGGGGATACCTGGCTGCGGGAAAACGCGGCCGCGGGCAGGCAGGGTTTTGGATGGATGGACCTCCCAGGGCGCAACGTCGATGCCATCCAGACACTGGCCCGATGGCTGGCCACCCGCGAATCGATCGTCCAGGTGGGAATCGGGGGGTCCGCGCTGGGCAACCTCATGCTCCACAACGCCCTCCTCCCCTCCTTCTGGAACGAGCTACCCGCCTCGAAGCGTAACGCGCCGCGCTTCTTTATGGCCGACAACGTGGACTCCGCCGAGAACCGCGCCATCTGGGACCTCATCGATCCGGAGAGCACCGCCGTCGTCGTCGTCAGCAAATCGGGAAGCACGGCGGAGACGGCAGCGAATTTTCTTTTCTTCTGGGAGAAGCTGAGGGACACGCTGGGAGAGGCATCGGCCCGTGAACGGGTCGTCGTGGTGACGGACAAGGAGAAGGGGATCCTCCGTCCCTTCGTCGAGGAGACCGGGTGTAAGAGCCTGGTGCTTCCCGAGGACGTCGGGGGACGTTTTTCCGTCCTGTCCTGCGTTGGGCTCCTCTCGGCCTGGGCGCTCGGCATCGACTGCAAGGAGCTCCTGCAGGGGGCCCGCGAGCTCGACGCGCGGCTGAGCCGGTCCGCCTCGGTCCTGGAGAACCCGGCCTGGATCCTGGCTGGGCTCAATCTCATGCACATGGACCGAGGGCGCAACATCAACGTCCTGATGGCCTACGCCGACCCCCTGGAGCGATTCGGGGAGTGGTTCGCGCAGCTCTGGGGCGAGTCCCTGGGCAAGGACGGCAAGGGGTCCACGCCCGTGCGCGCCCTGGGCGCCATCGATCAACACTCGCAGATCCAGCTCTACACCTCGGGGCCGGACGACAAGTTCTACACCATCCTCACCCTGGACCAGGGCAAGGGGGACATCGCCCTGCCCGCCGCGTCGGAAAAATCCTTCGACAAGCTCTCCTACCTGTACGGAAAATCGATGGACACGCTGAGGAACTTCGAGGCCGAGGCCACGGCAGCGGCGCTGCACAAGGTTGGACGTCCCGTCGTCTCGCTCTCCATCCCAACCCTGGACGCCCTCCGGCTGGGGGCGCTCATCCAGTTCTACGAGTACGTAACGGCCCTGACGGGCTACCTCATGGGGGTGGACCCGTTCGACCAGCCCGGGGTCGAGCAGGGCAAAAACTATACCTATGGACTGATGGGGCGCTCCGGTTTCGAGGCGGACGCGCAGGAGGTCCGAACCCTGTCCGGCAGGATCGGAGAGCGCGTCGCCGCCGTTTGAACCTCTCGCCTTTTGAACTTCTAAAAAGGGGACAAAACGATTCCCCGTGAGAAGGGACTCCGGTCGGGACCCTCCCACGGGGAGTTTTATGGAAGCGCTGATTAAATCAGTATTTCCATAGATTTGCTTTCTCGCTTATAAGCGACCAACTCGGCCCGCTACGGCAGCCGCTCCCACTCCACCGCGTAAAGCACACCGTCCACCGTCAGCTTCATCCGGCCGCACTCCCGTGACAGCCCGCTCCCCGATGCCGGGGACATCGTACCAGGACGCGTTCGCCACGCCGCGCGCAGCCGCCGCGCCTCCCCGTAAAGCCGGGCCTCGTCCCGAAGCAGCCTCAGGGCCTCGGACACGGAAATACGCGCAAAGCGGACACTCTGTCCTGGAAGCCGCTGCGCCAGGACCGGTACGTCCACGGCACAGACCGTCGCAATCTTCGTGTACCCCCCCGTCGTCTGCCTGTCGGCGAGCATCACGATGGGCTGACCGTGGCCGGGCACTTGGACGCTGCCCAGAGCGACAGCGTCCGATACGATGTCGGCACCCTCGCGGTGTTTCACGACCGGCCCCTCCAGACGGTACCCCATGCGGTCGGCCGAGGCGGAAACCGTGTACTCCGAGCTCAGGAACGCCTCGATTCCCTCGGGCGTAAAGGCATCGTCCTGGGGGCCCATCACCACGCGCAGCGGCGCCGAGGCGTCTCGTACCGGACGCAGGCCGACAGGCAGGGCCAGCCCCTCGGAGTCCGCCCAAAGGACATCCGGGGCCCCGGTCCGCAGCACGTCCCCGGCCCTCAGGGCCCTTCCCTCGTGGCCGCCGAACCGGCCCCGCACGTAGGTGGAGCAGCTTCCCATGACCAACGGGACATCGAACCCCCCGCTGACGCACAGATACGCCCGCGCCCCCGACGACGGAGCGGCGAACGCCAGCGTGTCGCCGGCTGCCACGCGATGGACCCGCCAGGTATCGAGCGCCGCGCCGTTGCGGGTGAGGCCGACATCGGCGCCGGTGACGACGACGCACCCCTCTCCCTCCTTGACCCGAAGGGCCGGGCCCAGCACGGTGATCTCGAGGGCCGCGGCCCCCTCGTCGTTGCCCAGCAGGATATTGCCCAGCCGCAGCGCGGGACCGTCCAGGGCCCCCGCCACAGGGACGCCCCGAGACTGACAGCCGTACCGCCCCAAGTCCTGGATGGTGGTGAACATCCCCGGGCTCCCTACCGACAGGCGCATCACGCCTCCACCTCCCCCACGATGTCGGGCTTCCAGTCCGGCCGCGCGGCGTCGCACTCCAGGCGTTCGAAGTCCCCCATGGGGATCGGGACGAAGCGCACCCACATCCCCGCGCTCAGGAAGATCGGAACGGGCCGGTCGGGGTCGAAAAGCCGGAGCGGCGTCCGCCCGATCAGGTTCCAGCCTCCGGGGCTATCGATCGGGTAGATGCCCGTCTGCCTCCCGGCTATTCCCACCGATCCGGCGGGGATCCTCTCCCTCGGCTCCGGCAGCCGCGGGGTCTCGAGCGTCGCGTCCATCCCCCCGAGGTAGGAAAACCCGGGCGTGAACCCCAGCATGTAGCAGTAGCATTCGGCCCCGCTGTGGCGGCGGACCACCTCATCGGGAGAAAGCCCCGTGTGCTCCGCGACCCGGCCGAGGTCGGGGGCGAAGTCCCCCTCGTAGCAGACGGGCACGAGGATCCTCCCGCCAATCGAAGGGCCGGCCTCGAGCGGCGCCTCGGATATCTCCAGCAGCCGCCTTTCGAGCAGGTCCGGCTCTGGCGCGCGGAGCGGGTCGAAACAGACCGCGAGCGAACGGTACGTAGGCACGGCCTCGACGAATCCGGGGAAGGGCGACGCCTCGACCCTCTTCCTCAGGGCCTGGACCCGCGCGTTCACGCCCAGGTCGATGGCGCTGCCGAACTCGACGACGAGACAGCTTTCCCCCGCGTGAAGGATGCGCGGGGCGATGGAGCCGGTCATGGGACATCCCTCCTGGAGAACTTGATTACGAAGTGGACATGGCGGCTTCGCCCCCATGCCGAATTTCAGAAAACGCAGCTCATCGACCGAACAGCTTGCCGAGCCCCTGCAGAGCGCCCCAGGCCATCCAGACCGTGAAGGCGACCATAACCCACCCCAGGACGGTGAGCCAGACGGGATGGCGGTACTGGCCCATGATGTCCCTGCGGTGCACGGCCAGAAGCATGGAGGCCAACGAGAGCGGCAGGATCATTCCGTTGATGGAGCCCGCCAGGACGAGCAGCGTCACGGGACGTCCCACCTGCGTCAGGACCATCGTCGAGGCCAGGATGAACCCGATGATCCAATACCGGTAGTAGCGCTCGACAAAGCCGAACAGCGTGCGCAGGAAGGAGACGGAGGTATAGGAACAGCCCACCACGGAGGTGATCGCCGCGGACCAGAGGATGATACCGAATATCCTGTACCCCACCTCGCCCGCCGCGATGCGGAAAGCGTCCGCGGCCGGGTTTGAGGGGTCGAGCTTCACGCCGGTCACGACGACCCCCAAAACCGCCATGAACAGCAAAAAACGCATGATGCCCGTGATCAGGATTCCGTTCAGGGAGCCCCGGTTGATGCGCCCGAGGTTCTCCGTGCCGACAATGCCCGCGTCGATGATCCGGTGTGCGCCGGAGAAGGTGATGTAGCCGCCCACGGTTCCCCCCACCAGCGTCAGGATCGTCGTCCAGTCGATGACGGAGGGCTTGACGATCTCGCGCACGGACTTGGCCGCGGGCGGGCTGGTCCGGACGACCACGTAGGCGATCATGGCAAGCATGACGAGGCCGAGGACCTGGGTAAACCGGTCCATGGCCCTGCCCAGGTCGCGCCACAGGAAGATGGCGATGGCGACGACGGCACTGACGATGGCCCCCGTGTTCTGATCCATGCCCAGCATGACGTTGAACCCCAGGGCCGCGCCGCCGACGTTGCCGATGTTGAAAGCCAGGCCTCCGAGCGCCACGGCGAAGGCCAGGAAATAGCCCAGGCCCGGCAGCACCCGGTTGGCGACATCCTGTCCGCGCAGTCCCGACACGGCAAGGATGCGCCAGACATTGAGCTGGACAACGATGTCCACGAGGACCGAGACCACGATGGCAAAAGCGAAGGCGGCTTTCAGCCGCTCGGTGAACACGGTCGTCTGCGTGATGAAACCAGGACCGATGGCCGAGGTCGCCATCAGGAAGGCCGCACCGAGCAGTATGCTCATTGTCTCCCCTTTCGAGCGTTTTCTCTGCAGTTCCGTCATGCTTCATTCCTCCTTACGGGTTGTGCGCACGGCGTCCTGAGGAAAAAATCATCCCGTGGAATTCACCGTGCTTTCACTCTACAAGATCACTTAATTATACATTCAAACTGGTTTAACTGAAAATCAGTAAAGTTTTCTCTTGACTTTCCGCTTTACCATGCCTAATCTGAAGGGGAACGATCAATGCCGGCGGCCCGGTGCACGAGCGGCAGCACGGCAGCCTTGACGCTTTGAAAGGGGGCATTTCCACGATGGCATTCACGGATCTGCACATCGACCTGAACAGCGATTTGGGTGAGAGTTTCGGAGATTGGAGAATGGGCATGGACGAGGAGGTGATGAGGTCCATAACCTCCTCGAACGTGGCCTGTGGATGGCATGCTGGCGACCCCATGGTGATGCTCGGGACCGTGCGTACGGCCAGGGCCGCGGGCGTGGCCGTCGGCGCACACCCGGGATATCCCGACCTGATGGGGTTCGGGCGGCGCAGCATGGCCTGCACGCCGGACGAGCTCTATGCCTATACGCTCTATCAGGCGGGCGCGCTGGCCGCCGTCTGCCGCTCCGAGGGGATCGAGCTCCAGCACGTGAAGCCGCATGGGGCGATGTACAACCAGGCGGCCAAGGACCCCCGGTTGGCGGAGGCCATCGCCCGCGCCGTGCGCGCGCTGGGGGAGGGCGTCATTTTGATGGGGCTGGCGGGCTCCGCCTTCGAGGCCGCATCGGCCGATGCGGGCGTCCCCTTCGCCGCGGAGGCCTTCGTCGACCGAGGCTACATGCCCGACGGCTCCCTGGTTCCACGCGGCAGGCCGGGGGCCTTCATCCACGATCCCGAGGAGGCCGCGGCCCGCATGGTGAGGCTGGTCAAGGAGGGGGTCGTGACGGCGGCCGACGGCAGTGAACTTCGCCTGGAGGCTCATTCCATCTGCGTGCACGGGGACAACCCCGACGCCGTCGGTATGGCCCGGACGGTGCGCGCAACGCTGGAGAGGGAGGGCATCGCGGTCGGGCCGCTGCGCGGCTGAGCTCAGATCAGAGCTTCCCTGGGGACCGCTCCAGGTTTTCCCCATAAAAGCAGTGTTGCCGGACAGCCATATCGAAGAGCTCGTCCATCATCGAGTCGGCGACCGCCGTCTCGTAAAAACTTGCCATGGAGTGCAGAAAATCACGGGTTGGCCCCTCGATGACAACCGCCGGGTATCCATGCGACAACAGGACGGCATTCATGCACAGCGCCGCGGTGCGCTTGTTCGCGTTCTCAAACGGCTGGACCCGGGACAGGAAAAGAAACGTCGCAAACGCACGTTCCGGGATAAGGAGAGCGCCGTTATTGAGAAAATCGAGCCCCTGCTCCAGGATCGTGGGGACCTGAGTGTGCGGCGGAGGAACATAGCTGCTCTCCTCGATACGGACAGGGATCCGGCGCAGCTCGCCGGGATGCCGTACCTCGTCCCGAGCCAGGATTCCGTGCAGCCTGCTTATCAGATCAAGATCGAGCGAGAAGGTGGAGGTTCCACGGCCTTTCAAGCGTTCGAACAGGTAGCGGGACGCCTGTCCGTAATTTTCCACCGTTCGGATGGCCATCGTCGGCATATCCGCGATGCCGCGCCCGTACTCGATGATGATCTTTGCGTCGAGCTCCGACGTCTCGATGTTCTCGAAGGTCCGCAGCGTCGAAGCGACATACGAAGGAATCTCTCGAACAAACGCATAAAGGGCGTCCTGACGGTCAGCAAGCGGATGCAGCATCCCCACCCTTCCAGGATCCCCATGCCAGGTAAATCCCAACGAGACCCTTTGTTCAAACAGGTCCTCCATGTTATCCCCCCTTCACGCTCTTCGACACAAGACGACACAGGACTTCCGGACCCGATCCGTTTCATTATACTGCTCCATTGAAGGAGCGAAAGAAAGGAGCGAAAGAAAGGAGTGAAAGAGATGGGAAACGCCGGTCCAGACCATGACCAAAACATGACCCAACCACGAGAGGAGGACTTTTACCATGGTTAAGATGAGTGACTACGCAAACCACAGTCCGCAGGACGTGCGCCGGATGATCCGGGAGGGGAAATGGGACCGCCCCACCTCCGGCATGTGTGCGGGCCACGTGCAGGCCAACCTGGTGGTTCTGCCCAGGGACCTGGCCTATGACTTCCTGGTGTTCGCCCAGCGCAACCCCAAGCCCTGTCCCATTCTGGACGTGACGGAGCCGGGGGACACCGAGCCCCGCCTGGTGGCGCCGGGCGCCAACGTCGCGACGGACATCCCGCGCTACCGCGTCTGGAAGGACGGGGAATGCGTCGACGAACCGACGGACGTGACGAAATACTGGAGGGACGACCTCGTCGCCTTTCTTCTGGGCTGCTCCTTCTCCTTCGAGGGCGCGCTGCTCCAGTCCCATATCGGCATCCGGCACATCGAGTGCGACTGTAACGTCCCCATGTTCGTCACCAACATTCCCTGTCACCCCGCGGGCCGCCTGAGGGGCCCGATGGTCGTCTCCATGCGGCCGATCCCCACGTCCCTGGTGCCGAGGGCGGTGCTCTGCACGGGACGGTTCCCGGCGGTGCACGGCGCACCGGTCCACGTGGGGGACCCGGGGGCCATCGGCATCGCGGACATCGGCAAGCCCGACTTTGGCGACCCCGTGGAGATTCGTCCCGGGGAGCTCCCCGTCTTCTGGGCCTGCGGCGTCACGCCCCAGGCGGCGATCATGGCGGTGAAGCCGGAGTTCGCCATCACACACTCCCCAGGCTGCATGTTCATCGCCGACCCGCTGGACAGCGACTATGCGGTGTTCTGAGAACGAAAAAAGCGCTAAAAGATAGAAACTAATACTGACCTTTATGAAAAGCCCTCTGGGCGCGAAGCCTCGCGCCCTGGGGGAAAAGCTCCGAAAGCGGAGGGTGTGGGCCAAAAGCATCCCCCACACCCTCCGTTTTCCTCATACCAAATCATGTTTGATATGGATTGCCTCCCCCGATGAAGAATCTAATGAAGCCCCCAAGCCCTCTATAGTCAGGGTATATCATTCAGGATCCAGAAAAAGGAGGAATCCCGCGTAAAAAAATGAAACGATGAATTCTCCCGGATGTCGCACCCCATACGTCAGTTTCGCCACAGCATAACAGGCCCCACAGTAGAGCAACGCCATCAAAACCGTATGAAGACCCATCCCCTGATTCACCGCGGGAATGGCATAACGCAGCAGCAAAAAAACGAGAAAGCTGGCAAAAAAAATGCTTAGAAGAAACTTTTCGTAAAAACTCAAGGGCCCTCCATCAAAACGGCTCCTCCCCGAAGCGGCAGTTGAAGCTAAAAGAAGAAGACACCATCGCACCAGCGTGTCCTTTCCGCCCGGAAACATGTAATCCTTCCAGGAAGCCCAGAGTGCCCCCAGCAGCCTCAAACACAGCGGTTTCTTCGCCCCGCCCGAGACGTTTTTTTCGATGACGTGATGACAGGGGAGGGTGAACGATCCCGATTCATCCTGAGGCCCTTCGTAAAATTCCGTATCCCACACATTCCCTATTCCTGGCGCATTCTCCCGGTTCGTTCCGTTCCAGCCCTCCCCGCCCTGCGGGGCCGTTCCGCTCCGCAGCCGGTCGTACGCCTCCCGACGCGCCGGGTCACTCAAGACCCACCAAGCCTCCGTTGCCGCTGCATGGATTTTTGCGGCAAATGGCTCCGGGTTCGCATCGGGGCCGAAGAGCGCGGTTATCCGCCGGTAGGCGGCCTCCAGCTCCGCAACTGGAGCGTCGGCGGATACGCCCAGGAGCTGATAGTAATCCGGCTGGCTCATGATTCACCCCCCAATTTTCCCCTCCGCCACAGGATCGAAGATACCCTGCCTTTTTAAGATGCTATAGCCTACCCACAAAACAAGAATGTTATAGGTTGGAAGCACCTTACCTAAAACTGCGTAAATGGAATGCCGGGGCCCAGTAAAAGTCCAGCCGCAATTCCTCTCCCTGGCAACGGTCCCGGGGATCTCGACGAAAGGATATCGGAAGGCCCCAATGAAGAAAACGACAAACAGTACAGTGCCGGCAACCACCTTTCCCTCCCTGGTATACAACAGGAATCTCTCCAGGGACCGAAAAGAGGGAACGTGATTCAACAACATTATCCACACCCAGAAAACCGTCGACAGCGCCACGGCCATCACAAGAGCCCTGGAGAGGTCGATCATCATGCCAAACTTGCGGGATGGCCACAAAACGTTGTAGCACAGCCACGGAGCCAGACTCAGGCATATGACCGACACGATGAACACCACGATGAACTGCGGGCAGAGGATCTGTTCCAGCAAGGTCCTCTCCCTTACAGCGCTGGTGGAGCGCTCGATTACGTAATGGTAGTTCGACGAGGGGATCTCCTCGTCGAAGCCGGAATCCGGACGGGATACGGGGCCCTCCATATCGCCTCGGTACGGCTGATCGGGGGGCGGCAGCACGCCCTCCCCGCCCTGCGGGGCCGTTCTGCTCTGCAGCCGGTCGTACGCCTCCCGCCGCACCGGGTCGCTCAAGACCCGCCATGCCTCCGAGGCCGCGGCATGGATTTTCGCGGCAAACGGCTCCGGGTTCGCATCGGGGCCGAAGAGCGCGGTTATCCGCCGGTAGGCGGCCTCCAGCTCCGCGGCCGAAGCGTCGACGGATACGCCCAGGAGCTGATAATAATCCGGCTGGCTCATGGCTCGAACCCCGCTTTTCCCCCCATCTCCCTCTCCGCTGCATGATTGAGGACGCCCTGTCTTTCCAGTACCCTGCAGCCCGTCCTCAATACAATCGCATAAAAGATGGGAATGCATTCTCTCAATAAGTCGTAAATGGGACGCTTCGGGTATTTCGAGTATCTGCCGATAAAAACCATATCCCAATCCACATCGGCGGCTCCGGGAACCTCAACGAAGGGATACCGGAAGGCCAACAGGTACAGGAGAACAAACAATACCGCGTAGGTAATCACTTTTCCCTCCATCGTATGCAGCAGAAACGTCTTCGCAGCCCTGAAATGATCCAACAGCAGCACCCCTGTCCAGAAAGCCGCGGACAGCGCTATGCCCATCGTGAAAGATCTGGAAGGGGCGATCTCCATGCCAAACCCGCGGGATGGCCACAGGACGTTGTAGCATAGCCACGGCGTCAACCACAGGCAGAGGACCGACGCAATAAACACTATGATGAACTGCGGACTGAGAGCCTGTTCCAACAGGTCCTTCTCCCTTATAAACTCATGTTCCGACACATGATGATGCTTCGACGAAGGAACTTCCTCGCCCCGGTGTCCCGGCCGGTCGGACCGTGCGTTCTCCCCAGGGGAATCCTCATGGAATTCCACATCCAAAACAAAATCGTCACTCAAAACAGCCTCATCACTCAAAACAGCCTCATCGCCATTGCGTTTCCAACCGGCATCGAATTGCGGAGCCGTTCCGCTCCGCAGCCGGTCGTACGCCTCCCGACGCGCCGGGTCGCTCAAGACCCGCCATGCCTCCGAGGCCGCGGCATGGATTTTCGCGGCAAACGGCTCCGGGTTCGCATCGGGGCCGAAGAGCGCGGTCATCCGCCGGTAGGCGGCCTCCAGCTCCGTGGCGGAAGCGTCGGCGGATACGCCCAAGAGCTGATAGTAATCCGGCTGCCCCATCCCTCACCCCGTCCCTTCCCGCCTCAGGAAAAGCATTTCATGTTCTTCACATTGGCCCATTGGCCCATCGAAAACAAAACGCGGAACAACCGCCCTCGGCTGCTCCGCAAGTATTCGTCCATATATGGCTCTACGATATGGCTCCATGTTTTGCGCAGGGTCGTCCCTTCGCAGCCCGGATACCCCTTTATAGCATGAAGCATGGTTCCCGTAAAGTCCGTTGAATCCTCCACATCCATAATCTTTGCCGCAGGCCTTTGCTTGCGACTGAGGGGGCTCGATTATTCGACCAGGAACGTCGCCCAATAAAAGAAAAGGACAAAGGCAAGCCCAAACAGGGCACGGGTAAGAAAGAGGAAGTAATCCCCCAGTGCGGATTCCGCCACAAGGGAGTTGTTGAGGGTGACGAACCGGAACATGCTGAAGCACAGCGTACAGAAGGCAGGGATGGCGAGCTTGTAAATCAGGATGGCGAAGTAAAGATTTTCCTCACGGAGCCGCAGGGTGCGCTCGTTGAAACGCAGAAACAGAAAGGCCGCCCAGGCAAATGCCCAAAAGACACACGTCATGCCGAAGAAATAAAGCCGGGATTCGTTGAACAGCCCGGAAAGGTTGAATGCACTCGCCGCAATGCCGCTCGCCACAAGGGTGGAGACAACGGCAACAACGAGCCGCCGACGGGAGAGGTACCCCAAAAAACCGGGTTCGCGACAGGGGCCCGGCGCCGAGGCATTCCACCCCATACCGTCGTCCGGGTCCAGGCGATTCTGCGGACGAACACACGGTCGATTGGTGTTCAAGGTCATCGTCTCCTCTCGTTTTCCGAAAATCCTCCCGTTGAACGGGGCCGGGAGGGGGCAGCCTCAGAAAAAATGAACGGTCAGCGACGGGTCGGTCGTCCT
>CAUPUB010000062.1:0-13805 GCA_963514535.1 uncultured Fretibacterium sp.
TGATCGTGCCGATCGCGATGGAGGAAGGTCTTCGCTTCGCGGTCCGCGAGGGCGGGCATACGGTGGGCGCCGGCGTCGTCACCAAGATCCTCGAGTAGGGCATAGAGGGACACGGCAGTGGCTAAAAGAATCCGTATCCGCCTGAAGGCGTTTGACCACAGGGTTCTCGACACGTCCGCGGCCCAGATCGCGGAGACGGCGGAGAGCACGGGGGCCAGGGTTTCCGGCCCCATTCCCCTCCCTACCGAGATCAGCAAGGTGACGATCCTGAAGTCGCCTCACAAGGACAAGGACGCGCGGGAGCAGTTTGAGATGAGGACGCACAAGCGTCTGATCGATATCGTCGAACCGACGCAGAAGACCATGGATGCGTTGATGCAGCTCAATCTTTCCTCTGGAGTCGATATCCAGATCAAACTTTAGCCCCTTAAGGGGGTATGGAGTAATTCCAATTTCAAATCGTTCGTAGACGAGGCGGCTTTTGCGAGCCGACGCGAAGGCGTACAAAGAGGTACGTCGAGCAAGGCGAGCAAAAACAACGACGTATACGAATGATTGGAAATTGGGAATGAGGAAAGCGCTGGAGCTGAAAGGAGAATATATAACGATGGGTATAGGGATACTGGGGAAGAAGGTTGGCATGGCTCAGATCTTCGACGAGCAGGGACAGGCCGTGGCGGTCACGGTGATCGCGGCGGGTCCGTGCCCCGTCGTTGCCGTCCGGACCCCCGAACAGAACGGATACTCTGCCGTTCTT
This sequence comes from uncultured Fretibacterium sp., assembly GCA_963514535.1. Classification (GTDB taxonomy): domain Bacteria; phylum Synergistota; class Synergistia; order Synergistales; family Aminobacteriaceae; genus CAJPSE01. The sequence continues at coordinate 758 of CAUPUB010000062.1, forward strand.
CTCGGCTTTGGGGCGATCAAGCCGCATAAGCTGTCCAAACCCCTAAAAGGTCTTTTCGACAAACACAAGCTCGAGCCCAGGCGGACGCTGCGCGAGTTTCGCCTCGAGACGGCGGACGGGTATGAGATTGGGCAGGAGATCAGGGTGGATCTGTTTGAGACGGGCGAGAAGGTGGACGTCAGGGGCGTCAGTAAGGGCAAGGGGTTTGCCGGGGTCATGAAGCGCTATCACTTCGGCGGCCAGCAGTTCAGCCACGGTACATCGGTCATGCATCGGCATGGCGGTTCCAGCGGCGCCATCTCCTACCCGGGCCGTATCTTCCCGGGCAAACGGATGCCGGGACATATGGGTAGCGAAAAGGTGACGGTCAAGAACCTCACGATCATGGCCGTCGATCCGGAGAACAACCTCCTCCTTGTCAAGGGGGCCGTGCCGGGTGCCAAGAACAGCCTGGTCACCCTCTACAAGAAAAAGTAAGCGATAGGGAAGGAGGGTACAAGGATTATGCCTGTAGTTAAAATTGTGGATTTCAACGGCCAGGACGCCGGGGAGATGGAGCTCTCCAACGCCGTGTTCGATGCGCCGCTGCACGTTCCGGCCATGCATCAGGTCGTGGTGGCCCATCTGGCCAACTGCCGCCAGGGGACGCACTCCACGAAAACCCGCGGAGAGGTCAGCGGCGGCGGAAAAAAGCCCTGGAAGCAGAAGCATACGGGGCGCGCCCGCCAGGGAAGCACGCGTTCCCCCATCTGGGTCCATGGCGGTGTGGCCCATGGACCGAAGCCGAGGGACTACCACCAGAAGGTCAACAAAAAGGTGCGTCGGCTGGCCATGAAGAGCGCGCTTTCGGTCAAGGTCCGTGATTCTCTGATGACCGTGGTGAGGGGGATGGAGATGGACAAGCCCTCCACGAAGGCCATGAAGGGCTTCATGGACGCCATCGGGGCGCAGAAGGTCCTCGTGGTCTACCATGAGGGCGGGGACAACGTCATGCGCTCGGTTCGCAACATCCCGGGGGCCAAGTTCCTCAACATCGCCAGCATCAACGTCTACGATCTTCTGAACTCCAGGACGCTGGTCGTGACCCCCGAGGTCGTCGCCCGGCTCGAGGAGGTGTATGCGAGATGAATCTGGTCGCTCACGACATTGTTATCCGGCCGATCGTCACCGAGAAGAGCAGCTCCCTGATGGGGCACAACAAGTACACCTTCGAGGTTCACAAGGACGCCAACAAGATCCAGATCCGACAGGCGGTCGAGCAGATTTTCAAGGTGAAGGTGCTGAGCGTCAACACGATCAACGTCAAGGGCAAGCCCAAGAGGATGGGCGCCTTTGTGGGGAAGACCCGGTCCTGGAAGAAAGCGATTGTGGCACTGCCGGAGGGGCAACGCATCGAGTTCTTCGAGGGTGCCTCGGTTTGATGCGGGGCAGCCCAGAAAGAGGTAGATGAAGATGTCGATCAAACAGTTCAAACCCTATACCCCGGGCCGCCGGCAGATGTCCATCCAAGGACGCGAGGACATTACGGCCGACAAGCCCGAGCGCTCCCTTACCACCGAGCTGCGCAAGAGCGGCGGGCGCAACAATACCGGCCGTATCACGATGCGTCATATCGGCGGGGGGCACAGGCGGACCTACCGCATCATCGACTTCCGCCGTGACAAGATCGGGGTCCCCGGCAAGGTGGCCACGGTCGAGTACGACCCCAACCGGAACGCCCGCATCGCGCTGATCCACTATGCCGACGGCGAGAAGCGCTACATCCTGCTTCCCAAGGGGCTGAAGGTCGGGGATACGATCCATTCCGGCCCCGAGGCCGATATCACTCCGGGCAACGCCCTGAAGCTGAAGGACATCCCGGTGGGAACGGTCGTCCATAACCTCGAGCTCGAGCCGGGGCGCGGCGCCAAGCTGGTGCGTGCGGCGGGGACGTCGGCCCAGCTGATGGCGAAGGAGGGCAAGTACGCCTTCATCCGTATGCCCAGCGGCGAGCTCCGTCTGATCCTCCTCGAGTGCATGGCCACGGTGGGACAGGTGGGGAACGAGGATTACGAGAACATCTCCCTGGGCAAGGCGGGGAAGACCCGTTGGAGCGGCCGCCGGTCCCGCGTGCGCGGCATGGTGATGAACCCGGTGGACCACCCGATGGGCGGCGGCGAGGGAAAGAGCAAGAGCAACAAGCATCCTGTTTCTCCGTGGGGCACGCCGGCTAAGGGATATCGTACGCGCAAGCGCAAGCCTTCCGACAGGCTGATCGTTCGCCGCCGTTACGATAAGTAGACGTGAGGAGGGACTTTTAGGATGGCTCGTTCCGCCAAAAAGGGGCCTTTTATCGAGCAGAGGCTCCTGGCCAAGATAGAAGAGATGAACATATCGGGAAACAAGAAGGTCCTGAAGACCTGGTCCCGTCGTTCCACCGTCGTCCCGCAGATGATCGGGCACACGATCGCCGTCCACAACGGGCGGATGCACCTGCCGGTCTACATCAGCGAGAACATGGTCGGGCACAAGCTGGGAGAGTTCGCCCCGACGCGCAAGTTCGGGCATCATGCGGGGCAGGAACGCTCCACGAAGGGAAGGTAGGGGAGCCGCTATGGAGAAAACGACAGCCAGGGCCATGGCACGCCAGGTCAGGATCTCCCCGATGAAGGTGCGGCAGGTCCTGGCCCTCATTCGGGGCAAGGACGCCGGCGAGGCCCTGACGATTCTGCGCTTCAGCCCTCAGAAGGCCGCGCGGATCGTCTACAAGGTCCTGCAGAGCGCCGTGGCGAACGCCGAGCACAATTACGGGATGGATACGGACAAGCTGCAAGTCGTCACGGCCTTTGCGGATCAGGGGCCCTCGATGAAGCGCTTTCGTCCCGCCTCCATGGGCAGAGCCCATCCTTATGTGCACCGCACATCCCATGTGACCGTTACGGTTTCGGAACGTTAGGAGGGTGTTTTCGTGGGACAGAAGGTTCATCCCGTAGGATACAGGCTTGGGGTCGCGACGGAGTGGGAGTCCAAGTGGTACGCCGGCCGCAAGGAGTATGCGAAGAAGCTGCACGAGGACCTCAGGCTCCGTGAGTGGGTGTTGAAGAAGTGGGAGGGCGCCTCGATCTCCCGCGTGGAGATCGAGCGCGTGGGGCACGTGATCCGCTTCACGATCTGGACCGCCCGGCCCGGAGTGGTGATCGGCCGCGGGGGAGCGGAGATCCAGACGATCAAGGACGAGCTCCAGGCCCTGACCGGCGGCAAGGTGATGGTCAACGTCCAGGAGATCAAGAATCCCGACGTCGTCGCCCAGCTGGTCGCCGAGAGCATCGCCTCCGCGCTCGAGCGCCGCGTCTCCTTCCGCCGGGCCATGAAGCAGGCGATCTTCCGCGCGACGAAGGCGGGAGCGCTGGGGATAAAGGCCCAGGTGGCCGGACGACTTGGGGGCGCCGAGATCGCCCGTACCGAATGGTACAACGAAGGGCGGCTTCCCCTCTCGACGATTCGGGCCGATATCGATTACGGCTTTGCCGAGGCCAACACGATGTATGGAGTGATCGGCTGCAAGATCTGGATTTACCGTGACCGTGAGAACGAGCGCCCCGTGGCGCCTCGAGGCGGTCGCCGTGAAAGGGCAAGGGGGTAGTTTGTCATGCTTATGCCCAGCAGGGTAAAATACCGAAAATCCCACAGGTCCCCCCTTCGGGGCATCTCCAAGGGCGCCACGACGGTCGCATTCGGGGATTGGGGAATCCAGGCCCTTGAAAACGCCTGGATCACGGCACGCCAGATCGAAGCTACCCGCGTGGCGATATCCAGAAAGATGAAGAAGGGCGGAAAGATCTGGATCCGCGTATTCCCGGACCGCCCCTATACGAAGAAGCCCCTGGAGACCCGTATGGGGAAGGGAAAGGGCGCGCCCGAGTTCTGGGTTGCCGCCGTCAAGCGGGGCCGCGTCCTGTTCGAGTTTGCGGGGATCCCTCAGGATCTCGCCGAGATGGCCTTCCGGACGGCCTCCCACAAACTGCCGATCAAGGTGCGCATGGTGTCGAGAGAAGGTATGGGTGGTGAAGACTGATGGATGCGACGAAACTTCGGGAACTGAACCTGGAGGAGCTCCAGGAGCAGTACCGCCGCTATAAAGAGGAACTGTTCAACCTTCGTTTCCAGAACGCAGTCGGACAACTCAAGAACACGAGCCGCATCCGGGATGTCCGAAAGATTATAGCCAGAGTGCTGACCGTCGTGGGCGAGAAGAGCCGTGCGGCGGAGGGCTCTGCGGCCAGGAGGTAGGTCGTCCCATGGAGGCACATATGGAGGCAGGGCTCTCTCACCGTAAGGTCCGGGTGGGGATCGTGGTCAGCAACAAGATGGACAAGACGGTGGTCGTCAAGGTCTCCCGTCTTGCGGAGCATCCCCTTTACGGGAAGCGTATCCAGAGGGCCAAGAAGTACGTGGCTCACGACGAGGAGAACACCTGCCGTATCGGAGACCAGGTGCGAATCCGCGAGACGCGTCCTCTGAGCAGGACCAAGAGGTGGGAGCTCGTTGAAGTGATGCGGCGCGCCCCTGTCTTTGATTCTGATACGCCCGGGAAGGAGTAAGTCATGATTCAGTTGACGACAGTATTGAACGTTGCTGACAACTCCGGAGCCCGGAAGCTTTTCTGCATCCAGGTCATGGGCGGGAGTCGGCGTAAATGGGGCACGATTGGCGACGTCATCGTCGCCTCGGTCCGGGAGGCCATCCCCAACAGCAACATCGCCAAGGGTTCCGTGGTCAAGGCCGTGATCGTCCGCACCAAGAAGGAAGTTCGCCGCCGCGACGGTTCTTACGTCCGCTTCGACGACAACGCCGCCGTGATCATCGACAACAACGGGGAGCCGAAGGGGACGCGCATCTTTGGTCCCGTGGGCCGGGAGCTGCGCGCGAAGAAGTACATGCGCATCCTCTCCCTCGCGCCCGAAGTGGTTTAGGAGGCGTGGAATTATGTCGGTAAGACTCAGGAAAAACGACCGGGTCCAGGTGATCTCCGGCAAGGACAAGGGCAGAGAGGGCAAGATCATGCGCCGCTTCCCGGCGCGCGACATGGTTGTCGTCGAGGGCGTGAACATGGTCTCTCGTCACATGAGGCCCAGCCAGAAGAGCCCTCAGGCGGGGATCGTCAAACAGGAGGCCCCCATCTACGCCGCCAAGGTGATGCTGGTCTGCCCGCAGTGCGGGAAGGCGACGCGCGTCGGCTCCTCCTTCCTGGAGAGCGGCAAGAAGGTCCGCGTCTGCAAGAAGTGCGGCGAGATCATCGACAGGGCCTGATTGGGGAGGACACGAAAATGACGCCGCGTATGTTGGAGAAGTACAAGACTGAGGTCGCTTCCGCCCTGCAGAAGGAGTTCGGGTACGGGAACGTGATGCAGCTCCCCAAGATCCAAAAGATCGTGGTGAACATCGGGGTGGGCGACGCCAAACTGGATATCAAGTTTATGGATGCGGCGATCGCCGAGCTTCGTGCGATTACGGGGCAGCAGCCCCTTCTCAAGCGCGCGAAGAAGTCCATCGCCGGGTTCAAGGTGCGCGAGGGGATGCCCGTGGCCTGTTCGGTCACCCTCCGGGGGGAACGCATGTGGGAGTTCCTGGACCGCCTGATCTCTCTGGCCCTGCCCAGCATCAAGGACTTCCAGGGCGTTTCGAAGCGCGGGTTCGACGGCCGCGGGAACTACAACCTGGGGCTGCGCGAGCAGCTCATCTTCCCGGAGATCAGCTACGACAAGGTTATCCGTTCCCGGGGCATGAACGTCTCCATCGTGACCAGCGCTCCGAGCGACGAGGAGGCCTATGCGCTCCTCAAGGGCATGGGAATGCCCTTCAACAATCGTTAGACAGGGGGCAAGGCAGAGAAATGGCAAGGAAGGCTATGAGACACAAGGCGACACTGGCCCCGAAGTTCGAGGTGCGGCGGCACAACCGCTGCCCGCTGTGCGGCAGGGTGCACGCCTATATGCGCATGTTCGACATGTGCCGCTGCTGCTTCCGCAAGCTGGCCCGGGAGGGCAGAATACCCGGCGTCGTCAAATCGAGCTGGTAGCCTAGGGGGGCAACGGAATGTACGTTAACGATCCCATCGCGGATATGCTCACGAGGGTGCGCAACGCGAACATGATTTACAGCGACAGCGTGGATGTTCCCGCCAGCAAGATGAAGCTGGCTATCGCCCGGATCCTCAAGGAAGAGGGCTACATCAGGAACTTCAAGACGATCACCGACCCGAAGAAGCCCTACGCTTCTATTCGCATTTTCCTCTCCTACGGCCCCGACCGCGAGCGCGTGATCCAGGGGCTGCGCCGGATCAGCAAGCCGGGGCGAAGGATCTACGTAGGCAAGGACAAGCTGCCCGTCGTCATGGGGGGGCTTGGGCTGGCCGTGCTCTCGACCTCCCAGGGCCTGAAGTCGGGGTCCGAGGCCGCCAAGCTGGGGCTGGGCGGAGAAGTCCTCTGCTACGTCTGGTAAGGGGGGCTTTTACGGATGTCTCGCATTGGACGCAAGGCGATCGTCCTCCCCAAGGGGACGAGCGTGACAATTAAAGGGGATAAGGTTGTGGTGAAGGGCACGAAGGGGGAGCTGGACACCCCGTTGATGCCCGGAATTGCGGTGGATGTCTCGGACGGCAGGGTTGTGGTGTCCCGCTCGAACGACGAGAAGCAGACCTGCGCCTGGCACGGGATGACCCGGGCTCTGATCGCCAACATGGTGACCGGGGTGACCGAGGGGTTCCAGAAGACGATGGAGATCGTCGGCGTGGGCTGGAGGGCTCAGCTGCAGGGCAAGAAGCTCGTCATGAACCTGGGATTTTCCCATCCGGTCGAGTTCACCCCTCCCCAGGGGATCGAGATCGTCGTGGAGAACCCGATCAAACTTATCGTCAAGGGGATCGATAAGGAGCTGGTGGGGCAGACCTGTGCTCTGATCCGGGGGTACCGCCCGCCGGAGCCCTATCATGGCAAGGGGATTCGTTTCCAGGACGAGCATATCGTTCGCAAGGCCGGTAAGACCGGCGCGAAGTAGGCGAGGGTGGACTCGAAATGAAGAAGAGAAGCAGAAACGACTTGCGCGTCGTGCGGCATGAGAGGCTGCGCCGGACGCTTGCGGGCACGGCCGAGAAGCCGAGGATGGCCGTCTTTCACAGCCTGAAGTACGTTTACGTCCAGATCATCGACGACGACCTGGGGCATACTCTGGCGGCGGCCTCCAGCCTGGAGAAATCCGTCAGGGAGGGGCTCAAGGGAACCTGCAACGTCGAGGCCGCCAAGGTGGTCGGCAAGCTGGCCGCGGAGCGGGCTAGGGCGAAGGGAATCGAGGCGGTGGTCTTCGACCGCGGCGGTCATCAGTACCATGGCAAGGTCAAGGCCCTGGCCGATGCGGCCCGCGAGGCCGGCCTCAAGTTTTAATCGGCCTCGGTTGAATATTTTAGGAGAGCAGGCTGATCATGATCAAGAAGCGAATCGATGCTAAATCCCTGGAGCTGAAAGAGCGTGTCGTCGCCATCAACCGTGTGAGCAAGGTCGTCAAGGGCGGCAAGCGCTTCAAGTTCGCCGTGCTTGTCGTCGTCGGGGACGGCGAACGCTATGTTGGAGCGGGGATCGGCAAGGCCAAGGAGATATCCGAGGCCGTGCGCAAGGGAATAGACAAGGCGAGCAAGGAGCTCGTGGAGATCCGTCGGGCGGGGGATACGATGCCCCATCCCGTCACGGGCAGCTTCGGAGCCGCCGCGGTCCTCCTGAAGCCCGCTCCCGCCGGAACGGGAGTCATCGCCGGCGGGGTGGTGCGCGCCATCATGGAGCTGGGCGGAGTCAAGGATGTCGTCACCAAGGTCGTGGGGCGCACCTCCAACTCCATCAACGTGGCCTGGGCGACCCTGGAGGCCATCAAGGAGACCCGTACCGCGGAGGAGATCTACAAGCTGCGCGGGAAGAAGGCCCCGGAACCCGCGGCCGCATCCGCGGACTAGGCGGACCCGGTGCATTAGGAGGTTGTTCCCTATGGCTAAGATAAGGATCAAATGGGTCAAGAGTGCCATCGGGTTCGCGGAGCGTCAGAAGCGGACCCTCAAGGCTCTGGGATTTCACAAGCTGCAGTCGACGGTGGAACACGAGGATACCCCTCAGATCCGCGGCATGATCGAGCACGTCAGGCACCTGGTCGTCTGGACGAGCGATAACTGAGGAGGCGGACGCACATGAATATTCACGATCTCAGCCCCGCTCCGGGCTCCCGGAGAGTGGCCAAGCGCCTGGGGCAGGGAATCGCCAGCGGGACGGGCAAGACCGCAGGGAAGGGCCACAAGGGACACAAGGCCCGGACGGGCGGCGGGGTGCGCCCCGGGTTCGAGGGCGGCCAGATGCCCCTGGCCCGCAGGGTGCCCAAGCGCGGTTTCAACAACGCCCGTTTTGCCAAGGAGTACCAGATCGTCAACGTTTCCTCCCTGGACGATAAGTTCGAGGCAGGCCGAGAGGTTACTGCCGAGGAGCTCCTGAGGGCGGGACTGATCCGTTCCGCCTCCCTGCCCGTCAAGATACTGGCGAAGGGGGAGCTTACCAGGGCGCTGACCCTGAAGGTCGATGCGGTCAGCGGCGGGGCGCGTGCGAAGATCGAGGCGGCAGGCGGGAAGGTCGAGGTGATCTGACGTGCTCGGGTCTTTCGGCGACGCCTTCAGACTGCCCGACCTGAAACGACGGATCCTGTTCACCCTCGGCGTCATGTTCATCTTCCGGCTTGGGGCCCATATCCCCACGCCGGGCGTCGACACGGCGGCGATGGCCCAGCTCTTTGGCGGCAACAACAGCGGGGTGCTGGATTTCCTGAACCTCTTCTCCGGAGGGGCCCTGCAGCGTTTCAGCATCTTCTCCCTCGGGGTTGCGCCCTACATCAACTCGAGCATCGTCATGCAGCTCCTGGTCGTCATCTTCCCCTACCTGGAGAAACTCCAGAAGGACAACACCGAGGGGCGTAAGAAGATCGTCCAGTGGACGCGCTACGGCTCCGTGCTCTTCGCCGTGGTCCAGGGCGTGGGCATGACGGCGTGGCTGGGAAGCTACGGGATATTCTCGGGCGGCTTCTTCAGCGCGCTTCTGGTCGTGACGACGCTCACAGCGGGGTCCATCGCCGTGATGTGGATGGGCGAGGAGCTGTCGGATCACGGCATCGGCAACGGCATCTCCCTCCTGATCTTTGCGGGTATCGTGGCCCGGATCCCCGAGGCGGTGATGCAGAGCTGGAACATGCTTCGTGTGGGACAACTGAACCTGCTGGCGCTTCTGCTTGGACTCATCCTCATGGTCGTCGTCGTCGCGGGATGCATCATGCTCCAGGAGGGGCAGCGGCGTCTGCCGGTCCAGTACGCCAAGCGCGTGGTGGGCAACAAGGTGTACGGCGGCCAGAGCACGTTCATCCCGCTGAGGGTCAACCAATCCGGTGTCATTCCCATCATCTTCGCCTCGTCCATCCTGATCTTCCCCTACTCGCTGGCGAATTTCTTTGGAGAGAGCTCCGTCGGACGGTTCGTTAAGGCTCTTTTTGAGCCGAACAGCCTGTTTTATATCATCTGCTATGTCGCGCTGATCATATTCTTCGCTTACTTCTACACGGCGGTCGTCTTCAATCCCACGGACATCGCCAACAACATGAAGAAGTACGGCGGGTTCATCCTGGGCATCCGGCCCGGTCAGCCCACGGCGGACTACATCACGAAGGTAATGGAGCGCATTACGCTGGGCGGGGCCGTCTTTTTGGCTATAGTTGCCTTAGTCCCAAACATTATGTCCGCTTCTTGGGCTTTTAATGTGAGGAGCTTCTATTTCGGCGGCACGGCGGTCCTGATCGTCGTCGGCGTCGCGCTCGACACCGTACATCAGATCGAGGCCCAGCTTTTGATGCGCCACTACGACGGAATCCTCAAGAAGTCCGGGGGAAAGTCGGGCAGCCTGCTCCGCATGTAAGGGCATAGGAGGCGAATCACCGTGAGATTGGTCCTTTTAGGTGCTCCAGGGTCGGGAAAGGGGACGCAGGCCGCTCTTTTGAAGGAGCGTCTTGGCTGCGCCCACGTCTCGACCGGCGATATCTTTCGGAAAAATTTGAAGGAGGAGACGCCCCTCGGTCTCCTTGCCCGCAGCTACATGGACAAGGGGGCCCTGGTCCCTGACGAGGTCGTCCTGGAGATGGTGTCGGGCCGTCTTCTGGAGCCCGACGTGAAGGCGGGATTCCTGCTGGACGGGTTCCCCCGTACCATAGCCCAGGCGGAGTTCCTCGAGAGCTTCCTTGCGGAGCAGGGGCAGGCGCTGGATGCGGTCATCCTCTTCGACATCGGGGACGAGGCCCTGGTCCGGCGGCTCTCCAACCGTCGGACCTGCCGCTCCTGCGGAGCGATCTTCAACCTCCTGACCCTGGACGGGGACGGGCACAGCTGCCCCGCCTGCAATGGGGAGCTTTATCAGAGGGACGACGACGAGGAGTCCGTGATCCGCAATCGATTGAAGGTCTTTCACGACCAGACTCAGCCGCTGATCGACTGGTATGGGAGCAAGGGACTGCTGAGCGCGGTGGACGCCTCTCAGCCCCCGGAGGCGGCCTACGGCGATATCGCGGCGATTCTGAGACAACATGGTACACCTTAAATCGGAGGAGGAGCTCGTCCTGATGCGTCGGGCGGGCAAGTTGGTCGCGGAGGTGCTGGACCTCCTGCGGGAGGCCGTCCGTCCGGGCGTCTCCACGGGAGAGCTGGACCGCATGGCGGAGGAGCATATCCGCTCCTGCGGGGCGGCGCCCGCGTTCAAGGGATATCGTCCCGCGCCCTCCATGAGTCCCTTCCCGGGGACGATCTGCGCCTCGATCAACGAGGAGATCGTCCACGGCTTTCCCAGTGACGGGCGCAGGCTGGAGGAGGGCGACATCCTGAGCGTGGATGTGGGGGCCTGTCTGGACGGTTATTACGGGGATGCCGCCTGTACCTACCCCGTGGGGGCCATTAGCGCGGAACGTCAAAAGCTCCTCGAGGTGACGGAGGGGTCCCTGGACCGGGCTATCGCTGTGGCCCTTGCGGGCAGGACGATCGGAGATATCGGACATGCCGTCGAATCCTACGTCGTTCCGCTGGGGTACGGCATCGTCCGGGACTTCACGGGGCACGGCGTGGGGAAGAAGCTTCATGAGGCGCCTCAGGTCCCCAACTTCGGGCGCTCCGGTCGGGGGGTGACCCTCCAGCCCGGCATGACCCTGGCGATAGAGCCCATGATCATGGCAGGGCGAGAGAAGGTCCTGATCGGAGAGGACGGTTGGGTGGTCGTTACCGCCGACGGTTCCGATGCAGCGCATTTCGAGAGGTCCATCGCCGTGACGGCCGATGGGCCGGAGATATTGACTCCATGGACAAGTCCTTAGACCCCCGCTTCGGACCCTACAGACTGGGGCAGGTGGTGCTCTCCAGAAGGGGCAAGGACAGGGGAAACCGCTATGTGGTGGTGGGTTTCCCGGAAGAGGACAGATTGGCCCTGGCGGACGCGGACCGGTTCAACGTGTCGCGGCCGAAGAGGAAGAATCCGAAGCATGTGCAGCCGACGTCGCTCTTTGCGGCGGAGGTCGCCGAGTGGGTACGGTCGGGCAGGGACATTGACCGGGGGCGCTTTTGTCAGATCCTGGAGGCGCTCGATGGAGATGCGCTGGACGAGGAAAGAAGTCGGAACGGAGAGGCAGGGTAGCGTATGGCAAACAAAGAGGAAGTCATCGAAGCGAAGGGCGTCGTCTCGGAGCCTCTTCCCAACGCCATGTTTCGTGTGGAGCTGGAGAACGGACACAAGCTCCTGGCTCACGTCTCGGGCAAGATGCGAATGCACTTCATCCGGATCCTTCCCGGGGACAGGGTCCTGGTCGAGGTCTCCCCTTACGATCTCACCAGGGGAAGGATCATTTATCGCTATAAATAAAACGGCGTCCGACCCTCTGTCCTCCGTCGGAGGTCCCGATTCGGATGGGGGGCGCAGGCTGAAAGCCCGTGTGTCGGAGTGGAATGACAAGGAAGCGCTGGGGGCTGTTTGTGTGTCCCGGCCGGTGCTTTCCTGAGAGATCTGCTGAGGAGTGGGAACAATGAAGGTGAAACCGTCGGTCAAACCGATCTGTGAATTTTGTCGTGTGATTCGGCGCAACGGTGTCGTGCGGATCATCTGCAGCCGTAATCCGCGTCACAAGCAGCGTCAGGGTGCGAGGAGGTAAAAGGGAATGGCTCGTATTTCAGGTGTGGACATCCCGCGCGAGAAGCGCATTGAGATTGCGTTGACCTATATCTTTGGGATCGGCCTTCCCTCGTCGAAGAAGATCCTGGCGGCCACGGGCGTCGACCCCAACATCCGGGTCAAGGACCTCTCGGAGGCCGACGTGCAGAAGCTGCGTCGCGAGATAGAGGACCACTACCGGGTGGAGGGCGATCTGCGCCGCGAGGTCTCGATGAACATCAAGCGGCTGATTGACATCGGCTGCTACAGGGGACTCCGGCACAAGCAGGGGCTGCCCGTCCGGGGCCAGAAGACGAAGACCAACGCCAGGACGCGTAAGGGGCCGCGGCGTACTGTAGCCAATAAGAAGATGGCAGGCAAGTAGGCTTGAGCCTGCTGAATCGATAGAAGCGATTTTTTGGAGGAGGCGAAACGCGCGTGGCCAAAAGAACGGTCCGTAAGGGCAAAAAGCGTGAAAAGAAGAATATCAGTTATGGGGTGGCCCACATCTACTCCACCTTCAACAATACAATTCTCTGCATCAGCGACAGGGGCGGCAACGTCCTCTCCTGGTCCAGCGGGGGCAACGTGGGGTTCAAGGGGACCCGCAAATCCACCCCGTTCGCGGCGCAGATCTCGGCACAGCAGGTGGCCAAGGGAGCTCAAGATCACGGCGTGCGTGAGATCGACGTCATTGTGAAGGGGCCTGGGCCGGGCCGCGAGTCCGCCATCCGCTCCCTCCAGGCTGCGGGGCTCCAGGTCAACCTGATCAAGGACACCACCCCCATTCCTCACAACGGCTGCCGCCCGCCCAAAAG
>CAUPUB010000063.1:0-13309 GCA_963514535.1 uncultured Fretibacterium sp.
TGAGCTATAAGGCGATGATGGACGATCTGACGATCGACGAAGCGATCCACCGTACCGCAAGGGATGAAGGACTTGCCGAAGGACTTGCCGAAGGGCGGGCCGAAGGGCGGGCCGAAGGGCGGGCCGAAGGGCGGGCCGAGACGGCACAAAATCTAATTCAAATGGGGTTGAACCTGGGTAAGATTGCCCAGGCGACCAAGCTGTCCCTTGAGGAGATCAAAAAGATAAAAGCCAGTATGTCGGACTGACGAGGGCGGGCAGCGAGCCGAGTTGGTCGCTTATAAGCGAGAAAGCAAATCTTTGATTTGCGTTTTCGAGCTTAGGGGCTTCATCAGATTCTTCACCAGGGGCCTTATCAGGGGAGCCTTTCTTGCCCTTCTTTAAACGCGAATTGGTATAAGTTTTGTTGCTAAGGCAATGGATTCTCCCTGAGGGTTGCCGTATCCTCTCGTCGTCCGCAAGAAAGAATGGACGGTGCTTTTGCAAAGAGGGGGAGAAGGCGAAAATGATTCGTAAGATCATCAAAATCGACGAGGACAGGTGCAACGGCTGCGGGCTCTGTGCCGACGCCTGTCATGAGAGCGCCATCGCCATTCTGGACGGTAAGGCCAGGCTGATTCGGGACGATTACTGCGACGGCCTTGGTAATTGTCTTCCGGCCTGTCCGACCGAGGCAATATCCTTCGAGGAGCGCGAGGCGGCGCCCTACGACGATGCCGCGGTCAAGGCCCGACAGGAAGAGCTGCGCCGTGAGGCGGCCCATAGTGAGGAGAAAAAAGGTGGGATTCTGGAGCTGTTCAAGATGCCCATCGGAGGCTGTCCCGGAAGCCGGATGAGGGAGATCCTGCGGGACAGGGGGAGCAGGGGGGAGAAGAAACCCGAGGAAGAGGAGAACGGGCCCGTCGCTTCCGTGGGCAGCGAGCTGGCGCAGTGGCCGGTCCAGATCAAGCTCATCCCGGTCAACGCTCCCTGTTTTGCGGGAGCCCACCTTTTGATCGCCGCGGACTGCACGGCATTTGCATGCGGCGATTTCCATCGCCGCTTCATGAGGAAGCGCGTGACCTTGATCGGATGCCCGAAGCTGGATGAGGGGGATTATGCCGAGAAGCTCACGGAGATATTGAGGCAAAACGACGTCAAGAGCGTGATGGTTGCGCGTCTGGAGGTACCCTGCTGCGGCGGGATCGAAAATGCCGTCAAGCGGGCGCTGGCTGCCTGTGGAAAGACAATCCCCTGGCGTGTCGTGGTGGTTACCGTCGATGGGCGGGTCCTCGAGGAACAGGAGTGAGTCCGGGAACCCTTTGCCTTCGACCTTGCGCGGGCTTGCCGCCGGTGGTAAGATACCTTCTGGCCCTGGACTCGGATCGACGTTCCGGATCGACGCGTTCCTGGTTCCGTGGCAATCTCAGAGACAGAGGTGAAGAGGGATGATCCAGAAGGAAAAGAAACAGGCCGTCATGGCGGAGTATCGGACCCACGAGTCGGACACGGGTTCCCCCGAGGTGCAGGTCGCGGTCCTGACCGAGCGGGTGCGCGAGCTGACGGAGCATCTGAAAATCCACAAGAAGGACTTTCATTCCCGCAGGGGGCTCCTCAAGATGGTCGGTCGCCGTCGCAAGCTCCTGCAGTACCTGAAGGACAAGGACTTCAACCGTTATCGCTCCCTGATCGAGCGGCTCGGTCTGCGCCATTAGTTCCCGCTTGGAGGTGTACCGTTCATGAAAAAGGAAATTCATCCCGAATATCAGGAGTGCCGGGTGACCTGCGCCTGCGGCAACTCCTTCACGACCCGCTCCACCCAGAAGGAGATCCGGGTCGGCGTCTGCTCCCAGTGCCACCCCTTCTACTCGGGCAAACGGGGCCGCGTCCTCTCGGAGGCCGGGCGGCTGGAGAAGTTCCAGAAAAAATACGCCGGGGTCAATTACGGCCAGAAGACGGAAGTGTAAAAGGGGCCTCGAGCCCCTTTTGCGTTATCTGGAGCGTTTGGCGCATCCGGCTTCGGCCCGGGGGTGACGGAAGATGTCGTGCACGGTGATTCTCCTGGCGTCCACTCCCAATCCGGACGAACTCGTGGCCGCCGCCGCCAGGATCTGCTACAGGGACGTCACGGCCGCCGATCTCCTGCGGAGAGAGGAGGAGTCCCTCTCGGAGGAGCTGTTGGATCATATCTGGAGAAGCGGCCACCACTCCCCCTTCGAGCACGCCGTCTTCACCTTCGCGGTGGACGGACTGAGCCGTGTCGCGTCACATCAGCTGGTGCGGCACCGTATGGCCAGCTTCAGCCAGCAGAGCCAGCGTTACGTCCGCATGGCCGCTCCGGATGTCGTCGCCCCTCCCTCGGTGGCGGCCCATCCCGAGGCGGCGGCAATTTTCGACCGGCAGGCCCGTGCCGCCCACGAGGCTTACAGAGAGCTCCTGTCCCTGGGCATCCCCGCCGAGGACGCCCGCTTCATCCTTCCCCACGGCTGGGGGACCCGGCTGGTTCTGACGATGAACGCGCGGGAGCTGCACCACTTCTTCCGCCTCCGGCTTTGCCGCAGGGCCCAGTGGGAGATACGGGAGATGGCCCGCCTCATGCTGGCCGAATGCCGCACCGTCGCGCCGGTCATCTTCCGCAGGGCCGGCCCGTCGTGCCTCTTCGGTCCCTGCACCGAGGCGCGGCCCTGCGGAAGACCCTATAAAGATATGGAGGACCTCCTTGCTATCGAGAAAAACTGATTGGTTACGGCCCTTCCTCCTCTCCGCCGCCCTCATGGCGGAGGAGGCGCGGCGTATGCCCATCGGAGGGCAGGCTGTCATCGAGGGCGTGCTGATGAAGGGCAAAGACCTCTGGGGCCTGGCCGTCCGCAGGCCCGACGGGACGATATTCCGCGAGAGCTGGAACAACAGCTCCCGCGTCAAGCGCTATCCCTGGAAGCTCCCCCTTCTGCGGGGGGTCGTCGTCATGTGCGAGATGATGGCCACGGGCTTCCGAGCCCTGTCCCGCTCCGCGGAGATAGCCCTGGAGGAGACCCAGGAGAAGCTCACGGCCAAGGACTTTCTGATTGCCGTGTTCATGGCGGTCTTCGCCGTGGCGGGGCTCTTCGTGGGGCTGCCACTCTGGCTGGCAGACTGGGCGGAGCGCGCCTTCTCCCTCTCGTCCCTCGGGGCGAACGTGTTCGAGGGGTTCGTCAGGGCGGCTATTTTCATCGGGTATATCGGCCTGATCGGGCTCTGGCCGGACATCCGTCAGGTGTTCCGCTACCATGGCGCCGAGCACAAGACGATCAACGCCTTCGAGGCCTGCCTGGACATGACCCCCTCGAACGTCGCGCGGTGTTCCCGAATCCATCCGAGGTGCGGGACCTCATTCCTCCTGATTACGGTCATCGTCAGCATCGCCGTCTTCTCGGCCATCGGAGAGGGCGGATTCCTCTGGCGGGCCGGAACCCGCGTCCTGCTGATACCTCTGGTGATCGGGCTCTCCTACGAGATCATCCGCCTGACCTCGAACGCGGGGACCGCCGGACGGCTGATCATGGCCCCCGTCCTCTCCCTGCAGTACCTGACGACGAGGGAGCCCAACCTCGCACAGATAGAGGTCGCCCTGACCTCCCTGGATGCCGCCCTGGGACGGGAACGCGATCCCGCCCCGCCGGCCGCCTCCCCAAGCTGAACGGAGCGTGACCTTAAATGGATATTGAACCCAAGCTGAGGGCTTTGGAACAGGATTTTATGGAAACGGAGCGCAGGATGTCCTACCCCGCCGTGGCCTCGGACCCCAGGGAGCTCCAAACACTGGGGAAGCGGCGGGCACAGCTCGAGCCGGTGGTGGAGAAATACCGCGAGTACCGCGCTACCCTCGCCGGCATCGAGGAGGCACGCGAGCTGCTCAAGGCCGGCGACCCCGAGATGGAGGCCCTGGCGCGGGACGAACTGGACGCGCTCGAGCCCAAGATCGAGGGCTTCACGGATGAACTGAAGCTGCTGCTCCTGCCCAGGGACCCCAACGACGAGAAGAGCGTCGTCGTGGAGGTCCGCGCCGGGACGGGCGGTGAGGAGGCCGCTCTCTTCGCCGCCGACCTCTACAGGATGTACAACCGATTCTGCGAGCGGCAGCGCTGGAAGATGGAGGTCATCGACAGCAACGAGACCGGCATCGGCGGGTACAAGGAGATCACGTTCCGCATCGACAGCAACGGGGCCTACAGCAAGCTCAAGTTCGAGAGCGGGGTGCACCGCGTCCAGAGGGTCCCCGTGACGGAGGCCAGCGGGCGCATCCACACCTCCGCGGCCACGGTGGCCGTTCTGCCCGAGGTGGACGACGTCGAGGTCGACATCCGCATGGAGGACCTGAAAATCGACACCTACCGATCGAGCGGCGCGGGGGGACAGCACGTCAACATGACGGACTCCGCGGTCCGAATCACCCACCTCCCGACGGGAATCGTCGTCACCTGCCAGGACGAGCGGTCGCAGATCAAGAACCGGGCCAAGGCCATGACCTACCTCAGGACGAAGCTCTACGACCTGGAGCTGCAGAAGCAGGCATCAGAGCAGGCCTCCGAGCGGCGCGGGCAGATCGGGTCCGGCGACCGTTCGGAGAGGATACGCACCTACAACTTTCCGCAGAACCGCATCACGGACCACCGCATCAACCTCACCCTCTACAGGCTCGACGCCTACCTGGACGGCGACCTCTACGAGATGATGGACGCGATGACCCTGGCGGATCAGACGGAAAAACTGCAACACATGGAAGGATAGGGGCAGGATGGCCGACACCCTTCGCCTCCTCCGGGCGGAGGCGCGGGAACGCCTGTCCCAGGCCGGCATTCAAAACGCGGCTCAGGAGGCGGACTGGCTGCTCTGCCATGCCTCGGGGTTTTCCGCCGCCGCGCTTCTGGCCCATCAGGACAGCCCCCTGGACGAGGAGGCGCGAGAACGCTTCGAGCTCGAGCTTCGCCGCCGCGAGAGCGGCGAGCCGATCCAGTACATCCTGGGCAGCGCCCCGTTTCGGGACCTGGAGCTCGAGGTCGGGCCCGGGGTGCTCGTCCCGCGTCCGGAGACGGAGCTCCTCGTGGACCTCGCCCTCTCCCTCCTCTCCGACGACGGCTTCATCTTCCTGGACTGGGGGACGGGCAGCGGCTGCATCGCCGCCTCGATCCTGCTGGAGCGGCCGCGGGCCTTCGGGCTCCTGGCCGAGAGGAACCCGCAGTCCCTCTCCTGCGCCTGGCGCAACCTCCGGCGCCTGGGGCTTCTCGGGCGGGCCCTTTTGATCCATTCCCGGACGCCCGGGGACCTGCCTATCGGGGCGGAGTGCGACCTGGTCATCAGCAATCCCCCCTACATCCCAACGGAGGCCATAGACGGGCTCATGCGGGACGTGCGGGACTTCGAGCCCCGCATAGCCCTTGACGGCGGCGCGGACGGCCTGGACTGCTACCGCGCGCTCTTCGAGGCCGCACCCCTCTGGCTGAGGCCGGGAGGGCTCCTGGTGCTCGAGATGGGGGACGCGCATCAGGCGGAGCTGCTGGAGGGACATTCCGACAGGTTCGACTTTCTTCGCGGCGTCCTCGATTTTTCTGCAATTACTCGTTGCATGGCCTGGCGATATCGGGGATAATGGAGGCGGTCGAAGTTTCGTTTTCCCCGCCCATTTTCCATTTCGTCATGGGCACACCGATTCTTCGGGACCGGGGGATCGGGAACATGAAGAAACGGAAGCTCGCTCCCGCTTCGGGGACTTGAGGAAAAATGCAACTTTTACATTTCATCATTTTACATTTTAAAGGAGAAGATGCGTCATGGAGAAGAGAGAGCTTGTCATCATCGGAGCCGGCCCCGCGGGAATGACGGCCGCCATCTACGGGCGTCGTTCGGGCCTCGATGTCCTGCTGCTGGAGAAGGGGGCGACCGGCGGCCAGATCAACATCACGGACGAGATCGAGAACTGGCCCGGCGTCCAGCACGCCACGGGCCCCGAGCTGGGCAACATGTTCCGTGAGCACGCTCTGAAGTTCAACACGGAGATTCGCATCGCCGACGTCAAGAAGGTGGAGCTGCGCGACGGCAAGAAGATCGTGGTCACCGACAAGGGGGACATCGAGGCCGAGGCCATTATCGTCGCGACGGGCGCGCACTTCCGCCGCCTGGGCTGCGAGGGTGAGGCCGAGCACATCGGCCAGGGCGTCAGCTTCTGCGCCGTCTGCGACGGGGCCTTCTACGAGGGTGAGGAGGTCGCCGTCGTCGGCGGCGGCAACACCGCCGTCGAGGAGGGCGTCTATCTCACGAAGTTCGCCTCCAAGGTTTACATTATCCACCGCCGCGACGAGTTCCGCGCCGACCGTGCGGCCATCGAGCACGCGATGTCCAACCCCAAGATCGTCCCCGTCTGGAACAGCGTCGTGGAGAAGATCGAGGGAGACGGCATCGTGGAGAACCTGGTGCTCAAGAACGTGAAGACGGGCGAGCTCTCCAACCTCAAGGTTGCGGGCGTCTTCATGTTCGTCGGCCAGACGCCGGACGACGACTGCGTGAGGGGGCTCGTCAAGGCCGAGAAGGGCGGCTGGATCCTGGTCAACGAGCACATGGAGACCTCCGTCGAGGGCATCTTCGCCGCGGGCGACGTGTGCAGCAAGCACCTGCGCCAGGTCATCACCGCCGCCTCCGACGGCGCCATCGCCGCCATGGGGGCCTCCGCCTACATCAACGAGCAGCTCCACCTGCGCACGACGCTCCTGGAGCCCGAGAGCGTCACCGCCTTCTTCTACTCCAGTATCGACGAGAAGCAGGTCAAGCTTCTGGGGGCCGTCGAGGACGCCGCCAAGGCGAAGGGTGTCAAGATCCCCCTCATCGACGGCTACCGCAATGCCCGCATGACCGAGAAGCTGGAGCTCTCGGCCAAGATGCCTGCCCTGGTGGAGCTTCGCAAGGGCGCGGTCGCAAAGGTCACGGGCGTAGCCTCCGAGGCCGAAGTCCAGAAGGCCCTCGCCTAGCTCCGTCTCCAGCCCGAAAGAGAACGCGGCGTTTCCACCCTCCAGGGCGGGGCCGCCGCGTTTTTTTACGAAAGACCGCCGTCGGCAAAAGTTTTTCCCCGATCGGCCGAAAATAGAGCATTAGGAGGGGATGCTTTTCATGGAAAACAAGAGCAGCGCGCAGTTCGCCTATCAGGCGACCCAGATATCGACGGCAACCAAGGAGCAGCTGTTGCTGATCACCTACGACATCGGCATACGTTCCTGTCGCCTCGCGGAGACCGCTTTGGAGGAGGGGGAAGGGCACCCGCAGGACATAGACCTCGCCAACCGCGAGATCATCCGTGCCCAGGACGTCATCCGAGAGCTGATGGTCACCCTCAACACCACCAGGGGCGGGGATATGGCACAGAACCTGATGCGCCTTTATGACTACATGTATCAACTGCTCGTGGAGGCGAACGTCAAAAAGCTCCCGGAGAACGTCCGCACCGTCCGTACCATGCTGGAGGAGCTCAAGAGCACTTGGGAGGAGGCCCTGATGAAGCTCCTCAAGGACTATCAGGAGGCCCATCCCGAGGACGAGGATTTCCGAAACGCCCTCTCCGAGCTCAAGCAGGACGCACCCCGGAAACCCGCAGCACCCACTCCGTCAGCCCCCAAGCCGGCGTCCCAGAAGGCCGGAGGTCTGAACCTTGCAGGATGACCTTGTGGTCAGGCTCAAGGGCCTGCTCTCCGAGGAACTGGACCTCTATCGTACTCTGAGGGCGATGGTCTCACGCGAGCTCGAGGCCATCCTCCTCAACGAGGACATGGAGGAGCTCCTGAGCATCCTCCAGGAGAAGGATGCCGTCATCTCCAGGCTGCAGCTCCTCGTGGACTCCTGGCAGGATGTCCTCTCCGATTCAGGGCTCCAGGGTACGCGCGGTGCGGACGGTTTCTGGGAGCAGCTCCTCGCGTCCCTTCCCGAGGCCCATTCCGGCGAGCTTTCTCAGGCCCTTCAGGAGACACGGGAGACTGCGGAGGAGCTCTCGAGGGCTGAGGCCAGCGCCCAGGAGGAGCTGGAGCGGTATCTTTCCGGGCTGCGCGAAAAACTCGCGTCCATGACGCGGGGCCGGGAGGCCGTCATCGGATATACCAAGATGGGAGGGAGTACCTTTGTCTCCTAGCAAAAATGGATTGAGACGAGTTGGATCAATACTCCTTCTCGTCTTTCTCGCAAACTTTTTCCCGATCCCTCCGCGCTCCTCGGAGGCTGCGGCCCGAAAGCCCTCTCGCCCGGCCGTCTCCGCCGACAAGAAGGCCGAGGATGACGGCGCCGACTTGGGGCTGGAGAAGGAGCAGAAGATCGGCCGGAAGGCATTGGCGGAGATCGAGAAGAACTGGCCCCTGGAGGCGGACCCCGCCCGTCTCGCGCGCCTCCGGATGATCCTGGACCGCCTCGAACCCCACATGGAACGTCGCATCCCCTATGAGATCCGCATCGTCAAGACCGAGGCGCTCAACGCCTTCTGCCTGCCCGGCGGCTTCATCTTCTTCACCTCGGGCATCCTCGACCTCCTCAAGACCGATTCCGAGATAGCGGCGGTCATGGCCCACGAGATGACCCACGCGGACCGCAGCCATGGGCTGAAGATGGCCGCGAAGTCCCAAGCCGTCTCCCTTGCGGCGCTTGCCGTCATGCTCCTGAGCGGGGGGGCGGCGGCCCCGATCGTCCTGGCCCAGGTGGCCCAGGTGACGATCACCAACTCCTACACGATGGAGTTCGAGAAGGAGGCGGACAGCAATGGGCTGGACGTTCTCATCGCCGCGGGATACCCTCCCAGCGGGATGGTCACGCTGCTGGAAAAGTTCATGAACGAGGAGCTGAAGCAGCCGATCCGGGACTATGGCATCTACATGGACCATCCGGAGTCCAGGGAACGCCTCCAGGCAGCCCTAGACAAGCTGAAGAAACGTAACATCAGGGTCGAACGGAAGCACTCGCTGGCCCTCCTGCGAACCGCCTTCCGGGAGACCCCCAAGCGCGCGGAGCTGACCATCGACGGCTACGCGGTCTGGGGCGGCAGGAAGACACCCGAGGTCCGCGCGGCGCTCGAGCGGGCCCGAACCATGCTGGACAGCGACTTCCAGATGGAGCTCGCCCCCTATGACCTCCGGCTCGAGGGCGACCGTCTCTACATCGGAAACAAGCTCCTAGCCCGAGAAACGGCGGACATAGACGACATGCCGACCCTCCGCAAAAATCTTATGGCCGCCTTGGACAGGGCCAGGAGGCAGCATCCCGTCGCCAAGTATTTTCAATAGACCCATTCCTGAATTGTCCTTCCCCGCCGGTTCGCGGCAGAAGGGGCTCGCCCTTCCCCGGAGGCCCGGAGATCGACGGGACGGCACCCCTCACGTCTTCTACTTTCTCGTTCCGCTCCGACACGACATGCGCCAAGGAGGGATAACGCGATGAAGGACAACCTCTCCGAGAAGGTCACCCGTCCCTGGGTGCCGTTCCGCGAGTTCATCGGAAACAACCCCTACCTGGGGTTCTTCAGGACGAACAACCTGACCGTGATCGTGGGGCTGTATGCTGCCCAACAGTTACCGTCACGAGAGCGTGCAGTTCTTCATCGCCCTCTCCCCGGTTCGGGGCGGGGCGCACTGTAGTCGAGTGTCTTTTCTGCAGGGGCAAAAGGTTTCGTCGTATTGCTACGCGGTGCGATAAGTCGGATGTTATTTTCTTGGGCTTCCTGCTTTTTGCTTTTGTTGTCGACTTCTTATTATATTAACGTTAACACAGCCTGGCAGGATAATTCCGAATCGAAATGGAGGCAAGATCGTGTTTTCAAGAAGAACGGTTGTCGCAGGTTCCGCGTTGTTGGTCGCCCTGGCCTTTCTGCTGCGGGGTGCTCCTGCGTCGGCTAAAGAGCGGCCCGAGTTCTGGCAAAGCCCGGACTACGATTTCGCCGCGCTACACAAAATCTTTCTGCTGCCCGTGTCCGCATCGCTGACCGCGAGAAGTCCGAGCTCCGTCATGCCTGCCTCCCGCCGTCTCTCCGACCTCGAGGGCTGGGCGGCCTCGGCCATTCAGGAGGCGATGAGGAAGAAAACCCCTATCGTCAAGACCTTTGGAGCGCTCTTGCAGGACATGAGCTTCGTCTATGGCACCCTGCCCTTCACCTCGGAGAACTTTGCGGCCGCCTCGCCCAAGGCACGGAGCGACTTTTACAAAAAAGCGGCCGACATGGGGTTTCAGGCCATGGTTCAGATCGAGCTGTTCCAGGAGATGGAGGTCGAGCACATCCCCGAGAGAACGTACACCCGTACCGTCTACGAGGAAGTCGAGGTTCGGGACGAGAGGGGGCGGGTGAAGGAGAGGGTCCGTATCCCCAAGGAGAAGACCGAGGTTCAGCCCGCCTACGACGAGGAGTACCTCTCGACCCGCTGCCTGGCCCGCCTGTACGCTCTTTCGGACCCGGAGGGAGATCACGTGGCGGCCGTGAATTTTGCCATCTACCGGGAATACCAGGGGGGGCCGGTCATGAAGGTGGTGGAGAACGTCCTCAAGGCGTCGATGAAACAGCTTGTGGGGGGCTCGAAGTGAGCCTGCGCGACTTCTGCAGAAAGCGGGATACCCCCCTAAACGTTACAGAAGCATTGTAGAAGAGAAATTTCACTGCCGGAGCGGTCGACAAGAATCTCAAGGTCGCCGGCGTCGCGTTCGACTTCGACCCCGCGAAACTGGACGCGGCCAAGCTCTCCCTCACCTGGGACGGCGCCGCCGGCAAGATCCAGGCCAAGGCGCTCGACGCGGCCTACAGCGTCAAGGACGTCCCGGTGAAGGCCAAGGTGGACGTGACGTTTACCGGCGTGGATGGCCAAAACTGGCCCCTTTCCGAGGCCGTCAACCTCACGGTCACGTCCGGGCCGGGACACCCCGCGACCGTCACGGTGACGGCCACGGCAGGGGCCGGCGACACCATCGCCCCAAACGGTGATTACGGCATCTACATGGACCACCCGGAGTCCAGGGAGCGCCTCCAGGCAGCCCTAGACAAGCTGAAGAAACGTAACATCAGGGTCGAATGGAAGCACTCGCTGGCCCTCCTGCGGACCGCCTTCCGGGAGACTCCCAAGCGCGCGGAGCTGACCATCGACGGCTACGCAGTCTGGGGCGGCAGGAAGACGCCGGAGGTCCGCGCAGCGCTCGAGCAGGTCCGAACCACGCTGGACAGCGACTTCCAGATGGAGCTCGCCCCCTATGACCTCCGGCTCGAGGGCGACCGCCTCTACATCGGGAACAAGCTCCTGGCCCGAGGAACGGCGGACATGGACGACATGGCGACACTCCGCAAAAACCTCATGGCCGCCCTGGACAGGGCCAGGAGACAGCATCCCGTCGCCAAATATTTTCAGAAGCCTTTTCGGTCCACGATGAAAAGCTTTTTTCTGGAGGTTTTTTGATGAACGATCAGGGATATTCCTTTGGAGCCGCCAAATTTGAGGCTGCCAACCCGAGGGTGGCGGAGGCCCTCCGGCAGCTTTCCCTCATCCTGCACGGCAAGGAGGCCGTCCTCATACGCCTTCTGGCCTGTGTCTTTGCGGGGGGGCACCTTCTTCTGGAGGACCTGCCGGGTCTGGGCAAGACGACCCTGGCCTTGGCCGCGGCGCGTCTCCTGGGGATGCGGTTCGGACGGGTGCAGTGCACCAACGACCTCTTGCCGACCGACGTCACGGGCCTGAGCATCTACAAGGCGGAGACGGGGCAGTTCGAGTTCCATCCCGGTCCGGTGTTCAGCAACCTGCTGCTGGTGGACGAGATCAACCGGGCAACCCCCAAGACGCAGAGCGCGCTGCTGGAGGCCATGGGGGAGGAGCAGGTCACCGTGGACGGGATGAGCTACGCTCTGCCGCGCCCCTTCTTCGTCATCGCGACGCAGAACCCCGTCGAACATGCCGGAACCTTCCCACTCCCGGAGTCCCAGCTGGACCGCTTCATGGTCAAGGCGTCCGTCGGCTATCCCTCCAGGGATGCGGAGCGGCAAATTTTGAGGCTGGGATCCCAGCGGCAGGATCTCTTCTCCTTCCCATCCCTGTTCACCGCGGAGGAGATCGTCGCGCTGCAGGGCAGGATCGAACAGGACATCCGGGTCGACGACCGAATCCTGGACTACGTCCTGGACCTTGCGGAGAGGACCCGGAACCATCCGCAGCTGGAGTGCGGCGTGTCTCCGCGAGGCGCCATGATGGTCCTGCGGGTGGCCCGTTCCCTGGCCTGGATGCGGGGGCGGGACTACGTCGTCCCCGAGGACGTCCGCTTTCTGGCTCCCGAGATCCTGGCGCACCGCCTCCAGCCTTCGGCCGGTGGCCCCTCGTCCCGAGGCGAGATCCTCCAGTCCATCCTGGATGCGGTACCCATCCCCTGATGTGGATGCGTAGAGAACAGGGTGCCCGGAGAAGAGGAACCCCCGTGATCCGATTCCGGACGGCGGGCGTGGTCTATGTCGTCCTGACCGTCCTTCTGGGAGTGGTCTCCGTCAACAGCGGGAACAACCTGCTCTGTCTCGTGACGTCCCTGCTGTTGGGTTACATGCTGGCCTCAGGCATCGCGGGATGGCGCAATGTCATGGGGACCGAGGCGTGGGCGGAGCTGCCCGACGAGATTTATGCGGGACAGGCCTTCAGGCTTGTCCTCAAGGTCCGGAACCGGCGCCGTTTTGCCTCGCTCCAGATGATCGAGGTCTCCGTGCACCCCGTGGGGGAATGGGACGGACTCCAGGAGCCCGTCCATGCTTTTTTCGGGATCGTCCCACGGGGAGAGATCGCGTCCCGCAGCGTCTGGATGACCCTGCCCCGCCGGGGACGGGCAGCCCTCGCCCTGGAGGTTGCCTCCGCATACCCCTTCGACTTCTTCGTTCGATGGGGGCGTACGCCCCCGGAGTCCGGAGCGTTGGTCTTCCCCGCCCCGCTTTCCGAACGGCCCTCGTCTGCGTGGGCCGATGAGGGCAGGCCCGACGAGGACGAGGACCGTTCGGTCGGGGCGCCGCTCGATGCGGAGGAGGTTGCCGGCGTTCGGCCCTATCAGGCCGGCGACCCCATAAACCGCATTCACTGGAAGATCTCCGCCCGCACCGGGAAGCTGAGCACGCGCCTGTTCGAGAGCCCGCACGTCCGTTCGGGGCGCACGATAGACCTGGACGCTCTCGTGACAAACGGCGTGGAACGCGGACTCTCCATTGCGGCGGGGAGGGTCGTCGAGGCAGGGAGGGAGGGCATTCCCCAATGGGTGAAGGACCCGGGGGTCCCGACCCCTCCCTCTTCCGCATCCGCATCTTCTTCAGAAGTAATGCGGGATGCGTTGA
>CAUPUB010000064.1:0-13094 GCA_963514535.1 uncultured Fretibacterium sp.
GCCCACGGCGGACGGATCGACTACATCCACAACGACGACACGGCGCTGGAGATGGCCGGCCGTCCCGGCGGCGCGGCGACGCTGCTGCCCCGAATGGAGAAGGACGAGCTCTTCCCGTCGGTCATCCGCTCCGGGCCGTTCCCCAAAAAGAGCTTCTCCATCGGCCACGCCGAGGACAAGCGCTATTACCTGGAGTGCCGGAGGATCCAGGAAAGCTGAGCTATGCCCTCCATATCGGGGACCCCGCGGACACGGAATCCCGCCGGGTCCCCGATATGGAGGCTGCTATATGGAGGCTGCGATATGGAGGCCGCGCCGGCTTGCCTCGCCTCGGTTTTGATTTGTTTTGGTTGGGTTTGGTTTGATTGGGAGAGTGATGCTTCGTGTACGAGATCGCATTGATACGCCATGGCGAGAGCGCCTGGAACAAGGAGAACCGTTTCACCGGATGGACCGACGTCCCCCTGTCCGAGAAGGGGATCGAGGAGGCCCGGGCCGCGGGGCGGCTTCTGGTACGTGAGGGCTATGACTTCGACCTGGCCTTCACCTCCGTGCTGAAGCGGGCCATCAAGACCTTGTGGCTCGTGCTGGAGGAGATGGACCGGATGTGGATCCCCATCCGAAACTCCTGGAAGCTGAATGAGCGGCACTACGGCGGGCTCCAGGGGTTGAACAAGGCAGAGACCGCGGCGAAGTACGGCGACGAGCAGGTCCGGATATGGCGCCGCAGCTACGACGTCCTTCCTCCCCTGCTGGACAAGGGCGATGAGCGCTACCCGGGCAGGGATCCGCGCTACGCGGGGCTCGGACCGGAGGAGGTACCGGCCGGCGAGTGCCTGGCGGACACCGTCGCCCGCGTTGTGCCCTATTGGACGGAGTCCGTCGTCCCGGAGATCCGGGCCGGGAAAAAGGTCATCATCGCCGCCCACGGCAACAGCCTGCGGGCCCTGGTAAAATATCTGGACGGCATCTCCGACAAGGACATCCTGGAGCTGAACATCCCCACGGGCGTCCCCCTGATCTATACTCTGGACAAGGACATGAAGCCCGTGGGACACCGTTACCTCGGCGACCCCGAGGCCATCGCCAGAGCACAGGCCGCCGTGGCAGGACAGGGAAAGGCGAAATAAGCGCCGGGCGCAAGCCGCTCGGCAGCATCCGCCCCATATCGTCAAAAAATGATGCCGTCAAAAAATATTGAAGGAGGCTGTATGGACATGCATTTTTCCGACCGTATCAAAGCAATGCAGACATCGCCCATTCGTCGGCTCATCCCCTTTGCCGACGAGGCCAAGAGCAAGGGAAAAAAGGTGTACCACCTCAACATCGGCCAGCCGGACATCAAGACCCCCGACGAATACTTCGAGGCCATCCGTAGTTTCAAGGTGGAGACCGTCGCCTACGCGACCTCGCAGGGCAACAACGACCTCCGCGACGCCGTCAGCGCCTACTACAAGTCCTGGGACATCCCCTACGAGCGCGACGACATCTACGTCACCAACGGCGGCAGTGAGGCCCTGTGGTTTGCGGTCATGACCATCTGCGACCCCGGAGACGAGATGCTGGTCCCGGAGCCCTTCTACGCGAACTATAACGCGTTCGCGCAGTCCTCCCTTGCCAGGCTCGTGCCCATCCCCACGAAGGCCGAGGATGGGTTCCACCTTCCCCCCGTCTCCATCATCGAGAAGCTCATCACGCCGCGCACGCGCGCAATCTGGATCTCCAACCCCGGCAACCCGACGGGCGCCGTCTACACGCCTGCTGAACTGGAGATGCTGGCCGGGCTGGCCAAAAAGCACAACCTCTACCTGATCGCCGACGAGGTCTACCGCGAGTTCACCTACGACGGGGAGAAGTTCACCAGCCTGGGGCACATGAAGGACGTGCTGGACCGCGTGATCATGGTCGACTCCGTATCCAAGCGTTTCAGTGCCTGCGGGGCGCGCATCGGCACCATCGCGATCAAGAACCGGGACTTCATGGGACAGGTGCTTAAGCTCTGCCAGGGGCGCCTGTGCGTCTCCACGCTGGAACAGATCGGCGCGACCGGGCTCTATAAGGCGCCGAAGAAGTACCTCGAGGACGTGAACAGGGAGTACAAGGCCCGGCGGGACACCCTTTACAAGGCATTGAAGTCCATGGACGGCGTGATCTGCGAGGAGCCGAAGGGAGCGTTCTACGTCATGGTCAAGGCCCCCGTGGACGATGCTGAGAAGTTCATCATCTGGATGCTCCAGAACTTCGACATCAACGGGGAGACGACGATGGCCGCGCCCGGAAACGGGTTCTACACGGCCCCGGACCGCGGGAGGAACGAGATGCGCCTGGCCTACGTCCTGAAGAACGAGGACTTGGTCAAGGCCATGACCATCCTGGAGGGCGCGCTTGCCGCCTATCCGGGGCGCGTCGAGGCCATCAGGGCGTAAGCGCCCATAAACGATCGGGCATTTTTGCGGGGCACGGACCGGCAGAGAACGGATAGCGCCGGTCCGTGCTTTTCTGGAGGGACCTCATCCGACATGGAATTTCTGAGCGGTTCACCGCCGGCTGGGCTCAGGCCCTCATCACCCCGGCGATGCTCGCCGACCTCTCGGGCCTGGGCGGGCTCATGATCATGGGAATCGGCCTGGACCTCCTGCGCATCGCGGAGATCCGGACGGGCAACATGCTTCCGGGGCTGGTCCTGATCGTGCTCCTCACGGCGCTGCTTTGACCTCGCGCCCATCCTCGAAATAGGCTCGGGCCACATAGGGGGACGTGGACAAGCTCAGCATCGCCCCGTAATCGACCCCGAAGCGCAGCACGTCTCCCCATAGCGTGACCGCCGACCGTCCCTCCACATCCAGAAGCGTGTGATCGCTCGATCCCCCCAGGATCTCCATGCCCTCGTCCAGGGGGCTCAGCCCCTCCAGAAGGAGATCCTGGCGCCCGATCCCCAGGATCGCTCTGAGACGGCGCCCCCGATCCTCGAACGTCCGCTCCCTGCCGAAGGCGTCCGGCCCGAGCGGCCCCTCGGGCCGGGAGGGTTTCTCCCTGGCCTCGATGACCTGAGCCTCCAGCTCCACCGTGTCCTGCCTCAGCCAGGGGATCACCCGTCGCCAGGCAACGTCGCCGCCCAGCAGAATGGCCTCCCCCACCCGCAGGTGGTTGACGTCCCGGGGCAGCGTCCCCTCCTCCAGCAGCTTGAGGCTCGAAGTCTCCCCTCCGGAGCAGACCGGGACGGCATACCCCAGCCCGTCCTCCATGAAGCTGCGGGCCGACGCAAGCCTTTCGAGCGCACCGGCCGAGGGCAGCGCCCCCGCGAAGCAGGCGAAATTCGCCCCCACCCCGTGCAGCCTCACGCGCGGACAGCGCTTGAAGGCCCGAACGAACGCCTCCATCTCCTCCTCGAGGATCCCCTCCCGCCGGTCGCCGAGGTCGAACATCAGGAGCGCACGGTGCGTTTTTCCCTGGGCCGCGCACTCCGCCTCCAGCGCCTCGACGGCCTCGATCATCGACACGGTCGAGCACGAGGCGGTGCGCACGACCGCCTCCAGCTCGGAGCGCATGGGGATGCGCAGCAGAAACCGATCCACGGCCGGAAAGGCCTCCTCGAGCCGGATCAGGTTGCGGATGCGGCTGTCCGCAAAGGCGTCGCAGCCCCCCTCGAGCATCGCACGCGCCGCGTTCAAGTCGGCCGAGATGCCCTTGGTCACGGCACAGACGGCGATGCCGTGCGCATGGCACCGCTTTGCCACGTGCGCCGCGTTCTCGCGTATGCGGTCCAGGTGGATGCAAAGTCTGGGATAGGCGTCCATGATCTCCCCTCCGCTCCAGGACAAAGTTTGTTCCATTCTACTCTATATAAAAAGGCCCCTCGGAATATATCTCCGAGGGGCCTCGCCGGACGATACGGACTTCACGCCTCCGCCGGCGCGCCGCCGGGCGACGGTTTCCCCCGCCGCCGGCCCCACCACAGGCGGACCGCCCAGCAGACGCGATAGGCCGCGGGCACGGAGAGGAGCGCCAGCAGTCCGCCGGCGACCAGCCCCCCGACGGCGACCACCGCGATGGGCGCGCGCATCTCCGAGCCGCGGCCCGACGAGAGCATCAGCGGCAGCAGGGAGACGACGGAGGTGACGACGGCCATGACCAGGGACTTGAAGCGCACCCGGCAGGCGGTCTCGACGGCCTCGTAGGGGTGCTTCCCCCCGAGCCTCAGGACCTCGGCGTAGTCCACGACGACGATGGCGTTGTTGACCACCATGCCCACAAGCATGATCATGCCGATCAGGGAGAAGATCGAGATGTTGACCCCCGCCATCAGCATGGCGGGCACGACCCCGATCATCGCCATGGGCACCGTGAACAGGATGACCGCGGCGTAGAGCCAGGACTCTAGGATCGCCGCCACCACGATGTAGGTCACGACGATAGCGATGATCATCGTCCGGATCAGCTCGGCGAAGTTCTCCGCCATGTCCTCGCTCTCGCCGCCAAAGGTGACCTCGACCCCATCGGGCAGCTTCATCCCGGAGATGAGCTCCCGCATCCTGGCGTTGCCCTCGCCCGATGTGATGAACCGCACGTTGCCCGTCACCACGACGGTACGTCGGCGCTCGACGCGGCGAATTTCCGTCGGCGCGTCGCTCCAGGCCACGTCGGCCATCTCGTCCAGGGGGACCAGCCCGTAGCCCGTCATGATCGGCAGCGCCGACACCGTGTAGATGTCCCCCGCCTTCTCGCGGTCCAGGCGCGCCTTGATGTCGTACTCGAAGCCGCTCTGGCGGAACTTGCCCGCGTCGGCCCCGATCAGGTAGCCCCGGACGATACCCGACAGGTCCGAGATGTTGAGCCCCAGCGGGGTCAGCCTCCAGCGGATGGGGAGCACCCGGAGCTCCGGCTTGCCCATCTCCATCGAGAGGCTCAGGTCGCGCACGCCGGGGACATCGCGCCCGCGGCTGCGGATCTCCTCCGCAACGGCATAAAGGGTCAGGAGATCGTCCCCATTGACGCGGATCTCGATCGGGTTGCCGAAGCCGACACGGGTCGCCGTGGTCGTCGTCTCCACGCCCTCCAGCGTCGCCAGGAAGGGACGAATTTTATCCGCGACGGACTGGGTCGAGGGACGCTCGGGGTCCTCCTTCGGGAAGACTGCGCCCGAAGCTTAAAAAATGGCCTTCCCGCGCTGGGGGGCCCCCCCGGTGGACACCACGCCGCGGACCCAGCTTTTTCCCCCCAGGGGGGGGCCCCCCCCCCCCCCCCGCCGCACCATCTCCTCCGTCCGCCCCAGGGAGGCGCTGTTGTCCAGCGTCAGGCTGATGGTGATCGTCCCGTCGTCCGTTGTGGGAAGGAACTCCGAGCCGATGAACCCGCCAAGCCGAAGCGAGCCCCAGGTCAGCAGGAGCGTCAGGATCACGGCGATCAGCGGGAACCGCATCGCCCCGCGCAGCAGGAGGAGGAAGAGGTCCTGGAACCCCTCGAAGAGCCAATTCCACCAGCCCGTCAGAATGCGTCCCAGAAGGGGTGTCCTCGCGCTTCCCGGGCGAATGCGTGCCGCCAGGCAGGGCGTCACGGTCATGGTGACCCACAGGGAGAAGAGCGTGGCGTACACGATCGTCACCGCGTAGGGCTTCAGGAACTGCCCGGCGATGCTGGACATCAGGGCGACAGGCATGAACACGCCCAGGTTCGTCAGCACGCCCGCCAGGACGGAGACGGAGATCTCCACGGTCCCCTCCTCCGCGGCCTCGAAGGGCGCGTACCCCATGTCCCGGTAGCGGTAGATGTTCTGGATGATCAGGATGGAGTTCATGACGAGGGTGCCCATGGAGAGGGCGAGCCCCAGGGAACTCATGAGGTTGAGGGTGTAGCCGTGCATCTGCATGGGGACGAAGGTCGCCATGAAGGCAACGGGCATGGAGACGGCCACGATGAAGGTAGCCGACAGGCGCCCCAGGAACAGGTAGATGACCAGGGCCGTCAGCAGGATGCCCACGCCGGTGTCGCGGATGACGTTCTTGACCGAGGTCTCAATGAAGCCGGTGTCGTCGTAGGTGTAGTTCATCCTGAAGGCGGGAAGGGATTTCATCGCATCGTCCAGAATGCGCTTGATCTCCTTCCCCGCCTCCACGACGTCGGCGTTGGCGCGCGGGCTGACCCGCATCTGGACGACCTCGCGTCCGTTGGCCCGGGCCATGGACCGGACGTCCTCCTCGCCGTCCACCACCTTGCCCAGGAGGGACAGCGGAACGGGCTGCCCGTCCGCGGTGGGGATCAGGATGTCCTCCAGCTGCTCCACCTCGTTGAACTCGCCCATCAGGCGCAGGGAGACCTCGTCCTTCTCCTGCGTGACGTATCCCGACGGATTGGTCTGGTTGTTGGCCGCTACGACCGAGCAGATCCTCTGATAGGAGACGCCGTAGTCGCTCAGCGCCGCGGGGTCCAGGACGATCTGGATCTCACGGTCCCGCCCTCCCACGACGTCCACCTGCCCCACGCCCTCGACGCGCGCGACAAGGGGCTTGATCCGGTCGTCGATGAACTTCTTGGCCTCCTTCTCGGGGAGCTCGGAGGTGAAGGAGGCGATCAGGAAGGGCTGGGCGTTGATGTCGAACTTCGTGGAGACCGGCTCGTCCGCGTCCCTGGGGAGGTCCGACACCTTGGCCTTGACCTTGTTGTTGACGTCCACCAGCGCCAGGTCGGGGTTCGTCCCCGACTCCATCTCGACGGCAAGCATCGACACGCCGTCGCGGGAGTAGCTCGTGATCGTCTTGAGCCCCTCCAGGTCGGAGAGGGCGTCCTCCAGAGGCTTGGAGACCAGCTGCTCGATCTCGTTGGGGCCGGCCCCCGTGTAGGTCGTCCGGACCAGGATGAACGGCAGCTCGACGCTGGGATAGAGCGTCACCCCCAGGCTCAGGTAGCTGCTGATGCCCAGCAGGACCCAGATAACGACCGAACAGCCCGTGAAGACCGGACGCTGGATGCAGAACCGTATGAAACCTCTCATGAAGGTCCTCGATCCTGAAAAGGCAGCCCCTAAAGGGGCCGATCCTCGCCGAAGTCCAGGTTTTTGGAGACCGGGACGCCGTCGTAGAGGCTGCGGTTTCCGCTCACGATCAGCTCGTCCCCGACGCTGAGCCCCGAGGTCACGACGACCCTGCCGCCGCGCCCCGAGCCCGTCGTGATCGTCACGCTCCGCGCCACGTCGCCGGAGGCGACGTAGACCGACTGCGCGTTGCCCCTGTAGATCACGACGTCGGACGGGATGACGATGACGTCGTCCTTCTTCTCCACCAGGAAGCGCCCCTCGACGTAGGTCCCGGGCAGCACGCCGGCGTCCGGCTCCAGCCCCACGACCACGGGATACAGCCCCGAACCGCTCTGCGCCTCGGGGCTGACGCGCTTGACCCAGCCGACGCTCCGCGTCCCGTCGACGTAGATATCCACGGAGGTCTGCTTGTTGATGTTGAAGATGTCCTTCTTGGAGACCATCAGCTGCGCCTCCATTTCCGAGGGATCGACGATGGAGACGAGCGGCTTGCCCATCTCCGCCACCTCGCCCGGTTCCACGTTACGGGCCGAGACGATCCCGTCGATGCTGGCCTTGAGCTCCGTCCTCAAAAGGGTGGACTGCGAGCTCCTCAGCCTCGCCTCCTCCAACTTCAGGGCCGCATAGGCTTTGTCCACCTCGGCCTGCGAGACGCCGCCCTTCTTCCTCAGCTCGTCCAGGCGTTTGTAGTTCAGCTGGGCCTCGTCGTACCCCGTCCGACTGGCCTGGGCCCTGGCCGTTCGGTCGGCGGCCAGAAGCGAGACCACGGTCTGCCCCTTCTTGACACGGTCACCGACCTGGACATGGACGGCCCTCACGATCTCCCGCTCGAAGGTCGTGACGTCCTGGGTGTGCACGGCCTTGGCCTGGCCGTAATAGCTGCGCCAGCTCTCCCAGGGGCCGGGATTCAGGACCGTCGTGGTGACCGGGAAGCTGATCTTCTCCGCCGCCTCCAGGGACTTCAGGTTGGCCGCATCCTGCGAGAGCCTGGCGTTCACGGCAAGCCACACCGCCGCCCCCGCGAGCGCCAGCAGGAACACCCACAGCACGAACCTCAGTTTGTTCAAATACGATGCCAAACGTCTCCACATACTTCATTCCTCCCCACAAACAAGACGACGACGACCCTTCACGGGGCCAGCATCCTCCGGCTCAGATCGTTCATGACCTCCAGATACCGGCGGGATATCCGCTCCGCCTCGTCGTCCGCACACGTTCCGCCGCGGCACATCACGCCGAACAGTTCGAGGTTCATCACCTTTCCGACGGCCCATATCAAGCGCTGGATCGTCACAGCCCCCAGATCGTCCCGAACGGCCCCAAGCCTCTGTCCGTTCTCTATGAACCGGGACAGGAAACGGATGGGGCGCTCGAACGCTTTCCAGAAGGGGTCGTCGAACGACAGGTCGCGCTCGCTCAGAATCATCAAGATGCGCCCAAAGGAAGGGTTCGCCATGAAGAAGGCGACCTCCCTCCGCCGATACGCCAAGACGGCGTCCCAGTACCCCTCCTTCGTCTCGGGGAACTCCAGGTCCTTTATCGCATCCAGGAAGCGCTCTCCGATGTCCTCGATGACCGTACAGAACAGGGCGTCCTTGTTCTCGAAGTAGTAATAGACCGCTCCCTTGCTGAGGCCGGAACGCTCTATGATCCTGTTGTAGGAGGCGTTCTGTAGGCCATGCTCGTTGAACTCCTCAATGGCCGCCTCGATCAGCCGCGCCTTTTTGTCGTCCTTCAGCCGTTCCTGCCTGACGATCTTCCTCATCTCCCTCCCGTCTCGACAAACCCAACCGATCTTGAATCCTTCGGTAAACTCTCCGGTTCGACCGGTCGGTCTAATCCGTGATGAAGGGATTATACTCCCTTCGTCACAAAAGGCAAGAGGGCGGACACGCCCGAAAAAAAAAGCCTCCCATCCGCATGCGGAATGAGAGGTCGCAAAAGGGACGCCGGCGTTCCCCGCATTCGGATCGGGGCCCTTGCGGCTACAGCTTTCCCTCGCGGATCCACTGGGCCAGGGGGAGCGCGAAATACGTCAGCAGGATGTCCGCTCCCGCCCGGACGAGGCAGACAGCCGCCTCGGAGACGGCGCGCTCCTCGTCCACCCAGCCCCGCTCGGCCGCCGCCTTGATCATGGAGTACTCCCCGCTGACGGAATACGCGCCCACCGGCACGCAGCTCCGCTCCTTGACCGCGCGGAGCACGTCCAGGTACGGCAGCCCCGGCTTGACCATGATCATGTCCGCGCCCTCGTCCACGTCCAGCTGCGCCTCCCTTAGGGCCTCGCGGACGTTGCGGGGATCCATCTGGTAACCCCTCCTGTCCCCGAACGCGGGGGCCGATCCCGCCGCCTCGCGGAAGGGGCCGTAGAACGCCGAGGCGTATTTCACCGCGTAGGACAGGATCAGGGTCTCCTGCAGGCCGGCGGCGGAGAGCGCCGACCGCAGGGCCCCCACCCGGCCGTCCATCATGTCGGACGGCGCCACCACGTCCGCCCCGGCACGGGCCTGCGAGACGGCCGTCCGCGCCAGGAGCTCGAGCGTCGGATCGTTGTCCACGGTCTCGCCCTTCAGCACCCCGCAGTGGCCGTGCGACGTGTACTCGCAGAGGCAGACGTCCGCGATCAGCGTCAGATCGGGAAAGCGCCGCTTCCCCTCGGCCAGCGAGCGCTGGATCACCCCATTCTCCGCCCAGGCCTGGCTGCCGGTCTCATCCTTGCGGTCCGGTATGCCGAAGAGCAGCACGGCCCCCAACCCGGCCTCGGCTGCGCGCTCCAGCACGCGCGGCAGCGTGTCCGGGCTGTAGCGCACCTGCCCCGGCATGGCCGGGATGTCCTCCTCGACGTTCGTCCCCTCGCGGACGAACACGGGATACACCAGCATGGACGGCGAAAGGCGCGTCTCCTTCACCATACCGCGGATGGCGGCCGTGCGCCGC
This sequence comes from uncultured Fretibacterium sp., assembly GCA_963514535.1. Lineage (GTDB taxonomy): Bacteria > Synergistota > Synergistia > Synergistales > Aminobacteriaceae > CAJPSE01. The sequence goes on from CAUPUB010000064.1 coordinate 9,968, forward strand.
AGCCTTCTGGGCCTTACGATCATCATAACGATCTCCCCTCAAAAAAGAAAAGAATGGACGGTACTCGAGGTCATTATAGCGCTCCCTGCAGCGACGGCAACCGCCCGGACCGCCGCCTCGACCAGCGCCTCGAGCGTGGCGGACGACGCCGTGGTCACGTTCGCAAACCCCGCCCCGGCGGCGGCACGCGCCGTCGTAGACCTCCGGACATGCAGTCGAGGCGAAGCCGCGGGGCGTAACGTCGACGCAGTGAGGTTACAACGCTTTTCTTCAGCCGGCCGCTTGTGCTTCCTTGCATTTTTCAAATACTTTCGGTATAGTAACAAATGTCTATCCAGATGTCTATTCCCTCTATTCCAAGGGGGGCGTCTGCGCGTCTTGGGTCCGGCCAGCTTTTTGTCCGGGCCTGTAGGGGTAAGGTATAGTGATCTCTGGGGCCTTGGGGGTTGTGCCGAGGGCCGGGGGAGGTGAGTGAGGCATCTTGAGATGTTCGGGACTTTTGTTTCAGATGTTTCAGGGTGTGGATCTGCATTTTTGTGAGTTTGAGAGGAGGATGGGAAGATGCGTGTGAGCAGGAGGTTTTTGCGCACGGCGGCGCTGGCGGCGGTGTTTGCCCTGGCCTTCGCCGGGACCGCGCTGGCGGCGGTGAATAGTACGTGGACGGGTGGAGGAGGCGACAAGAAGTGGGGTACTGCTGCTAACTGGGATAACGGTATCCCAGGAACCGGCGACAAGGCGATCATCACAGCAGGTGCCGAGGTGGAGGTTGACGGGGCGGCAGCGGCTCAGGTGGTGGACCTTGCCGAGGGCGCAAAGCTGACGCTGAATGCTAAACTGGAACTCGACAACGGCGGAGCGCTCAGGGCGTCGGGCAACGCGACGGTGACGAGCAAGGCGGCAGGTGGACTGACGTTTACCACCACCAACAATGTTATCGTCTTCCCGGGCAAGACCCTGACCCTGGCGGCAGAGGGCGCGGGGACCATCGTCGGCGCCGCCGACGACCTGAAGCTCTCCGACTTGGGCACGCTGACTCTGAAGACTCCGGTGAGGACGGTCGACGACCTGAGGATCGAGGACGGCGGCACGCTGGTCGTGGACGTCGATGACGCCCTGCCGGCGCTTGACGGCAGCGGATCCACCCTTGTGGAGATCCCCAAGGGCAACCTCGTGGTCAATGCGGAGGACTTCGGCAACATCGTCGAAATGCTGCTCCTGAGGGAGGGCAACCTGACGCTGAACAATCCGATGAAGGAGGCCCTCAAGACCGTGAGGATCCAGAGCGGCGACCTGGTTGTTGCGGAGGGCGTCGAGATCGGCAACCCGCTCACTCCGACCGGTGAGGTGGAGCTGGGGAAAGCCGCCGACAAAGCCGGGCATCTTAAGCTCAAGGGGGACATGACCCTCGCGAAGCTGAAGACGGAGGACACCGCAAACACGATCACGGTCGCGAGCGGCAAGACCCTGATCATCAAAGAACTTACTGGTGATAACCTCAACGCCGAGGTGACCGGGAACCTGAAGCTGACACTTGCGGATACCAAGACAGGCACCCTGAACAAGAACGTCCAGGGAAAGGTCGAGTTCGTGGCTCCCGGCGGCGGAACTGCGACCCTGGCCCTCGCTGCGGACGTGACGGTGAGCTCGGTCGATTTTACGGCGGCGAACGTGGGCGATACCTTTAAACTGGAGCTTAACAAGAACGAGATTGGAACCCTGAGCTTCGCGAAGACGACCGCCGGCCTGGTGGTCAAGAGCGATGGCAACACCAACTCTATCGGCTTCCTGGTCCCTGCCGATGAGGCCACGCTGAAGATGGATGGCACGAAACCCCTGTGGGTCCTGGGCGGAACGAAGGACGCGAAGTGGAACGCAGAGTTGGCAGCCGGAACCCAGCTTGCAGTGCTGGGCAAAGACCTGCTCACCGGAGAGGTCGAGATGGCTATCAATGGCGGCGTCCTGACCCTGCCCAGCGGGAAGTTCGAGAAGCTGGAACTGAAAGAGGGCGGCGCCGGTTCGACGATCGAGGTCGACGCGGCGACGCAGAACCCGGTCCTGAAGGTGAAGAAGGTTACGTTGGTGAATGGCTTGACGATGAAACGCCCCACGACCTGGTGGAAGAGCCTGGCGGCGGACGACAAGGTGAAGCTGCTGGAAATGGAAGATATTTCTGCTCTGGGTGGTAAAACCATTGTGGGCAATCCTGCTGACGACGCTGTGGCGACGATCGTGTGGGATGGCTCCCAGAAGGCGCTGGTCCTCACGGCGAAGGACGCTTTTAAGGTCCCCGAGCTGGTGGCGAAGGTGACGGGCTCGGGGAACGAGCGTGTTGTAGACGTCACGGTCTCGAATGACGTTGATGTGGATGCCGCTTCTTGGCGCGCTGAGCTTTTGAGCGTCGTCGCTCCGGGCCCCGTCACGTCTGTGACTTTACAGCCTGGGGCCACCGCGAAGGCCGCGTCCTTTAAGGTGGAGGTGGGCGCCGGTTTCACGAGCGGGACCCTGAGGGTGTACGCCAAGAACCAGGTCGCACCAAAATTTGAGGGCTTTGTCGACGCCGACCTGAATGCCGTTTCCGGCGGTGGCGGCGGCGGCGGTGGCGGCGGTATGCCGGGTACGCCCGCGGCCCCGAGCATCGAGCCGAGCAGCTGGGAGACGACGAGCACCAGCGTCCCGGACGCTCAGGGGAACGTGACCGTCCAGCTCGCGGCGACGCTGAAGCTCGAGGGGACGCCGAAGTCCCTGGATGTGGTCGCCTCCGGGATGAAGGAGAAGCCGAAGGCCGAGCTGCTGGATGGCAGCGGCAAGGTCGTCGTGAGCTCCATGCCGGTGGTCAAGGCGAGCGCGAAGAGCTACAAGCTGAGGCTGACGTGCAAGACCACGAAGGCCGACATCGACTCGGGCAAGGCGGCGATCGAGAAGGTGCTGGTGGCGACGGACGACGGCAAGGTCCATACGATCACGGTGGGCAAGAAGCTGAAGGATATCGGTAAGCCCGGACAGCCCGGTAACCCTGGTAACCCCGGTAACCCCGGTAACCCCGGTAACCCCGGCAACCCCGGCAACCCCGGACAGCCCGATAACCCCGGGGATTCCAAGAGCGGCGGCGGCGGATGCGACGCGGGAT
>CAUPUB010000065.1:0-12999 GCA_963514535.1 uncultured Fretibacterium sp.
TGACGTACCACGCACCGTCGGGGTCGGGCGCGGGGTAGGTACAGGTCAGCCTGCCCTTGTACTCCAACCGCACGGTCACATCCGTCTCGGCCTCCGGGTAGAGGTAGATGACGGGCTTGGCAAAATTCTTATTCCATCCCTCCATATCGAGAGAACGGTCCGAAAGGTCTCGACGAATTGCATCATGGAGAATAGGGCATTCGGGATAGGTATCGGAGAACAGCTCTATTGGGGAATAGCCGTAATCATAGTTGTATCTGTACCGTAATCGCCTGTTTTCCCCGATAGGCCCGTCGGGCCACTGGAACGCGCGCCACACGTCCTCCTCTTCGGAGGCGGAACAATCGATGTAGAAGGGGGTCCCTTGAAAGTCCAGCTCCAACGCAGGTGGCGGTGTCTCCGCCGCTTCCCTTGCCCTGTCGCCCGGAAGTATCCTTGCGGAAGGGGAGCTCCCCATGGGGGTGACCGAAATGGTCCGTACGCCGTATGCTCCAAGCAATACCGCCAACGATAAACAGGCTGTAAAACAGGCTTTGAGGAAGGTTCTTTTTCCTGGGTTCATGCTTTTTGCCTCCTTATCGGGCAAACCCGCGGGCTCAAAGCAACGCTCTCGTCAGGCAAGCTCCGAGAGGGCCCGGACCAGAAGGGCGTTCTCGTCGGGCATGCGCGTCGCCACCCGGATGCAGCACCCGTCCAGGCCGGGGAAATTGCGCGTGTGCCTCACCACGAGCCCCCGTTCCAGAAGCCCGCGGATGACGCGCACATCGTCATCCACCTCGATCAGGAAGAAGTGCACGCGCGAGGGGCGCACCCGAAACCCCGAGCGGGCCACGGCCTCCATGAAACGGGGCGTCTCCGCCGAGTAAAAGGCGCGCGTCCTCCGGGCATAGCTCCCGTCCTTCATGAGGCTCAGGGCCGTCTCCTGCGCGACGGCGTTGACGCTCCAGGTCGGCTGGCGTCCCTTGAGCCGTTCGACCCAGCTTGGGGATGCCAGGACGTACCCGATCCTCGCCCCGCAGAGGTGGTAGAGCTTCGTCAGCGACCGCAGAAGCAGGATGTTGGGCAGCGCACCGAAGTCAGGGGATGCCTCCTCGCCGTCCGGGAGCAGAAAGTCCGAATACGCCTGATCGACGGCGAAGAGCGTGCGCGGGTTCGCCCGCGCGCAGGCCTCCAGTTCCCCAAAGGGGATGCAGCTCCCCGTGGGGTTGCAGGGGTTGCAGACGAAGACGAGGGCCTTCCCCTCCACATCCCGCAGGTCGAAGATATCGGCCGTCGGCACCCCGAAGGCCTCGAGCGCCCGCCGATACTCCCCGTAAGCCGGCTGGAGCACCGCGGCGGTCATTCCGACGAAGAGGGAGGCCAGGAGGTAGAGGGCCTCGTTGGAGCCGTTGGTGAAGAGCACCTCATCGAGGGAACGTCCCTCGTGCTCCGCCACGAGTGTCCGAAGCGCAAGGGCATCGTCGTCGGGATATTCGGACAGACAGCGGATCAGGTTGCTCTCCGGTGCTACGGGGGAGGGCAGGACGTTCGTATTGACGCTGAAGTCGACGATGTGCTCCGGCATGGGGAGCCCCATGGCCGCGTACAGCTTCTCGGGGTTCGCGCCGTGCGGACGGCGGGAAAAATCTGCCTCGGGCAGTGTCATAACGCGCTCCTTTCCTGCTGTGTTCCGGTCAGGCCAGGCCGTGCAGGGCAAGGAGGGTCAGCAGAACGAACAGTGCGACGGCGGCGTCCAGCAGGGCATGGGCCTTCAGGATGTCCTCGGGCTCGGGGTCCCGAACGGCATCGCCAAGCCAGGGCCTTTCCTCGAAGACACCCCCATAGACGCCGCCACCGCCCAGCCGGATGCCCAGGAGCCCCGCGAAGGCGCTTTCGCCGTGTGCGCTGTTGGGGCTTCTGTGCTTCCTCCGGTCACGCAGAAGGACGCGAAGGCCCCGCAGAAGGGGATAGCCCAGACAGGCCCCGGCCAACACCGCAACCAACCCTCCGATCCGCGCGGGAAGGAAGTTCAGGACGTCGTCCAGCCGGGCGCTCGCCCATCCGAAGTCCCGATAGCGCTTGTCCTCGTAGCCCACCATGGAGTCCAGCGTGCTCACGGCCTTGAAGGTCCAGACGCTCAGCACCGCCGCGACGCATCCCCCGGCAACATACCCCAGGGCCGCAAAAAAGAGCACGGAGAGGACTCCATCCACGGAGTTCTCCGCCACCGTCTCCACGGCGGCGCGCACCATGCCGGCCTCGTCCAGGACATCCGTGTCACGTCCGACGACACGCGACAGCGCCGACCGGGCTGCATCGAGGTCGCCCCTGAAGAGCGCCGTGGCGACCGGGAGGGTCTCGTCCTCCAGGGAGCGCCACGCGAGCGCCGCGTAGAGCAGATAGGCCTCCGCCGCGAAGAGAGCCCCGGGAGCAACGGAGGCCCCCAACAGGAGCAGGCCGACGGATGCAGCCGTCGTAGCCAGCACGGCAGCACAGAGGAGAACGCCGCGCCGGCGTCCCTCCCTCCGCTCCACCTTACCGGGGTAGAGGCGTGCCTCCCAGAAACCGATGGCTCGCCCTATTCCGGCGACGGGGTGGGGCAGTCTCCTCGGGTCGCCCAGCAGAACATCCAGCAGCAAAGCCATGCCCAAGATGAGGACAAAATCCATATACGCCATTCTCCGAACGTCATTCCCCACATCTGAAATTTTTTCGCCTTACACGATTAATATGGGGGCTTCGCCCCCACCCCCCCAACGCCGCTATCGAGATAGCGGCGGCCCCGGCAAGATTTCTCCTCAAAAAAGGCAAGCTGGGGTTCCACCGGGAGGCTTCATGGATTCAGCGTTTCCTTGTATTATACAATCGGAGGGACCGATAGGATGAAGCGCGGAAGAGACCGGATGAAATTAAATCGAAAGAGATTCTCCGAATACGGGGAACGCAAAGACAAAGGGAGTTGAAGAGCACGATGAGTGAGATGAAAGAGACCCTCTCTCTGGACGAGGCCCTGAGCCTCATTCGCCCCCTCGACGCGGACTCGATGGCGGCGGCGGCGGAGCATCAGAACCGCCTTCTCAAGCCCGCCGGCAGCCTTGGAGAGCTGGAGGCCATAGCCATCCGCATCGCAGGCATCACCGGGAAGCTCCAGAACACGGCGGACAGGAAGATCCATTTTCTCTTCGGCTCCGACCATGGAGTCTACGAGGAAGGGGTGTCCGGATCGCCGCAGTACTTCACGAAGGCATTGATGGAGTTCTACGCCAACAGGGCCGGATGCGGCATCAACGTGCTCTGCGGCCACGTTGGGGTCGAGCTTCGCCTGTTCGACCTGGGGGTGCGGGACCTGGCTCCGCACCCGTGCATCGACGCGACGCATCGGCTGATGCCGAGCGGTACGGAGAACTTTTCCCGAACGCGGGCCATGACGACGGAGACGGCGGCCCGAGCTGTGGAGCTGGGCATTGGCCTCGTCGGAGGGGCAAAGGCCGAGGGGTATCAGATCGTGGGGGCCGGCGAGGTGGGGATGGGCAACACCACGCCGGCGGCGGCCTGCATCATGGCCGCTCTGGGCCTGGAAGATCCCGACGACGCCGTGGGGCGGGGCGGGGGATTGACGGACGAGTCGTTCGCCAGAAAAAAGCGAGTGATCGGGGATGCGCTGGAGCTTCACCACCCGAACCCGGACGACCCCATCGACATTCTCTCCTGTGTCGGGGGGCTGGATATCGCCGCGATGACGGGTGTCTTCCTCGGGGCGGCTGTCCATCGGCTGCCCGTCGTCGTCGACGGGGTCATCTCCATCGCCGGGGCCCTTCTGGCCGCAAGGCTCTCCTCGCTCTCGAAGGAGTTCATGATCGCCTCACACCTCTCCAAGGAGCCCGGCTATGCGGTTGCGGCCCGGGCATTAGGGTTGACCCCGCTTTTGAACCTCGGGATGAGGCTGGGGGAGGGGACGGGCTGCCCCATCGCCATGCAGGTGGTGGACGACGCCCTGGCCGTGATGAACCGCATGGGGACCTTCGACGGGGTGTCGCTGGAGTCGGAGTATCGAAAGGAACTCAAAGCGTAAATCAGGCATGATATGAGATAGAATAGCAACAGGAGAGGTGCCCGGAACACTGGGCAAAGCTGCCAGGGGCTTCCCCCCGAAAGGGGGTGAATGCGTGAAGAGAACAATAGAGCTCGTAAGAGCGGTTGCTTCGCTCCTACGAGCCCTTGCCGAAATCATCCGGCTTTTCAAAACGTGCAAATAACCCGCCGAGGGCGTAAGTCCGAAGCAGGGTGACCGCCCCGCTTCGGCAGCCCATAGTAGCAAACCCGCCTACCTCTGGTGAGGCCCCTAAGCGACCAACACAGCTCACTTCGTTCGCTGGTTATCTGCTTATCCAAGCGGGCTCTTTCGTGTATATTATACCCCACATCCCTTTCCATGCTTCCTTCGCTACTTTTCCTCGTCCGCCTGGAGCGACACGAAGAAGGTCTTGCCGCCCCTGTCGATCAGCAGCACAACGGCCTTTGACTGCCGCTTCATGGCCCCGTCCAGGTCCTCGAGGGTCTCCACCTTTCTGCCGTTCACCTGGAGCAGTCGGTCGCCCTCGCGGATTCCCGACATCTGGGCGGACGACCCATCCTCGACGTCCACGACGACGAGGCCGCTCCGGACCTCCAGATTGTACTTTCTGCTCAGGTTCTTCGTTAAGGGCGCAACCTCCAGCCCAACCTTGGCAAGAACGTCGCTCGTGCTCTCGGATAGATCGTCGGACCGCTCCTCCTCACCGTTCCGGGTGTTGGGCCTCTCGTCCAGGCGAGCTTTGAATCTTATCGTCTTTCCGTCGCGCACCACCTCTATCGGAAGGGTGGACCCCGGGGCGAGCGAGCGAATCCGGTTCACGAACCACTGCACGTCCTTGACCTTCTCCCCATCGATAGCCGTGATCACATCGCCGCGCATCAGACCGGCCTTCTCGGCCGCGGAGTCCGGGAAGACATCGCCGACGATCACGCCGTTCTTGGCCTTGACGCCATAGGCCTCCGCGATCTCGGGCGTCAGGTTCTGGACGGAGATGCCCAGCCAGCCGCGCTTGACTTTGCCGTAGGAGACGAGGTCGCCCATGATCTGCTTGGCCATGTTGACGGGCACCGCGAAGCCCAGCCCCTGGGCATAGGGAAGAATGGCCGTGTTGATGCCCACGACCTGCCCCTCCATGTTGAGCAGAGGGCCGCCGCTGTTGCCGGGGTTGATGGCCGCATCCGTCTGGAGGAACCCGTCGAAGTTCACGTCCTGTGCGTGGATGCTGCGGTTCTTCGCGGAGATGACGCCCGCCGTCACGGAGTGCTCGAAGCCGTAGGGGTTCCCGATGGCGACGACCCATTCCCCCACCTCGACGGCGTCGGAATCCCCAAGTTCGAGGACCGGAAGGTCCTCGTCGGGATCGATTTTAATGACCGCGAGGTCGAAGGTGGGGTCCTTGCCCAAAACCTTCGCTGAATAGGTCTTGCCGTCGGAGAGGGTGACCGTGATCTTGTCCACGCCGTCGATGACGTGGTTGTTCGTCAGAATCCGTCCCTCCTTGGAGACGATGAAGCCGGACCCGCGTCCCTTCATGGGGACGGAACGTGTGAAGTTCTTGAACGCATCGCCGAAGAACTGCCGAAAGAAGGGATCGTCGTCGAAGGGGAACGGGATCGCGGTACGCCTGGCCTTGGTCTCCACGTCGATGTTCACGACGGCGGGAGAGGTCTTCTTTACGATGGGGACGACGGGCGACATGACCGCCGCGCCGGACGCGGCCTGGGCCGTCCCCACTTGGACCGCCCCCAGGGCCAGAAGAACGGCCAGGGCGACCCCCGCATAACGTTTGTATCTCGAACCGGAATGCAACATGACAAAAACACCTCCAGATTGTATTACAGCTGTTATTGTTACAGCCGTTTTCATCGATGATGAGTACATTGTAGGACTTGAACCCGACTCCTTCATGCAGTTTTTTACCGACGAGGACATCCGAAAAAGGACGAAATTCGGCAGGAGGATGAGCTACGAGCGGACGTGGAGGAACGATACTCCAGGATCACAGAAGGGGGGCATAACATATTTTTCCCTTCCGCGAGTTGATTTGTTGTACTAGCATGATAAAATACCTGCTCAAAAGGAGGCGTTGGGCGTGGAGGTCATCAAGGTAGGGAAGGGAGGGCCCGCTTCGGCGGATGGTCGGCTGCGCGAGGCGGTGGGGGCGATTGTGGAGGACGTCCGCCGCCATGGGGACGAGGCGCTGATTCGTTATGGGAGGAAGTTCGACGGCAGCCCGCGGGAGCGGATGCGCGTCCTGCCGGAGGAGGTCGAGGTCGCCTGCCGCGAGGTCTCCGAGGAGGAGCTCGAGGATATCCGAAGGGCCGCCGGGAACATCCGAAAATTTGCGGAGGCCCAAAGGGGCGCCCTGAGGGAGCTCCCGGAGTTCTCGCCCGTCCCGGGGGTGTTCCTGGGACATCGCGTGATCCCCGTCCAATCGTGTTGCTGTTACGTGCCGGGTGGGAGCTATCCGCTTTATTCCACGGCGCTGATGCTGGCCATCCCGGCGAGGACCGCCGGTGTGAAGCGGGTTGTGGCCTGTTCCCCCGTCATGAAGGGGACCGGCTCCATCCACCCCAAGACCCTGGCCGCCCTGTCCGTCGCGGGGGTGGACGAGATTTATGCGATTGGGGGGGCCCAGGCCATCGCGGCGTTCGCATATGGAACGGAGCGAATCGCCCCCGTGGACCTGATCGTGGGGCCGGGCAACCGTTATGTTGCCGAGGCGAAGCGCCAGTGCTACGGCCAGGTGGGGATCGACTTTTTTGCGGGCCCCAGCGAGGTCCTGATCCTGGCCGATGCTGCGGCCGACGCGGGACTGATAGCGCTGGACCTGCTGGCCCAGTGCGAACACGACCCCACGGCGAGGGGGACCGTCGTGACGACGGACCGGGCTTTGGCCGAGCGCGTCGTGGCGGAGGTGGAACGCCGTCTCCAGACGCTCGAGACGGCGGAGATCGCCCGGCGGTCCTGGGAGGATTACGGGGAGGTCCTCCTTGCGGGCTCGATGGACGAGGCCGTCGCCCTCGCGAACGACCGGGCCCCGGAGCATCTGGAGGTCCACGCGGAGAACCCCGGCGATCTGATGGACTCCCTTTACAATTACGGTTCCTTGTTTCTGGGGCCCTATACGGCGGAGGTCTTCGGGGACTATGCCTCCGGGACCAACCACACCCTACCCACGCTGAGGGCCGCACGCTACACGGGAGGGGTCTGGGTGGGGACGTTCCTGAAGGTCTGCACTCACCAGAGACTGACACGGGAGGGGATGGCGAGCCTGGCGCCCCTCGTCTCGCGGCTTGCGAGGGGCGAGGGGCTGATGGCGCACGCCAACGCCGCGGAGGGGCGGCTGGAGCGTTACGGGGCCCACAGGACGGAGAGCTCGGACACGGCAAGGATGTGTCGAACGGCGGGCCGATATCTCCGGCTGTCTCCGGGGTGATGCTTCCCGATCGCGCTCTCCCATGCGCAGCCTTTGCCAAAATGCCTTTGCCAAAATGCATTTGATAAAAATGCCTTTGATAAAATGAAAATGGACGATGGGGAGAACGCCGGATCGTCTTTGGCGTTCTTCCGTTATTTAGATCGTTATTTAGAGCGTTACTTGAGCAGAAAGGTGTCGATGTCGTGATGGGTGCACGGGAGGTGGGAAGGGCCGAGCGCCGTTTTTTCAGTCGGCGGATCTACGAGGGGCACATCCTGAACCTGAGGGTGGATGATGTGATTCTCGAGCTCGGCCGTACGGCGAGGCGCGAGGTGGTGGAACACGATGCGGCCGTGGGCATCGTAGCCCTTACGGAGAAGGGCAGCGTGCTTCTGGTGCGGCAGTACCGTTATGCCGTCGAAGAGGACACGCTCGAGGTCTGCGCCGGCCTTGTGGAGAAGGGGGAGGAGCCCCGCGATGCGGCGGTGCGCGAGATGCAGGAGGAGCTGGGCTTCAAACCCGGCAAATTGACGGAGATCGGGCGCTTCTATGCCTCGCCGGGGTTCAGCACGGAGCTGCTGATTCTTTATCTGGCGGAGGACCTGACGCCGTCGCGCCTGCCCCAGGACGACGACGAGAACGTCTCGGTGGTGGAGCTTCCCCTGAGGGATATCCCGGGCCGGCTGGCCGAGGGGGCGTTTCGGGACTCCAAGACCTTTGCGGCCATGGCCTGGCTGATGGCGCGCGAGGGGCTGAGGTTTGATGCTTGATGCTTGATGCCTGAGTAGGAAAAAACGACTCGGAAAAATAATGTAACCCCAAAATTTTGTTAAGGAGTGAATCCTGTGATTGCTTTAATCAAACTGAGCCCCATGATCGTCCTTGGAGGGCTCATGATGTCCGGGATGGACATCCTGCTTGCCGCGCCTATCGCCTTCATCATCGCCACGATCATCGCCATGCTTACGGATCGGTTCTCCTTTTCGACGCTGCTGGATGCGGGCCTGGAGAACATGAAGTATTATCTTATCGTCTTCCTGATCCTCCAGTTGGCCTACGCCGTGGCGGAGTGCTTCATGGCCACGGGGGTCGCTGCCTCGGTCATCAACATGGCGCTCTCCATGGGCTTGACGGCCAAGTACGTCGCGGTGGCGGCCCTGATTGTGACGTCGGTCCTCTCCGTTGCGACGGGGACCTCCTGGGGGACCTTCGCCGCCTGTGCCCCCATCTTCCTGTGGCTGAACCACATCGTAGACGGCAGCACGGTGCTAACCGTGGCCGCGATCGCCGGAGGCTCCTGTTTTGGGGACAACATCGGCCTGATCTCGGACACTACGGTGGTCAGCTCCGGAATCCAGAACGTCTCGATTATCGACAGGGTCCGGCATCAGGGCATATGGTCCGCCCTTTGCCTGATTTCGGGCGCGGTTGTGTTTTATTTCGTCGCCGTTTCGCTTGGGCTCAAGGATACCTCCGGCCAGGCGGTCGAGGCCATAAACCAGATCCCGGATATCGTGTGGAGCAACCTGGAGCAGCAGCGCCCCGCGGCCGTCACGCTGCTCCAGCAGGTCCGGAGCGGCGTCCCCCAATACATGGCGATCCCCCTGGTGCTGGTGCTGGTGCTCGCCGGGATGGGGACGAACACCCTGATCTGCCTGGGGACGGGGATTTTTTCCTCCCTGATCTTCGGCTGGTTTTCCGGGACGGTCACGGATATCCAGGCTTTTCTGAAGCTGGTCCAGTCGGGCTTCTCCGCGGCGGGCAACTGGACCGTCGTTATGATGCTCTGGGTCGGTGCGTTCGGCGGGGTCATGCGCAAGATGAACGCCTTCAATCCCATCGCCGACGCCATCCTGAGGGTCGTGAGGAGCGTCCGGCAGCTCATGTGTGCCAATGCGGCCCTCTGCCTTCTGGGCAACGCCGCCCTGGCGGACGAGATGGCCCAGATCGTCACGATCAGCCCCATCATCAAGAACATGACGGAGCACAGCATCGAGGGCGACGAGAAGGACATGTACAAACTGGCCCTGCGCAACGCGACCTTTGCGGACGCGATGGCCGTCTTCGGCTCCCAGCTGATCCCCTGGCATGCCTACATGGCCTTTTTCGTCGGAATCACCTACGCGGTGTACCCCATGGCCGAGGGCACGGTTACGATCGGCGGCATCATCCTGCACAACTATCTGGCTTGGATCGCCGTGATCTCCATGCTGGTTTTGACCTATACGGGACTGGACCGCATCATCCCCCTGTTTGGGATTCCCGCGGAGCCGGAGGTCCGTTTGAGGAGCCCGGAGGAAAGGAGATAACCCTTCGGCCCGTCCCTTTATCCCGCTTTCGGACAGGTCGGAGCGACGGCAGCTTGACAATAACGAAAAATAATGAGTTAATGGGCTCATCAATAGCCTTTTGCATAGTTTTTATCTTGCTTTTTAATCTTAATTTTTGAGGGGGATGACGGCAATGAAGTTCACGAGCTTTCTGATCTTCGGAGCGGGGGTAGCTTTGGGGGTGGGCGCGACGTGCGCCGTGAAGAGCAGGAGGGGTCGGAAGCTGGCGGTCGCGCTTGCCAGCAAGGGGCTCGAGCTCAAGGACCGCCTGGCCTGCATGGCGGACCGTATGAAGGAGTCCGTTGAGGATATCGTGGCCGAGGCCCGTTACGTCAACGAGCACGGCGATATCGGGGAGGCCGCCGTGGAGTAGCGAAACGCCGGAAGAGGAGGAAGAAGGGCGACGGGCTGCTGATCGCCCTTTTCTTTGTGTCGAGTTATCTCGAGTTTAAGCAAAGGCAGATAGAAGAAAATCCGATGAATTTTGAGATCGTACACGAATTGCCCGGGCGCCTTCGCCTTCGCTGTGGTGAAGGCGCTTTTACCCTGCCGGAGTCCTTGGTCGTCGCCTCCCTTCTGGAGCAGCTGGACGGCGTGGAGCGAGTGAAGGCATCTTTCCGAACCGGAAGCCTGCTGATCCAGCATAATCCGCGGGTCCGGGATGCGGTCCTGGAGGCTGTGCGGATGCTGGACCCCGAGTTCTACGGCGGCATCGACGGGTCGGAGCTGGCGAATTCCTCGGAAGGGGGATTGTTGGAGGGCCTTTGGGGGCTTCTGGGCGGCGTCTTCATCCGGTCCCTTCTTCCGAGTGTGCTGCGCTATTCCCTCACGGTCCTGAGATCCGTCCCTTTGCTCGTCAGGGGGACGAACGCCCTCTGCCGCAGGAAGCTCAACGTCTCCGTCCTGGACGCCTCGGCTGTCGGGGTCTCGCTTCTGCGTCGGGACTTCCGAACGGCGACGGTCATCACGACGTTGCTGGCCCTGGGGGACATCCTCGAGGAGTGGACCCACAAGCGCTCCCGGGAGAGCCTGTCCGACAGCCTGATGCTCGATATCGACAAGCTGTGGGTGCGCCGGGACGGGACGGACGTCCAGATCCCGTTTTCGGACCTGAGGCTGGAGGACCTCGTCGTCGTCCGTATGGGGACGGTCATCCCCGTGGACGGCGTGGTGGAGGACGGGGAAGGGATGGTGAACCAGTCGGCGATGACGGGCGAGTCCATGCCGGTACATCGCTGCCCTGGGCTCAGCGTCTACGCCGGGACCGTCGTCGAGGAGGGGGAGCTCGTCGTTCGGGTCACGGCCTTCGACTCCGAGACCCGAATCCACAAGATAGCCCAGATGATCGACGAGTCCGAGATGCTGAAGGCGGAGGTCCAGAACCGGGCTGAGCGAATGGCCGACGAGATCGTCCCCTACAGCTTCCTTCTGGCCGGCCTTACCTATCTTCTGACGGGCGACGCCGTCCGTGCCTCCTCCGCGCTCCTGGTGGACTATTCCTGTGCCATCCGCCTGGCGACCCCGCTGGCCATCCTGGCAGCCATGAGGGAGGGGGCCAAACGGGGGGTCCTGATCAAGGGGGGCAAGTTCCTGGAGGCGCTGGCCGGTGCGGATACCGTCGTCTTCGATAAGACGGGGACCCTGACAGTCTCCTCTCCGCGGGTCGCCGATGTTATTCCCTTCGGGGGGCGGACCCGCCAGGATGTTCTGAGGGTCGCGGCGTGTCTCGAGGAGCATTTCCCGCACTCCATAGCGCGTGCCGTCGTCCGGCAGGCGGAGCTGGAGGGCCTCCAGCACCGCGAGGAACACACGGAGGTCGAGTATGCCGTTGCCCACGGCATCGTCTCCCTCTGGAGGGGCAGGAAGGTCCTGATCGGCAGCGCCCATTTCGTCTTCGAGGACGAAGGGGTCGTCTGCAGTGCGGAGGCACGGGAGAAGATCGATCGTGCGCTGGAGAAATATTCCGTCCTCTATCTGGCGATGGACGGAGAACTGGCCGGGCTTCTGTGCATCGAGGACCCTCTGCGCCCCGATGCCGGGGAGGTGGTGGACCTCCTGCACAAGGATGGGGTGAGGCGGGTCGTCCTGATGACGGGGGACGAGGAACGCGTCGCCCGGAACGTCGCCGGGCGTCTCTCCATCGACGAGTTTCACGCCCGCATGCTGCCCGACGAAAAGACGCGCTTCGTCGAGCGTTTTCGGACGGAAAGTTCCGGGGTCGTTATGGTGGGGGACGGGATCAACGATTCTCCCGCGCTCTCCGCGGCCGACGTGGGGATAGCCATGCGCAGCGGGGCGGACATCGCTAGGGAGGTCGCGGACGTCGTGCTCTCCGACAACCGACTCTCCGGGATCACGGATGCCCGCCGTCTGGGGCGAGGGGTTATGAGGAAGATATACGGGAACTATGCGATGATCGTTGGGGTGAACACGGTCCTTCTGGGGCTGGGGATTCTGGGCGGCATCACGCCGGTCCTCTCCGCCCTCCTGCATAACCTAACCACGGTGGGTGCGGCCCTGTACGCCCTGACCCCGGTGCTGGGGCGGGGGAAGGAGAAACCCTTCGGAAAGGGGGAGGGCCGCTGATGGCGGCCGCGCCGGCTATGGTGCCGACCATGATTGAGAGCTTCGTGCCGGGGAGGGTTCGGCTTCGGTCGCGTCTGCTGAGGGATCCGGGGACCGCCGAGTTCTTGAAGCGGTCCCTACTGGAGGTCCGGGGCGTGCGTGCGGCCTCCGTGAACGAGCGGACCAGCGGGCTTCTGCTGGAGTACGACACCGCATTGTTTCCGCTCCCGGTGCTGATGAGGGCAATGCCCCTGTTCGAGCGCCTCCAGGCGCTCGAGGAGAAAACGGGGGATGTCCTTCAGGATGTGGAGGCTGTCCTGGGGGAGCTGAAGTCCCTTCTGGAGGACGAATAATTCCAAATCACTTTCAGCCGCGCCTGGCGGGTTCAGGAATGATGCCAGTTTAACTGAAACTACTCCTTGAGAAGGCTATCGCACGCTGCGGATTTGGGTTTTATTTTGGTACTTGACAGGTTGAAGAAAGGCTGTATAATTTCCTTCGTTGTTCGGCGCTCGGCGGTTCGCTTTCGGTTTGTTTTTTGGAGGAAGCCGCTTATTGTAAGGATTTAGTGAGGATTTTGAGCGCAGCACATTGACAAATTTACAGGCGAGCCATAGAGGGAAGAGGAA
>CAUPUB010000066.1:0-12796 GCA_963514535.1 uncultured Fretibacterium sp.
ATCGCCCAAAACACCGTAAACAAACTGACCGGCATCCGTGTCTTTTACCCAGGTTTGGCCAAATTCGTGCTCTGGACATCCAGTCCAATATAGACTATCCTCTTCATGTGAAGTGCCCCCTATTGCATTATGGTAATTCCCTCTGCCGAGTCCTTTGTCAGCTCTTGCAGTTTAAGGGTAAATCCACGTTGTTGCAATCGCGGAGCACTTCATATTATCTATGACCGCTAGATTGTAAATCCAAGAAATACGGCAAGGGAGTGTGACGAACGTATATTTTCGATGTAAAATAACCACGTTTTTCCGCTCTTGCACTGTGTTGGGAGAGAACTTTGAGGGAACGAAAAACAAAGGGGGTTTTGTGAGATGTGGGACAAGTATTTCGACACGAGTAAGGTAACGGAGATTCGCCTCAAGACGACGGTCTATTTTGGGCCGGGGGCCGCAGCGAAGATCGACGATATCGCCGGGGAGCTGAAGGGACGGGGGGTCTCTCAGGTGCTCTGCGTCACCGGGGGGCGCTCCTACCGGCTTACGGGAGCCTGGGACCACGTGGAGGCGGCCTGCAAAAAAACACGGAATCGGCATTACCCTTTACGATAAGGTCACCCCGAACCCAACCACGATTGCCATCGACGAGGCGGTCGCGATGGGACGCGCCGACAAGGCCGGCGCCGTAATTGGCATCGGAGGTGGCAGCCCCATCGACGCGGGCAAGAGCGCCGCGATCCTCCTGGCCCACCCGGGCAGGACGGCGGAGGACCTTTACACCTTCAAGTTTACGCCCGACAAAGCGGTGCCGATCGTCGCCATTAACCTGACGCATGGTACGGGGACCGAGGTCGATCGCTTCGCCGTCGCCACAATCCCTTCATCAAACTACAAGCCGGCCATCGCCTACGACTGCATCTATCCGCTCTACTCCATCGACGACCCCGCGCTGATGACCAAGCTCTCGCCCAACCAGACCCGCTACGTCTCCATCGACGCCGTCAATCACGTCATAGAGGGGGCGACGAGCCTGGTAGCAAACCCGCTGTCCATCTCCCTCGGGGTCGAGACGGTGCGGCTGGTCGCCGAGTACCTGCCCAGGGCCGTCGCCAAGCCGGACGACCTCCACGCGCGATACTGCCTTCTCTACGCCTCCATGATCGCGGGCGCGGGGTTCGACAACGGGCTGCTGCACTACACGCATGCGTTGGAGCATCCGCTCAGCGGCGTGAAGCCCGAGCTCACCCATGGCCTTGGGCTCTCCATCCTGCTGCCTGCGGTGGTGCTGGAGTGCTATCCGGCCCGCCCGAAGGCGTTCGCGGAGCTTCTGGAGCCGCTCGTCCCCGGCCTGGAGGGGGAACCCGGCGAGGCAAAAGCCGCCGCAAAGGGCGTTGAAAAGTGGCTCTTCTCCGTTGGCGTCACCCAGAAGCTGACGGACGAGGGGTTCACCGAGGCGGACATCGAGCGTCTCACCAATCTTGCGCTGGAGACGCCGTCGCTGGGATTGCTGCTCTCCATGGCCCCGGTCGAGTCGAACCGCGAGCGCATCTCCACGATCTACAGGAACTCCCTGAAGCCGCTGGCGTAAACGCTGTGGCGTAAACTCCGTCAGAAAAAATCCCCCTCGGGTCTGTCAAGGACCCGAGGGGGATTTTGTATACTTCCGAATCGATACCCTACTTCAAGCACAACCCGCCAAAAGCCGGTAAAATCCGGCAAAATATGATATGACGGCTTGAGGCCTCCTGCTCCTTCTTGTCGTCGTCCATGCAGGTGATTGCAATTCTGTAGGGGGAATATGTAAAAACATCTATGGGCAAAAATATCCAGCGCTTCCCTAAAAATTAACATGGGGGCTTCGCCCCCTGGTGAAGAAACTAAGCGACCTGCACAGCTCACTACGTTCGCTGGCAGTCTGCTTAAAGCCCCCACGCCGCTATCCCGAGACTGATCGGCCCGCAAGCGAAGCGAGCGGCTGCCGGAAGGCTCCCCTTTGGGGGTAGCGGCGGCCCCGGCAAGTTTCTTACTCAAAATAAGCAAGCTGGGGTACCACCGGGGGGCTTCATGGATTAAATCAGCGTTTTCCTAGCTCCGGAAAACGTGCGAGAGAGTCGTCCATCTTAACCCAAATCCACAGGCAAGATTTTACCCCTGTGGCAAAGACAGGTTTTTCACGTTTTCTGCCGCACCCGACGAGTGCAAGATCAAAGTCAATTTAACCGATGCCATAACGCGCTTAGTCCTTGATACCCTTGTCTCAACCCACGGTTTTGGGCCCTATTTGGGGCCTGGCGTATTTCCGCACGCGGATTTCAGTCCCCTGCGGACCGCGCTCCCTCCTTCGCCAGAAATACGTGCCCCTCCGCTGGATGGAATTTATGAAATACGACAAAAGAGCGTGACGAACGCGTATTTTCGTTGTAAGATAACCACGTTTTTTCGCTCTTCCGGGCCCCGGGCTCCACAGGGGCCGATCGACAATATGCGACTGCCGCTTGACGTCGCCGAGATCCGGATGGTCATGACAATGGGGGAAAAAAAGAGAAGAAACAAGGACGTCCTCGCTCTGATACGGACAAATTACTGTATTCTCTCCGATTCGCAGAAAAGGGTGGCCGACTACGTCGCTGCCAATGCGGAGCTGGTCATGACGACCTCGCTTGTGGATTTGGCCGAGGGCAGCAATGTGAGCGAGCCGACGGTGTTTCGCTTTCTCCGGAAGCTCGGCTATGATTCCTATCAGGTCTTCAGGGTAGACCTGGCTCAAACCCTGGCGGAGGGAAAGGACGACAATTTCTACTCGGAGATCGATGAGCTGGACGATGCGAGGTGTATTCGGGACAAGGTACTGACCTCCACTGCAAGCTGTTTCGATGACGGCAGGCATATCATCAGTGCCGAAAGCCTGGAAAGAGCGGCGGACAGAATCGAAAAGAGCAGACATATCGTTACCGTGGGCGTTGGGGCCTCCTTCTGCATGGCCTACGACATGTACCATAAGCTCATGCGTCTTGGGATATCCAGTCAGGTAACAAACGATACGCATATGATGAATATCCTGTGTTCCAGGCTCACTGCGGATGACATGCTGATCTGTTTCTCCCATTCCGGAGAGAGCCGGGAGGTTCTGGACGCAATGAGGATCGCCCAACAAGGTGGGGCATACACCGTGGCCATAACCAGCTACAAGAACTCCACGGCAACGGTCCTGGCGGATTGCTGCATCCTGAGCTCCTCCCATGAGACGCATTATCGCGCGGATTCCATGACGTCCCGTATCCTGCAGCTCGGTATCATCGACATGCTGTATATTTTACTGGTCCTCCATGACCGCGATAAAAGACAGGCGGAGATCAACAAATCGCGTCTTGCGGTCGCAAGGAATAAAACGTAACCTTTTCCCAAGATCCCAAGCCAGTTTTTTCGCCCGTAAGATTTTCAACCTGTGGCGAGGAAAGGTTTTAGGGAAGCGCTGATTAAATCAGCGTTTCCTTATACGTTTTCTGCCGTACCCGACGGGTGCAGGTCAAAATCAGTTCACCCCATACAATAACACGCTCATCTCTCGATAAGGCTGTCGCTGCTCGTGGATTTTGATTTTTCCATGATCGTTGACATTGTTTTCGATTTATTCTATACTTTGTTGGGTAGTATTATTACCATGCTTTATATTTTTAGGTAGGATAAGTACGTATTTTATTTTTATCCCGTATAAGGGGGAGGAAGCATGTCGAAGCTGACCGCTGTTCTGCTGGGTGACGCGATGATACCGTCCGAGGGATTCAGAGGGGCCTGGGAGAAATATCTGTCCCGATATGGAGATGTCGCTTTTGCGGGCGACTGGGAGACCTCCTGGGACAAACTTCAGTATCGCCGGCTGGAGGTGGAGAAAAAGGGGCCGGAAACGGAACCCTGCGATCCCCTGATCCTCAAATATGGAAAGAATGCATCCGTTTTGATGGGGCTTTTTATCGCCGTATCGTCCAGCGTGATGGACGCCATGCCCTCCCTCCGCATCGTTGGCGTCTCCAGGGCGGGACTGGAGAACGTAAACGTGAAGGAGGCCACAAGGAGAGGCATCCTCGTCTTCAATGTGATGGGGAGAAACGCACATGCGGTATCCGATTTTGCCATAGGCATGATGCTGGCGGAGTGCAGAAATATTGCAAGGGCGTTCGCATCCATCAAGAGCGGCGGATGGCGCAAAACGTTCGGCAACAGCGACAGCATCCCGGAGCTGGGCGGAAAAACCGTCGGAATCGTGGGCTTTGGCAACATCGGGCGTTTGGTCGCAAAGAAACTGACCGGTTTCGAGACCAACACCCTCGTCTATGATCCCTACACGGATTCGGAGCGTATCCGTGAGGCCGGGTGCACTCCGGTCGATCTGGACGATATGTTTTCCACGGCGGATTTCGTGACGATTCACGCGCGCCTTACGGATGAAAACAAGGGCATGATTGGTGCGGATCTGATCCGTAAGATGAAGCCCACCTCGTATCTGATCAACACGGGGCGTGCGGGATTGGTGGATCAGGATGCGCTTGCAGCGGCACTGAGGGAGAAGCGGATCATGGGGGCCGCGCTCGATGTGTTCGCGACGGAGCCCATCGCAAAGGACAGCCCCTTTCTCGAGCTGGACAATGTCACGCTGACGACGCACATTGCCGGAACGACAAGCGACGCCCTGACCAATTCCCCGTACCTGCTCGCCTCGGACATCGCCGCATTTCTGGAAAACCGTTCCGGAAGATTTATCGTGAATCGGGAGGTCCTGAGCAACCCCGAATTCAAGAAGTGGCTGGAGACGATCCAGGAATAAATGGCCGGGGCAAGGGGTTACGGAACACGGAGCAAGGAATCAGCGGAAAGGAAGGAAGTCGATGCTCGTAAATTTCAATGAAATGCTCTCCAGGGCGTATAGGGAGAAAAGAGCTGTCGGTTCTTTCAACGTCTATAACTATGAGACCATGCGGGGAGTTTTGGATGCGGCCGTCGAGATGGGGGCGAAACCCGTCATCCTGGCCTTTGGAGCGAAATACCTCGAGAACATGAGCTTGCAGGACGCTTACTCCATGGCCCTCTCCCTCTCCTGGCAAAGAGATATTCCGGTCTGTCTCCATCTGGATCACTGTTCCGATCTGGACGTGGTGTTCCAGGCAATCCGGGAGGGGTTCGGTTCCGTCATGTACGACGGGTCGGCCCTTCCGTTCGAGGAAAACATGGCGAATACGGAGCTGGTGTGCCGTATCGCCCATGCCTGCGGAGTTTCGGTCGAGGCCGAGCTTGGCAGCATCGCAGCGGGGGAGGCGTCTCACGAGGGCAGCGCCGACGACAGGGAGGTATACACGGATCCCGCATCCGCGCGGGAGTTTGTCGCTCGGACAGGGGTTGACGCATTGGCTGTTTCCATCGGAACGGTTCATGGACTTTACAAGGGCGTTCCGAACATCCGTCTGGATATCCTGGAGGAAATCAACGAAGCTTTAAAAAAACCCCTTGTCCTGCACGGCGGTTCGGGCATACCGGAAAAGACGATTCATGCCTGCATAAGGGGGGGGGTCAGCAAGATCAACGTCAACACGGAGATGTCATCCCATGCCGTTTCCGAATTGTCAAAACGGCTGGAGGGCCCCAAACTTCCCCATTTGTCGGTTCTGTCCCTGGAGGAGCGATCCTTCATAAGTGACGTGGTGAAAAAATACATTCGTTTTTTTGAGGCTCTGTAGTTTGAGGCTCTGTAGATGTTTGGGACCGTCGGCCCCATGCCTCCCGCTCCCTTCGCGAAGGAAACGCCGAGTCAAAGCGCTTACGATCATAAATACGATCACATAAATACGATCACGAAGGAGGTATCTTTCATGGCCACTTCTCTAAGTTGGTTGTTGGGAGCTTTTGCCGTCGCGATTCTCTTCGTGCTGATCGCCATTATGGGATTCAAGGTACATCCCTTTCTCGCTTTGCTGCTGGGTTCCATCGTCATGGGGCTCTGCTCGAAGATGGCGTTCAACGACATATCCGCCCAAATAGCCTCCGGCTTTGGAGGAACGCTCGGCAGCATCGGCATTATCATTGTCCTGGGCATCGTCCTGGGAGAGCTTCTGCATCAATCCGGCTGTACCGCGCAGATTGCGGGTCTGCTTCTTCGTGCGACGGGGGAGAAACGCGCCCCTCTGGCGGTCAATTTAACGGGGTTCGTCGTCTCCATACCGGTATTTTTCGACGCCGCCTTCATCCTTCTGCTCAACCTCATCAAACAGGTCTCGCGCAAGGGCAGGATTCCCTTCATCACGCTCGTTACGGCGCTGGCGGTAGGACTCATCACGACCCACTCGGTGGTCATTCCCACCCCGGGGCCCCTTATTGTGGCGAACAACCTCGGCCTCAACCTGGGCTATTTCCTGTTCTACAGCCTTATCGTCGCGATCGCCGGAAGCCTTGTCGGCGGAGTGGCCTATGGTAAGCTCATCGGGATCCTGCCGGGAAACTCCGCCGACTTTGCCAATAACTTCGACGGCCTCGATGAAAAGCCCGTTTCCGAGGGCAAAAAAGACGGCCCCAGCGGAGGGCTCGGCATATTCCTCATCTTTCTTCCCATTGCCATCATCCTGGCGGGAACGGTAGCGGCAGCGACGATAACCGATAAGACCTCTACGGCTTTCAAGCTGCTTGCCTTCCTCGGGGACAAGAATATCGCCCTTCTGATAGGGGTGCTGGTCGCCTACATGCAGCTCTACAAGTACATAGGCGCCAGCTTCACCGAGATTATCGCAAAATGCGGCGAGAGTGCGGGGGCCATCTTCATCATAACCGGCGCCGGCGGTGCGTTCGGCTCCGTCATCAACGCGACGGGGATCGGGAAGGTTCTCGTCGAGAGCATGTCGGGGTGGACCGGGACATCGGCCGGCCTCCTGTTGATCGTCGTCTGCTTCGCGATCAGCCAGATATTGAGGGCGGCACAGGGGTCCACCACGGTGGCGCTCGTCACCACATCGTCCATTATGGCGCCCATCGTGTCCCAGCTGTCAGGGGTCTCTCCGATATTGATAGGGCTTGCAATATGTGCGGGAGGTATCGGCTGCTCGCTGCCCAACGACTCCGGTTTCTGGGTGGTCAACAGATTCTCCCGGTTCAGCGTAAAACAGACGATACAATGCTGGACCGTGGGCGGTACCTTATCCGGGCTGACGGTACTCGCCTGTCTCGTCGTCCTGAACTTCCTCTCCGGAGTCCTTCCAGGGCTCTAGACCCAGGCGTTTTTTTGCTCTATCCTTCGGTCTCTCGAAGGTAAGAGAGAACCCTATCGATCAAGCGGCCCGGGAGGCCGGGCTTCCATTTCCGGGCTTCCATTTCCGGGCTTCCATTCCCGGGCTGCGTTTCCCTAAAGGGAAAAGGCGTGAAGGAGGGAAAAATGCGATACGTCATAGCTCTGGATGTCGGTACCTCGGGCATGATCGCAACCGTATATTCCGAGACCGGCGAGTTGTGCCACTCCAGCTCGGAGGAGTACCACAACATATTTCCTGCCCCCCTCCTCGTGGAGCAGGAGCCCTCGACCTGGACGAATTCAGCCTTATCGCTTTTGAAAAAAACGGCTGACTTCTTCAAATCGATTGGGGCCGCACCTCTGGGCATCGCATTGACGTCTCAACGGTCCTCCTTGATCCCGGTCGACAGGGCTGGCAGTCCTCTATGCAACGCCATCATGTGGCAGGATAAGCGTACTATCCAGGAATGCCGTTTCCTGGAGGAGGAATTGGGGCTTTCCTGGTTCTATCGGAAAACGGGGCTGCGCATCAACCCTTTTTTTGTCCTCCCCAAAATACTCTGGCTTAAAAAGCACCATGCCGCTACCTACAGGGCCGCCCATAAATTTTTAGGCGTGCAGGATCTTCTGGTACACCACCTCACGGGGTGTTTTATCACCGACTGGACCCAGGCCAGCAGAACCATGTTGATGAACCTGTCCGCCTTCGACTGGGACCCGGAATTGCTCGACCTGGCGGGGATCGGTACCGATCGCCTTTGCGAACTTCGTCCTCCCGGCTCTTTGGCAGGGGGATTGCTCCCCGGGGTCGCCGATATCGTCGGGCTCCCCTCCGGGCTGCCTGTCGCGATATCGGGCGGCGATCAGCAGAATGCCGCCGCAGCGCTTGGCGTTATCAAGGAGGGGATTGCGGAAGCGAACACCGGGACCGGTTCTTTCGTCCTCTCCTATGCCAACGCCCCTGTCTTCGACCCAAATTGCAGGATCGTCTGCCAGGCAGCCGCAATTCCAGGAAAGTGGGTTGCCGAGGCTGCCATATTCAACACCGGCTCGATATACCGATGGTTCAAGGAACGCTTCTGTCCCGACTTTGCGGGTGCGGCGTCCGCATACGCCCTCATGAATGGCGAGGCAACGACATCGCCGGTCGGAGCCAATGGGGTGATGCTCCTCCCCCATTTCGAGGGCAGTGCCGCTCCTTATTGGAACCCCCTGTCGAAGGGCATGTTCTTCAACTTGTCTTTGGGCTCCCGTCGTGCGGACATGATCCGTGCCATTATGGAGGGGATCTCCATGGAGATAGCCGACAACCTTTCGCTCATTCAGGACCTGGCAGGACCTCTGGAGGAGGTCCGGGTGGCCGGCGGTATGACCCGCAGCGACCTCTTCTGCGAGATACAAGCCAACACCTTCAATAAAAAAGTCTTCCGGTGCGGCAACAGCGAACAATCCTCCCTGGGAGCCAGCATCGTTTCCGCGCCGGTATTGGGACTCCACCCTGACATCCATCAGGCATTCGAGCGGATGTCCCCCAAGTCCTATGACCTTTTCGAGCCTGAAGCGGAAGCCGTATCGAGATATTCCGAGCTGATGAGGCGAAAAAAAAGTTTGTATTACGCCCTTAGGGACTCCGATGTCTTCTCGGATTTTGCAATGCAGGTCTGACAAGAAAATGAAACAAGCGATCGTCCGATAGTAAAAAAGCCCCTGAACAAGAGGATTTTTCCCTTTCTCCCTGACAGCCTTTTAAGCGTATTGCGTATTATTGTTCGACCTGGAAACCAAGAAACCAACTTGATGATAGGAGGAACCTCCATGAGAAAGCAAGCAAGTTTCTTATCGATCTCCATCGTCGTGATCGTTGCCTGCTTTGCATGCAGCGGAGATTGCTCGGATACGGCAACGCCAGATACTTTCAAATCGATTGGAACACAACAGCTCGCAGGGACGGAGAGCACATCCTCAACTTCGGCTGCCCTAAACGCTCCGCGTTTTCCGACTTTTACGGTGAAGCCGACTTACTCTGATGTCGTTGTCGCCACCGTAGCAACCGATCTCATGGGTGAGGGTACCTCGAGAGATCTTTGTATGAATATCTATAAACCAGAGGGCAGAATGGATCCGACCCCGGCAGTGATATATGTTCACGGTGGTAAATGGAGCACCGGAGACTATACCTGCACAGCCCTCATGGATGGCGGGAAAGAGAACGGTACCTTCCTTGCCTGCATGGACTTGCTCAATTCCGGTTGCACCGTTGTTACCGCCGATTATCGTCTCAGCCAGGAAGCGTTCTATCCGGCTATGGTTTGGGATCTGAAAGGGCAAATCCGGTTTCTGCGGGCCCATGCGGAAAAATATAACATTGACCCTGAACGAATCATCGTCTGGGGCGAGTCGGCTGGCGGCCAGCTTGTCAATATACTTGGCACGACGGGTGGCGTGGAGGAGCTGGAGGGAGATGTGGGCGGAAACTTGGACTACTCTTCGAGACCGCTCGCCGTCGTCAATTATTTCGGTATGACAGATATTCTCCAACTTGCGCCCGATCAGTATAAAAGGCCGTATGTCATGGATTTTCCATCCGTTTATGACACCAATGATGCAGATGGTTCCACGAGGGGGCAGCTTCTGGGATTCGGCGGCAAAGTTCAAGGAAAAGGGAATGCCGTCTTGAGGGGGGAGCTGGGCAATCCAGGTAATCCTTATGAAAATCCCGAACTTCCGGAACTCGATCGGAAAGCGCTTCATAGGGCCTATCTCGCGTCCTGCCTAAACTTCATCAGTAAGGATGACTGCCCATTTTTTATCTGTCAGGGAGGCATGGACCACCGAGTTGCCATGGTGCAGAGCGAGAGGCTTTTTGAAGCTCTGACCCGAAAAGGAATCGAGGCCTATCTGTTTACGAGCTCGCTTCGGTCTCACGGCGATCAGGGAGACTTCGCCAACGACGCTGCAAAACGTTTTGTACGCGATCAGTTCGGGCTGGTAACACCCAGCTTGTATTGACTGGAAAACTCTCGGGGAGGGATTCGCCATGAAGAAAAGCATTGCCTTGTTTCTCATCTGCATACTTTCATTCGTGATTGGAGAATCTTCTTATGCGGAATATAAAGCCCTTCCGGAAACCCATTTCGCAAAAAAGCCAACCTTTGCGGATGTCGTAGTGGATACCGTGAGGACGGACCTGACCCAAATAGGCTCCGTAAGAGATCTCAAGATGAACATCTATCGTCCGGAAGGAATGCACGACACGATCCCGGTAATTATCTATGTGCATGGCGGTGCCTGGAACTCGGGAGACTACACCTGTGCATCCCTGATGGAAAAGGATACCGGCACGAACGACCCTTTTTTCGCCTGTATGCGGGCACTCAATATGGGGTGCGCAGTGGTTACCGCGGACTACCGCCTCAGCACTGAAGCGCTTTTTCCTGCTATGCTCTGGGACCTGAAAGGGCAAATACGCTTTCTGCGGGCCAACGCTTCAAAATACAAAATCGATCCGGACAGGATCATCGTATGGGGGCAATCCGCAGGTGCACACTTGTGTAATCTTCTTGGAACAACACATGGTGTCGATGAATTGGAAGGGACCGTAGGGGGAAATCTGGAGCATTCATCCAGGCCAACTGCCGTTGTTGACTACTATGGCATGACGGACCTGCTCGATCTTGCGCCGGATCAATATGAACGTCCACATATAATCGATCCTCGAGCTATGTATGAGCAAGCGGACGCCCCCTCCTCGTCAAGGGCCCAGGTCCTTGGTTTTAACGGTAAAGGAGAGGGGCTGGACGTACTACGGGCCCACCTCGGCAATCCAGGCAGTCCATATGAAAACCCAGCTTCTCCTTATCAAGAGGCGCTTTATAGGACATATCTTTCCTGTCCTCTAAATTTTGTGGATAAGAACGATTGTCCTTTCATGATTATTTATGGCGGCCGAGATCACCGAGTGGCACCACAACAGAGCTACGAGCTCTTTGAAGCCCTCACCAAGTATGGCGTCGAGGCCTATATGTTCGGGACGACAACCACGACGCATGGCAATCAGGGAGAGTTTGCCGCAAACTGTGCGCTTCGTTTCGTAAAGGACCAATTTGGCCTGGAATAAATCCTTTTTCCACCTATTGCCGGCAGAGAAGCGTACTGGATGCGGACGCATCGGACAACGTGAGCGAAGGGCTCGTAACGGCAGATGCGAGGAACGATTTCGCCGACGGCTGCATTTTGCTGGTGTTCAGGAACACATCAGTCATTCTCGGAGGAGGGCAGAGGTATGGAAGACTTTACGTTGTACCTGGGGGAATTTGTTGGGACGGCCTTGTTTATGGTGTTGGGGTTGAGCGTGTGCGCCAACGTCTCGTTGAAAAAGTCAGGGATGTTCGGAAGCGGTGGGATTGTAGCGGCGTGTGGCTGGGGTCTTTCAATGGTTACCATCGCCGTCATTTTCGGCCCCCTGACCGGAGCGCACGTGAATCCTGCGGTAACGGTCGGCTTTTGGGTGGGAAGTACCTTTCCGGGATATTTGGTGCCGGGATACTTTCTTGCACAATTTTCGGGCGCGTTTGTCGGTGGTCTGATCGTCTGGATCCTGTGGAAGGACCACCTGGACGAAGAACCCGACGAGGGAAGCAAACTGGGCGTATTTGCTACAGGGCCGTCCATTGCCAATCCCCTCAGAAACTTTTTATCCGAGGCGGTTGCGACATTCAGCCTGATGCTCATCCTGCTGTCGCTGTCGCATCAGCAACCCGCGAGAGGCGTTCCGATGTTTTTCGTCTTTGCCGGTGTCGCCGGCGGCGTTATGGCGTATGGCGGCCTTACCGGCTATGCGATCAATCCCGCCAGGGACCTTATGCCTCGATTGGTCCACGCCCTCTGTCCCATCGAGGGGAAAGGGACATCCAACTGGAGATATGCCTGGGTTCCGATTCTGGGGCCGATAGTGGGCGGTGCGTTTGCCGGAATACTCTATAAGATCATGTTTCCCAAGTAGATGAATGTGGATCTTTCAATACTACGACAAAAGGGGGAAGCCTTATGTTTCTGTTTTTGTCTCATCCATTGGATCCGAGGGATCTTGCATGGCCTGGAGAGCCAACGGTCAAAGTAAGACAGTGCACGGACATAACCGACGACTGCCCGTTCTGCAGCTTTATCTCCGAGGTACCCAACCACTGCGGAACCCACATGGATGCCCCCCGTCATTTCGTAAAGGACGGACTGGGCATCAATGAGTTGCCGATCGAATATTTTTGTCACCGAGATGTGGTGTTGCTCGAGATCCCCAAGGGAAAAGCGGAGGGAATTACGCGCGAGGACCTCGAGCCCCACGGCAACGTTTTATCAAAGGTCACCTTTGCCCTCATCCGCACCGGTTTTGAGAGATACCGCAGGGAAAATCCCAAGGTGTATCAAAATGAAGGGCCCTATATCGCTCCGAGTGCCGGCGACTATTTAACGGATAATTTTCCGAACCTCTTGGATTTACAATCTAAACGCAACAGTGGGGGGGTGAGAGAAGATAAAAAA
>CAUPUB010000067.1:0-12438 GCA_963514535.1 uncultured Fretibacterium sp.
CCCACGCGCTTCATGAGCCTCTTTGCCGTGGCGCGCCGGCGCTCCTCGTCCCACTCCAGAAGGCTGGGGACCAGTGTGACGTTCTCGTAGATCGTCATGTGGGGCATCAGGCCGACTTGCTGGATCACGTAGCCGATCCGGCGGCGCAGCTGCACCGCGTCCATGGTCGCGATGTCGCGTCCGTCCAGGAGGATCGTCCCGCTCGTCGGCTCCGTCATGCGGTTGATCATGCGCATGCAGGTAGTTTTTCCGCTGCCGCTGGTGCCGATGAAGACGATGAACTCTCCCTCGTTGAAGGTGAGGGTCACGCCCTCCACGGCGGGCTTGTTTCCCTGGTAGACCTTCGATACGTTTTTGAACTCGAGCATATATCAGGCTCCTTTCTTCTTTTTCTCTTTTCTGTGCCTCCTCTTCGCGTCTCCTTTTCGTCGGCATGCGGCCCCGGCCGTGGGACGGGCACACAGTTGCACCTCATGCCAACAGTACAACGGAAAATGCATCTGCTGGAAAGGGCCGAATGGCCCTTTGAGAACTAGATGAATCTACGGGGATTGGGCTGTGTGGGATAGGAGAGAGAGAAAAAAAGGGAGGAGCGGGACGGGCCCGTTCCTCCCAAAGGGGTGTCGGTCTACGCTCCCGGTGTCAGGAGCGTCAGGATGTCCTCCGCCGTCGAGCCTGCGGACATCGCATGGGTGGAGAGCCCCTCGAGGGCCTTCTCCAGGCCGGCGCGCGTGTAGGGGATGCCGACGACGCGCTCCAGCAACGGGGCGTAGTCCCCGTTGCCGAAGTAATCCCCGCGCAGCTCGCAGCCGATGATGATCCCCTTGTCCACCTCGAGGTAGGCCTCCACGCCGCCCCAGGGGAAGCGCGCCCTCTTGCGCTCGGTGAACTCCGGCGACTCACCGTAGCCCACAGCACGGCAAAATATCATGTCCTCAAACTCTACCGCACGCTGGGCGTCTCCGGGGCCGCAGAGGCCATCGCCCGCGCGAGGTGGCACTGAATAGAATACCCCAATCGCGTTATGAGACGCCGTTAGGGAAAGGAGGGCGTCAGGGACACTTCTCCCCCTTACTCCCCCTTTTTTTTCTCCTTCTCCTCATCCAGAGAAAAAACCGTCGGGACCCCGTTCTTCATTTGCACGCCCGAGGCTGTCGAATAATAGACGTTCTGCCTGTAGTCGGTCATGGTGAACATAAAGGCATAGAACCCGTCGGGAAGCACCATCTCCTTGAACTTAGACCCCTTGCCGATCGTGAGCGTATCGCCCTCGAACGCAACCAGCTCGTCTTTTTCGAGGTCCAGCTTATGCAGGACCAGCGTGATCTCGTCGCCCTCGACCAACAGGCGCTCCCCCCTGCCGGGTGGGACCCCCTCCTCATCCGGCCTGGCGGTGAGCATCCGGTATGCCTTCGTGTCGAAATCGTAGGCCACCGTAAGGTTGTAAGGCTTGCCCTTCATCAGAAAGGGGACCTCATAAAGGACATAGTCGTCCGTCACCGAGAGGACGGACATCGCGGCCAAATGCCCGTCGAGACTACCCCAGACGCCC
Source organism: uncultured Fretibacterium sp. (assembly GCA_963514535.1). Classification (GTDB taxonomy): domain Bacteria; phylum Synergistota; class Synergistia; order Synergistales; family Aminobacteriaceae; genus CAJPSE01. The sequence goes on from CAUPUB010000067.1 coordinate 1,553, forward strand.
CGAAAGTTATCCATAAAACGCCCTGCATCCCAATCCGCGGAAAGATCGGAATCCTCGCCCAGAAACACGGACGGGGTCCCCTCGTCGCCGCATAGTGCGAGGATAAAGGTGACACGACTCAGCAGGGCCGCCTTCTCAGCCCCGAGGTTGAGACACGCGTAGGTTTCGCCGTCCTGTTCGACGTACTCGACCGGGTGGTCGTCCAATTTCATGCCGGCGGTCTCGGCGAAGTTGAGGCCTGCGGCCAGCGCGGAGGCGTTCCAACGCCCCAGCGAGGGGAGATGGAGCCCCTCGGCCAACGCGGAGGCGTCCCAGGGCGAGGCCGAATGCCCCGGCCGATCCGCGCTCACCGGCGCCTCCGATCCCGTGTCAAGGGAGTTCAAAAAATCCGCAACATCCTGGACGAACTGCACCGCCCTGTCCGAAAAGTCCCCCCGCAGCAGGGGCTCGTAGAGGTAATAGAGCCCTCGCATCCCCGACGCCAAAGCGGAGTCCTCAAACCGGTCGTAGGCGTCGGGCTCCGGAGCGGAGGGAATAAAGACGGAAATTCCGTTTGATCCCTTCCGGTAGGCCCCCTTCACCTGATAGACCACACTCTCCCGGACGGCCTCAAGCACCGCCTCGGCAGCCTCCGGAAAGAGGTGCGCGTTCTTGGAGGCCAGGCTCGCCAGATCCACCATCCCGGCGCTGTAGCTCTCGGCGCTCTTCGCCCCCCGAGCGAATGCGGCGTAAAAAGTGGAGGGGTCCTCCAGGACCGAGGTCATCCCCATAACCCCAAGGCAGGACACCGCCAGGTTCAAGTCGTCCACCTTCTGGAGATCGATCACGGACAGCGTGACGTTTTTCTCCAGCCCATGCTCCCGGCACCCTTTATAATACGAGTCACAGATGACGCGCCCAAGCTCCGCGGCACGCATTGCCGTATTTGCGGAAAGAGCCGACAGCCAGCCGTCGTATTTCCACCCACAGCCCGGCACCGTCTCCTCCGAGGCTACAAGATACCCCGCGTAAGGCGCACAGACGCCGGCCATCTCCAGGGTCGCCATCAAACAGGCATCGATCCCGATCAGCTCGAACGGCTTTTTATCCGGCTCGTCGCCGTAGACCGCCTCCAGCGCCTCCCTCAGCTCCCCAAAGGACAAGGCGTCGCCACCGTGCGTTTCGTCGTAGCAAAGTCCTCCGCTGCTTCCCCCGCCATGGTCCCACAGGATCAGCACCTTGTGGTCGGCAGGATAGTTCTTCTCGCAGAATCGCAGAAAATCCCTCAGTGTCTCAGGGGCGCCCATGCTCGCCCGCCCCGCTTTGCCGACGACGCCGATCTCATCCCCGGAACGCTCCAGACGGAACAGACCGGAGGCGTCCAGAAGGTCGTTGTCCCACGTTTTGGAGCCGCCGGCCTGCACGACCACCTTCACGTTGTCGGGCAGGACAACCTCCAGCGTCTCCGCAAGGTCACCCGTCGCAAACCCGTTTTCCGACTCCAGGTCGGACCCGCAGAGGTACCAATAGACCGCCCAGGTCTCCTTTGCCTTTGCGGCCGGCGCGGCGTGCGAAACAGCACAGCCCCAGGACGCCAACATCGCGCACAACAGAAAAAAACGTGCCGCAGCCCGCCTCATGATTCATCCCTCATCGCGATAGCCCTCATCCGGCTCCAACCCCTCCCCAAACGACCCCGGCAGTCAATCCAGCTCTCGAATCGAACGGACGATGGATTCAAAAGCCTGATGCTGACCGAGAAGCGTGATCATGGAGACAAACTTTTCGTCGCCCATGACGATCCCCTGGCAGGAGAATCCTTCCTCGTCCGTGAAGGAAAACCGATACCCGCCCCCCGAGGGCTCCGGCTTACCGGCCCCCACCTCTCGGGCGACCTGTTCCGCAAACTCCAAAACGGACAGCCCCGGCTTGTCGATCCCTGTCAGCATGACAGCCGCATCCTCATCCGGGGCCGTCAGGCTCACGGTAGAGCGTTCCTCGTCCTCCTCGACCTCCCAGCCCTCCGGGACATCGACAACACAGCGGATCGAGGGAAAACGCCTCTCCGCAGCAGACGCTGCCATCCCCCAAACCGCCCAAATCCCCAACAAAAACGCGAAAACGACAAGAATAAACGATCGCCGCACCCCAAAGACCTCCTCGCAAAATGCCTTCCCGCGCCGTCCCTCTTCGGGGTGGAGCGTCATAACCTCATCATAATCCTTTCGGTATTCTACATTCTACGACACTGTTCCAAAAGGAACACTGGATTGTCAAGTCAAACGCACCAGGTGCAAGTCACCGGGCCCTACTTTCCCGGCGCGCCGGGGAGCCCCTTGATGTTCATGTTCCCTTTTGCCTCCGTATGACCCTCCAGAGAAAACCTGGCTATTCGCCGACGCAGGCTGTCGGAGGACTCCGTCAGCCTCTGAGCCAGTTGAGCGATGGACTTTGCCGCCTCGGTCGTGTCCCGGGTTGCGCTGTAAATCGTGTCGCCGGACGAGGCGATCTTCTGCATGGCCTCCTTGGACTCCTCGACGGAATAGGCCGCCTCCCTGGAGGATGCCGCCTGTTCCTGTGCGATGGAGGCCAGGCCCTGGATGGATTCGCTCAGATGTTTCGTTGCGGAGAGGGACTCCCGGAACTCCGCTCGGACGTGCTGGGCCTGTTCTACGCCCTCCCCGAGGATCCTGGACGTGCTCTCCGTGGCGCGAATGGACTCCTCCGAGCCCTTCTGCAAGTTCGCGATCAGACTGCCGATCTGCTGGGCGGCGCCCGCGGACTCCTCGGCCAGCTTGCGCACCTCCTCGGCAACGACCGCAAAGCCCCGTCCCGCGTCCCCGGCGCGGGCGGCCTCGATTGCCGCGTTCAAGGCCAGCAGGTTGGTCTGGTCGGCGATGCCCGTGATCGTCGTGACGAACCCGGAGATGGCGGAGACCGATTCCCCAAGCTCGTGAATGGTTTGCCCCGCGCGTTCCGACTCCTGGGATGCGTCGGACATCCCCTCGAGGGAATGCTCCACGTTCTCGATCGCGCTGTTTGCAACCTTGTCCAGCTGGCTTGCCTGCTCGGCCCCCTCCGTGACGGTCTGCGCCGCCTCCTGGGACCCCTTCGCGATGTTCTCTATGGTCGCCGCGACCTCGGCTAAGGAGCTGTTCGTATCGCCCACCAGCTTATTGACCGATTCGACGGTACTTCGGACCCCCTCCATGGAGGTCAAGGTCTCCTGAGAGAGCCCCGCCAATGTCTCGGACTCCTCGGCCGTCTCCAGAGCGGAGGCCCGGATGTCGGTCAGGACCGAACAGAAGTTGTCCAGCATCTCGTTCATGGAGCGCGAGATCTGGGCGAGCTCGTCCCCTCCGTGGGCGTCGAAACGCATCAGAAGTTCGCCCTCCGCAAGGCCCCGTGTGACCCGTGTCATCGAGCGGACGGCCCGGGACAGGGTCAGAACGATACGGTAGATGACGAATCCCGTAATCGCAAGGGCTATCAGGGCGACGAGCAGAATTACCGAGGTCAGGGACCATACGATCCCCTTGATGACCGAGTAAGGGAAGGAAACGCCCAGGAAAAAACCATAGCCTATGGGGGCGTAGAACATCTGGAAATCCTCTCCGTCCCGAGTAAAGCGTGAGGACCCGACTCTCCCGGATACGATCTGCTGCGCTGTGGCTCTCAGGGAGTGGTCGAGATTTGGATCCGTGAGGAAATTGACCTTAAGGTTATCCTCCTGACGAGAGCTCATCAGGACAAGACCATTCCGATCCAGGGCCATACCGCTGCCATGGCCGAAGATGCTCAGGTGCGAGATGTATTCGTTTTGCTCGTCGAGCAGCAGATCCACGGCGGCGACGCCGATGAGACGGGACAAGTTGTCGTGAATGGTAACGGCTGCAGTGATGACCATCTTCTTCGTTTCCGCATCAATGTAGGGACCAGTGAAGATGACGGTCCCCCTGGGGGCCTCGGTGGCCAGTTGATACCAGCCCCTATTCCTGGCATCGTAATCGGCAGGCTCCTTCCATCTTGTCCCGGAGGAAAGCCTGCCCGTGGAGGCATGACCCAGATAGAGGTCATACACACCCTCTCCCTTGACACGCTGGAGGAGCGCCGTGGCGATCTGCTCTATCTCGTCCTCGTCCGTTACCGCGAAGTCCGTGTAGGAGTGACGCAGAGTCTCCGACGTCACCTGGAGCAGAGCCGTGACCTTGTTGAACTGACTCTTCAAGTTCTGCGCGGAGTGCGTGATGATCTCCGTCCCCGCGGAGTTCAAAAAGTCCTTTAAAACATCGGAGGCCCGAACCCAAACGGTTCCCATCATCAGGATGATGGCCGCAAAAACAGTCATCGCCATAAGAAACAGTTTTTTACGAATAGACATTTGTCAAAGCTCCTTCACCTAATAAAAAGTGGTAGCAGAAAGAGAATAAGGCTGTTTTTACGGCACTCAGGACATAATTCGCAAAACATAACCCATCGTGCTGTTCGTAACTATCTCTTAGACGATCCTTCAAAAGAGCCTCCCATGATGAGGAGGAGAAGGCGGCGGTGTTCCTCACCCTCCTCCAGGATATTCATTCTATATACAGAATAAAAATACAGTAAAAAAATGCAGCCGTACCCTCGGCTGAGAGCACGGCTGCGTTTGTTGAAAGGTCGATCAGTAGCCCTTCAAAGTCAGGTTTCTGGCGGCCAGGGTCTCGTCCGGGCGCGCGATCATCGTGTTCTGAGGCGTGTTCTTGACCACGTCCGGGTTCGACTTCGCCTCCTCGGCAATAGCCTTCATCGCGTCGATGAACCCGTCCAGGTCGCCCTTGGACTCGGTGTCCGTCGGCTCGATCATGATGGCGCTGTCAACCACCAGCGGGAAGTACGTTGTGGGTGGATGATAACCGCAGTCGATCAGGCGCTTGGCGATGTCCATCGTCGTCACGCCGTTCTTCTGCTGGATCGCGTCGTTGAAGATGACCTCGTGCAGGCTGTCCTGCGGGAAGGGCAGGTTGTAGACCCCCTTCAGGCCCGCCTTGATGTAGTTGGCGTTGAGGACCGCCGCCTCGGTCGCAGCCTTGAGCTCGTGCCCCATGGTGCGCGTGTAGGCCAGCGCCCGCACCAGGACGGCGAAGTTGCCGAAGAACGCCTGAAGACGTCCGATGGAGAGCGGCGAGTCGGAGCAGAGCGTGTAGCGGTCCCCCTCCTTGCAGACGCGAGGGGAGGGAAGGAAGGGCTCCAGAGCCTCGCCCACCACGACGGGACCCGCGCCGGGGCCGCCGCCGCCGTGCGGCGTGGAGAGGGTCTTGTGGACGTTGAAGTGCATCACGTCGACCCCCATCTTGGCGACGTTCACGTAGCCCATCAGGGCGTTCATGTTGGCGCCGTCACCGTAGACCAGCCCGCCCTTCTCGTGGATGATCTTGGAGATCTCGGCCACGTGGCGCTCGAAGATACCCAGGGTGTTGGGGTTGGTCAGCATGATGCCGGCCGTGTCCTCGTCCATGATCTCACGGATGGACTCGGGGGTGACGATCCCGTCCTTGTTCAGCTCGACCGGGACGGGCGTGTAGCCGCAGATCGCCGCGGACGCCGGGTTCGTGCCATGCGCCGTGCTCGGCATGATCACCTTCTTGCGCTGCTTGCCCTTATGCGCGTGGTAGGCGTGGATCATCAGCATCCCCGTCAGCTCGCCCTGGGCGCCCGCCGAGGGCTGGAGCGACGCGGCCTTCATTCCGGTGAGCTTGAGCAGGTCCTGCTCCAGCTCGTACATGAGCTGGAGGGCGCCCTGGAAGCACGATTCCGGCATGAGCGGATGGACGTTCGCGAAGCCGGGAAGGGAGGCCATGCGCTCGTTGATCTTGGGGTTGTACTTCATGGTGCAGGAGCCCAGCGGGTACATCCCGGTGTCGACCCCGAAGTTCCACGTGGAGAGGCGCGTATAGTGACGGATGATGTCGACCTCGGACAGCTCCGGCAGTTTCGGGGCCGGTCCCGTCAGAGAGGCGTCCAGCTTGCTCTCCGGGACGTCCTGGGTAGGAATGCTGATCCCCACGCGTCCCTTGCTCGCACGCTCCCACAGGAGCGCTTCTTTAAAGGCCAGGCCTTTGGTGCCGGGATAGCCGCCCATAATCAGGCCACCTCCTTCAGGAATGCGTCGATTTCCTCACGGGTGTGGACTTCCGTCGCGCAGAAGAGCCACGCCCCCTTGTACTCCGGATAGTACTTACCCAGGTCGAGCCCCGCGACGAAGCCCTTCTTCGCCAGCTCGTCGTAGCGTTTCTCGAAGCCGGCCGGGGCCTTCATGGCGAACTCGTTGAAAAACGGCGAATCGAAGAGCGGCTTGAAGCCCGCCTTCTCGAGCCCCGCCTTGAGGTAGGCGGCCTTGTCATGATTCAGCTTCGCGATGGCGTGGAGCCCCTCGCTCCCGGCGGAGGCCATGTACATCGCCGCCGTCAGGGCGTTGTGGCCGGAGTTGGTGCAGATGTTCGACGTGGCCTTCTCGCGGCGGATGTGCTGCTCGCGGGCCGCGAGGGTCAGGACGAAGCAGCGGTTGCCGTTCTTGTCCGTGGTCTCCCCCACCAGGCGTCCCGGGACGGAACGCACGTTCTTCATGGAGCAGGCCAGCATGCCCACGCCGGGCCCGCCGGCACTCAGGGGAATGCCGAAGCTGCTGCCCTCGCCGCTGACGATGTCGGCGCCGCAGCTGCCGGGGTTCTTGAGCAGCCCCCAGGCCATGGCCTCGGAGAAGGAGGCGATCAGCAGGATTCCCTTGTCGTGAGCCGCCTTGGCCGCGGCCTCGAGGTCCTCGATCACGCCGGCGAAGTTGGGGGACTGCACGACCAGGGCCGAGACGTCGTCGGGGATCTTGCTGAAGTCGGTGCGGCCGTCCGCCAGGACGGGCACCTCGACGGCCTCGAAGCCCGCGGGCCGGAAGTAGGTCTTCATCGCCTGGATGTAATGAGGGTGGTTCAGGCGGGAGTAGGCCACCTTCGGCTTCTTCTTGACGTGGATGGCCATGATGGCGGCCTCGGCCAGGGCGTTGGCGCCGTCGTACATGGAGGCGTTGGCGACCTCCATGCCCAGCAGGTTGGCCGTCATCGTCTGGAACTCGAAGATGGCCTGGAGCGTCCCCTGGCTGACCTCCGGCTGATAGGGGGTGTAGGAGGTCAGGAACTCGGAGCGGCTCGAGAGGTAGGGGATGTGGGCCGGGATGTGGTGAGGATAGCACCCGGCGCCGAGGAACGCCACGCTGTTGCAGTTGGCCTCGGCCATGGCGCCGAGCTCGGATGTCAGCTCCCACTCGGTGCGGGGCTTGATGTCGATAGGACCGTCCATACGCACCTCAGCCGGGATCGTCGTGAAGAGATCCTCGACCTTTTTAACTCCGATCGTGTCCAGCATCGCCCGGAGATCTTCCGGGGTGTGGGACAGGTATCTCATGGGATACACCCCCCTTCGGCAATGATCGAGTGTCTTGACGTAGTCTTTGTAGGCGTCGACCTTCATCAGGGCATCAAAGTCCTTGCTGTCGGGCACCTCGATCTCAACCATCCAAGCCGCCCCGTAGGGGTCCGTATTCACCAGGTCCGGGGAGTCCGCAAGGGCCTCGTTGACCTTAACGACCTTGCCCGAGACGGGAGCGTTGAGGTCGCTGACCGCCTTGGTGGACTCCAGGGAACCGAAAGCCGCGCCGGCCTTGGTGGACGCGCCCACGTCGGGAAGCTCGACGAAGACGATGTCGCCCAGGGCGCCCTGGGCGTAGTCGTCCACGCCCACGACAACGATGTTGCCGTTTTTCTTCGCCCACTCGTGGGTCTTCGTGTAGGAAACGTCCGCTTTGAAATTCAGCTCGTCAAATGCTTTCACAGAACATTCCTCCTTTTAGTTTTGGTGCTCGTTGTGATGTCGTGTCGGGAACCCGAGTTCTCCCCTCAAATTCAACAGTCAAACGGCCGCAGTGACCGAAAAACGTTTGGGCGGTCCAGAAGACGCCCCGTGGTGCAAATCCGCCCCTTAGATGGCGACGCGGGCCGTGCGCCCCGGACGAATGTCGGAGACGACCTCCACCTCGATGGAACGGCGATCGTCCTTCAGGGTGATCTTCGTGCCGGGCTCGAGCTTGCGGTCCACCCGGACGTAGCCCGCGACGAGGCCCTTCGGCTTGAAGTCCGCCGGCTTGTCGGGGCTCGCGGTGCTGACGATCTTACCGTTCACCCGGCTGCACGCGACCTCCAGGCAGCAGGTGGAGACCAATCCGATGTCCTTGCCGTCGAGCAGCACGCGAGCGCCGCTGTGGGCGTCCACCTTGCGCGGGTCGAAGCCGCAGTAGGGCAGGGTGTAGCTCTCGGGCGGGTTGTCGTAGATGGTCGAGCCGAGGAAGGACTTGGTCAGCTTGCCCTCCTTGTCGCGGGGCAGGGCGAAGTCCCAGGGGGTGTTGACGAAGGGCCACGGGCCGATGTCCTGCTGGGAGAGCGGAAGGATGGCGCCCATCCGCAGGGAGTCACGGGAGGCCAGACCGCAGGGAAGGATATCGTCCCCACCCGCCTCGACCAACATGTTCCAAACATCGACGGTCTTGGCTATCGGACAGAGGATCTCGAAGCCGAGCTCGCCAGTGTAGCCGGTGCGGGAGAGCAGCACGGGGATGTCCCCTTTCAGGCGCACATCCTTGTTCTTCGCCGCATCGTAGTCGCCCAGGAAGTGGAAGTACTTGAGCCCGTCGATGGAGCCCTTCTCCAGGACCTTGCGCAGGATCTCCGCGGACTTCGGTCCCTGGAGGTCGATCTTGCCGAACACGCCGTCCTCGTTCTTCACGTCGGCCTTGAAGGAGCCCATGTGCTTCTTCAGGTGGTCGGCCACGATGGAAGCCCGATTCGAGTTGACGACCAGCAGGTAGTCCTCCCGGTTCTCGTTCATGTTGTAGACGATGCAGTCGTCCACGACATGGGCTTTCTCGTCGAGGATCATCGTGTAGCCGCAGGCCCCCTTGGCCAGCTTCTCGATGTTGCGGGTCAGACAGAGCTGGAGGAGCCCGAAGGCGTCCTTGCCCGTCACCCGAACTAGGCACATGTGGCAGATATCGAAGATGCCACACTTTTCAATGACAAAAAGATGTTCCTTCACAGCCCCCGCCTTGTACCACAGGGGCATCTCCCAGCCGCCGAAATCGGTCAGCTGCCCCTCAAGCTTGTGGTGCACGTCGTTCAAAGGTGTCTTCTTGATCAAGCAAAATCCCTCCTCACAAGTTCGGATACATTCGCTTTCCCAACAATTCCGCCCTTTTTGCCGCTTTGAAGCGATTGCGCCCTGCCCGCCCGGGAACCTTGACAAGCCCCCGCAGGGGCAGGAAGTAAAAATGAATTGAAGTTCTGGAAGCCTGTTGCTATTTTATCATTAGCTTGCCTGGAATGGCGAGAGTGTGAGAGAAATTCGTGAAAGTTTGCGGAAAAAACCTGCTTGGGAAGCGCTGATTAAATCAAAAACGCATATTTTGCCAAAGGGGAATATGTGCAAAACATCTATGGGTAAAAATCTCCAGCGCTTCCCTAAAAATTAACATGGGGGCTTTGCCCCCAAGCCCCCGCGCCGCTAGCCTGATAGCGGCGGCCCCGGCAAGTCTCTTCCTCAAAACAGGCAAGCTGGGGTACCACCGGGGGCTTCATGGATTAAATCAGCGTTTCCCTAAATGAAAATTTGTAGGGCGGGCCCGTCGGAGGGCAGTTCCTCTAGGCGAGGGGATGTTCCTGTCCCCGGCTTCCCAGCGACGTGATCAGGAAGCGGGCCGTACCCTCCAGGAGGAAGGAACCCGCGTCGGCCGGGATGAAGAGGCTGGCGCCCTTCCGGGCGCTCAGCACGGCGGAGCCGGCACGGAGCGCGGCCGTCCCGTCCAGGCAGAGCAGGGATTGGAACGTGTCCCCGTTCGCAGCACATTCCCAGCGTCCGGACAGGTCCAGAACCTCCGCCCGAAAACAGGGACAATCGGCCAGACGCTCCAGGGTGCCGCCCGGAACGGGACGCGCAGGGGACGCACCCGGGACGGCGAAGTCGGCGGGGCCCGGGCGCATGACGTCGAGCGCCTTGCCCACGTGAAGCAGGCGGGGCCTCCCATCCGGCCCCGTCCGGCCGTAGTCGAAGACGCGGTAGGTAAGGTCGGAGCTCTGCTGCACCTCGGCGATCAGGATGCCGCCCCCGATGGCGTGGATCGTGCCCGCGGGGATGAAAAAACGGTCGCCCCTTCGCACCTCTACTCTATGAAGCACGTCGGTCAGGCTTCCGTCCCCGATGCGGCGCTCCAGCTCCCCCCTTGTGAGCTCCCGCTCGAACCCCACGTAGAGGAACGCACCGGGCTCGTGGTCCAGGACGAGCCACATCTCCGTCTTGCCCGGGCCGTGCTCGACGCGGGCGGCATAGGCGTCGTCCGGGTGGACCTGGACGGAGAGGGGGAGCCGGGCGTCGATGAGCTTCACCAGCAGGGGAAAGGGATCGTCCGGCCCGTGGCGGCGGGACACGATCTCCGGGTGCTCCCGAACGGCCTCCGAGAACGGGCGTCCCGCCCAGGGGCCGTCCGCAACGACACCGTCCCCGGCGGGGTGGGCGGACAGCTCCCAGCTCTCCGCGACCGTTTTGAGGTCGGTCCTCTTGCCCCACTCGTCCTCCAGGCGCGTCCCGCCCCAGAGGTAATCCTTGCAAGCGGGGGTCAGCGTAAAGGGTTCCATACCGCAGCCTCCTTTTCCTCGTGTCGGACTCCTCTCCGGGTCCGCATTCATTCCTATCATCCTATATCCATCCTATATCAAATCGGTGGGAAAGTACACCACTGCCGCTCTCTAGCAATAGGACTACCCCTCCGCAACCTGCGGATTTGGGAGGCAAAAATGCACTTGACAAAGCGAGGAGTATCGAATATATTAGATTTA
>CAUPUB010000068.1:0-12335 GCA_963514535.1 uncultured Fretibacterium sp.
ACAGATCGGAGAAGACGCTGGCCTTTATCGTGCGCTTCATCCCTTCCGGTGCGCGCATCGTCTGTGGCTCTGTCTTCCCCATACCGAACACCTCCTGGTCGATACCATTTTTATAGGCTCCTCGCTTTTTTAAGTGGGTAGCCCTGTCCGTAGCTTCCCTGCAAAGTAAACCCGCTGCCATAGTCTTTTATAAAGCACCCACTCCTTGTAGCGAGGAGCCGGTTTTTTTGTTTGATTAACACTTCCTTAGAGACTTTTCAGTAGTTTGGCCATAGAGGACCCTGTGCCCATCTCTGTCATCTGTGGACTCGGTCAGCTGTCCTGCATCCAGTAGCGGCCGACCTCGACGCGGGCGTCGGCCTCAGAGAAGTCGAACATTCTGGCCACCCTGGCCACTGCTTCGTCCCGAGAAACGCCAAAATCACGGCAAGCGTTCACAAATCCCTGGAGATTACCTTCCTTTCTGCCCTCGGCTCTGCCTTGTCTGAGCACGTCGTTGATGTAGGTGTTCGTCACCGTCTCCTGGTCAAACAGCATTGTCATGATGTCCATCACTTCCACCTCTCTTTTCTCCAGATATTCCCTCAGCACGCCCAGGTCTTTGCAGAGGCGTATCGTCTCGCGAAGGGCCTTCCTCGTCATCCCGTGGAGCTTCACCTGCTCCTTGAGCACCTTGCAGAACATCACGTACTGGGTGATGATGTCTCCTTCACCCTCGCCATAGATGACCTTGGCCCGTACCTCAACGGCACATTCCTTACTATCAAAAAACACCTTTGACAGCGAGAGCTCGCTGGGGCGATCCCTCCGGTCGCCCGTGTAGATGACGTAGAGTTCCGGTTCAGGCAGTTTGACACGGCGGCTGGCATAGAGGTTCTCCCCCAAATCGCTCAGATGCCTCTGCCAGGTCTTAGCCGTGTAGAGCAGGGCACGGATAAGGATGTTCTCAGTCCAGGTGCTCTGAGCCTCCAGAAGGATCATCAGTCGGTTCGACACCATGAAGCCCAGATCATTATAGAGACCATCCACCATGACGTTCTCGATGGTGATGTCCGTCAGGTCCGTCTCCGTAGCTGTCGTATCCTCCGGGTGCAGTGTCCGGTAGAGCTGCAGCAGGTACTTTTTGTCGCCGAACAGATCGGAGAAGACGCTGGCCTTTATCGTGCGCTTCATCCCTTCCGGTGCGCGTATCGTCTGTGGCTCTGTCTTCTCCATGCCGAACACCTCCTGGTCGATACCATTATATAACCACCAATATGACTCTCTATCGTCAATGTTTTCCTGATCCTACGTGCTGTAGAAAATATAGTGGTCCTCCAGTTGGGGACCACTATACTCCATTGAGACGATGTCATGCAAGATGCAGCGCTAAAGGGATAAGATTTCAATGCTGTCGGCAATACCTGTCTTTGGTACGATTCGATATCAGATATCCAGGTTCTTCACCTCATGCGCATAGGACGTGATGAAGTCCCGCCTCGGCTCGACCCTGTCGCCCATCAGGATGTCGAAATACTCGTCGGCGAGCAGATCGTCGTTGAGCTCGATCTGCCGGAGCACACGATTGGTGGGGTCCATCGTCGTCTCCCAGAGCTGGGACGGGTTCATCTCTCCGAGCCCCTTGTAGCGCTGCACCCCGACCTTGGCCGGGTCGGGGGCCCCGTCCACGTGCTGGCGCAGCTCCTTCTCGGTGTAGCAGTACTGGACCTGCTTGCCCTTCTGCACCCTGTAGAGGGGGGGCTGGGCCAGATAGAGATAGCCCTGGTTGATGAGCTCGGGCATGTGGCGGTAGAAGAAGGTGAGGAGCAGCGTGCTGATGTGCGCGCCGTCGACGTCCGCATCCGTCATGATGATGATCTTGTGGTAGCGCAGCTTTTTCTCGTCGAACTCGTTGCCGATGCCGCAGCCCAGGGCCTGGATGATCGTGCGGATCTCGTTGTTGGAGAGCATCTTGTCGAGCCGCGCCTTCTCCACGTTCAGGATCTTGCCCCTCAGGGGAAGGATGGCCTGGAAGGAGCGGTCGCGGCCCTGTTTGGCGCTGCCTCCGGCGCTGTCGCCCTCGACGATGTAGAGCTCCGTGTTCTCCGGGGTCCTGGAGGAACAGTCCGCGAGCTTCCCGGGAAGGTTCAGGCCCGTCATGGACCCCTTGCGGACGAGCTCACGCGCCTTCTTGGCGGCCTCGCGTGCCTGCCGGGCGCGGACCGCCTTGTCCACGATGGGGCGGAGAAGGTCGGGGGTGTCCTCGAACCAGGCCAGGAGCCCCTCGTAGACGAAGGAGTCCACGGCGCCCCGGACCTCGCTGTTCCCCAGCTTGGTCTTGGTCTGCCCCTCGAACTGGGGGTTGCCCAGCTTGACGGACAGGACGCAGGTCAGGCCCTCCTTCAGGTCGTCGCCGGTGAGGTTCTCGTCCTTGTCGCGCAGGATCTTGTTGTTCCGCGCGGCCTCGTTGACAGCCCGGGTCATGGCGGTCCGGAGCCCCGACACGTGCGTCCCTCCCTCGATCGTGTGGATGAGGTTGGCGAAGGAGAAGATGCGTTCGAGGTAGCTGTCGTTGTATTGGAACCCGACGTCGATCGCGATGCCGTCCCGCTCCCCGGAGAGGATGACGGGAGGGGTGAAGAGGGTCGTCTTGCCGCGGTCCAGATACTCGACAAAGGCTCGGATGCCCCCGTCGAAGTGGTACTCCTTCCTCTCCCCCGTGCGCTCGTCCTCCACGGAGATGGCGAGCCCCGGGTTCAGGAACGCCAGCTCCCGAAGGCGGCTCTTCAACACGTCCAGGGAGTGGTGGACCTCCTCGAAGATCGTGTCGTCGGGGAGATAGTGGATCAAGGTGCCGCGCCAGTCCGCGGGGGTCCCCGGCGAGAGGTCGGTGACGGGAATTCCCCGTTCGAACCGCTGGGTGCGCTGCACGCCGTCGCGCGCGATCGTGACCTCCAGCCAGGTCGCGAGCGCGTTGACCACCGAGACGCCCACGCCGTGAAGTCCGCCCGAGACCTTGTAGGCGCCGTTCCCGAACTTTCCTCCCGCGTGCAGGATGGTGAGGACGACCTCGCAGGTTGGACGCCCGTTGTAGGGGTGCGGGTCCGTGGGGATACCGCGCCCGTTGTCCCGGACGCTAATGCTCTCGTCCGCGTGGATGGTGACCTCGATGCGGTCGCAGTAGCCACCGATCGCCTCGTCGACGGCGTTGTCGACGACCTCGTAGATGAGGTGGTGGAGGCCCCGGCTCCCGGTGTCCCCGATGTACATGCCGGGGCGCTTGCGAACGGCCTCGAGTCCTTCCAGTACCTGTATGCTTCCGGCGTCGTAGCCGCCCTCCGCGTTCCGTGTGTCCTGAGTCATCTCGCTGCGTTTTCCTCCGTGACAATCTGCATTCTCGATCGCCGTATTCCTGATCGTCTGAAAAGCTCCCAGCCCACGGTGCGCCCCGGGCGAAAGGGGCCTTCGCGGTATTTTTACTCTGCCTTCCGCCCCGCGCGGCTGATATGATACGTCTCCGAGTCGGAATCGTTCATGTTGGAATTGTTCCGTGTCCAACCTGATTATTATACAATATCGCTTTCCGCGGTGGGAAATCTTGAATTTCCGCCCGATTTTTGAACGAAAGGTGTCGTCGGTCGTGAACGTCCTAGCCGAAAAGAGCGCTCTTGTCAAAAATTTTCTTCTTTCCCTGCCCGATCTGCTGAGGCGGGAGTGGCGATCCGTGTTCGCCGTCCTGTCGGCCAACATCATCTTCGCCTTCGCGGTCAATTATTTCACCCTGCCTTACCGCTTTCCCGACCTCGGGATCTCCGGGCTTGCCGTCCTCTCCAATTACGTCTTCGGGATATCCCCCAGCTGGGTTATTTTCATCGGCAACGTCCTCCTGATCGTCTGGGGGCGCAAAAGCCTGAACCTGCGCTTCCTGGTGCTGACGTTCACCTCCATCGTGGTGTTCTCGCTGTTCATCCCGATTTTTCGGAGCATCCCCCTGAACTTGCCCCGGGACAAGTTCATGGCCACGGTGATCACGGGGCTCCTGAAGGGGGTCGCCATCGGGATGCTCTTCAACGTGGGAGGGTCGAGCGGCGGGCTCGACATCGTCGCGATGGTCATGCGCCGGCGCTACGGGATCGAGGTGGGGCGGTTCTCCGTCTTTGTCAACTTCTTCATCCTCGGTCTTTCCGTGAGCGTTGTGGGATTGGAATCCGTGGTATATGGCGCCGTCGGGCTCTATGTCTTCGGCGTTACCCTGGACGGCATGACGCGGAGCTTCGACAAGCGCAAGCAGGCCCTCATCATCACGAACATTCCGGAGGACGTCTGCCATTTCATCACCTCGAAGGGCAAGGGCGTGACCCGCCTCGAGGGGCACGGGGCCTACACGGGGCAGCCCCGCCCCGTGCTCATCTCCCTGCTGGAGCCACGGCAGATCGTCCAACTCAAGGCATTTCTCAAGGAAAAGGATCCGAACGCCTTCCTCTCCATCTGCGACGCGACCGAGGTGCTGGGCCAGGGGTTCAAGAGCTGGAAGTCCCTGTAAGCAGGAATAGGGTCACAGGGCTCCTGGTTTCGGAGGTTTTCCGGCCGGTGCGTTATAATGAACACTTGAATCTACTCCATAAAATTGACATACGAATTCGACATACGATCAGGACGCCCCCGGCCGAGGGGGCGCCGTCAGAGGTGAATGAGCGGAAATGATATGGAACACGATTAAGAAGGCGTTGGGGCTTGACCCCAACGACCGTGCGCTGAGAAAGTACGAGGGCGTCGTGGAACAGATCAACGAGCTCTCGGAGGACCTGGAGTCCCGGAGCGAGGATGAGCTGCGCGCCATGGGCGCCCGCCTGCGCGATCGGGCCCGGGACGGGGAGCCCCTGGAGGAACTTCTCGTCGAGGTCTTCGCGCTCGTGCGCGAGGTGTCCCGGAGGACGATAGGGCTCCGGCACTACGACGTGCAGCTGATCGGTGGCATGGCCCTGCACGACGGGCGCATCGCCGAGATGCGGACCGGCGAGGGGAAGACCCTCGTGGCCACGCTGGCCGTGGTCCTGAACGCGCTTTCCGGGGAGGGCGTCCACCTGATTACGGTCAACGACTACCTGGCCAAGCGTGACGCTGCCTGGATGGCCCCGATCTACAACTTTCTTGGGCTCTCCGTCGGTGTCATCTACCCCTACATGCCGCCGGAGGAGCGCTACGAGGCCTACAGGGCGGACATCACCTACGGGACCAACAGCGAGTTCGGGTTCGACTACCTGAGGGACAACATGGTCATGCACGCCGAGCAGATGGTGCAGCGAGCCCATGCCTACTGCATCGTCGACGAGGTGGACTCGATCCTCGTGGACGAGGCGCGGACGCCCCTCATCATCTCGGGTCCATCCGACGACAACGTGGAGCTCTACGTCAAGGCGGATGGGGTGGCCCGGCAGCTGACGGAGGGCAAGGACTACGAGAAGGACGAGAAGGAGCGCAGCATCGCCATCACGGAGGCCGGAATCCAGCGCTGCGAGGACATCCTCAAGATACCGGGGCTCTTCTCGGACGCCGCGAAGTCCGAGCTGGCCCACCGCATCGTGCAGGCCCTGAAGGCCCATCGCCTCTTCCAGCGCGACGTCGACTACGTCGTGAAGGACGGGGAGATCGTGATCGTAGATGAATTCACGGGACGCCTCATGGTGGGGCGCCGTTACTCGGACGGGCTCCATCAGGCCATCGAGGCGAAGGAGCGCGTCAAGGTGGGGCGCGAGAGCCAGACCCTGGCGACGATCACGCTCCAGAACTACTTCCGCATGTACCGCAAGCTGGCCGGGATGACGGGCACCGCGGCCACGGAGGCCGAGGAGTTCAAGGAGATCTACGGGCTCCAGGTCGTGACCATCCCGACGCACCGAAAGATGGTCCGCCAGGACTGCCCCGACGTGATCTACGGGACGATGCTCGAGAAGTTCGGCGCCGTCGCGGACGACGTCGAGGAATGCCACAAGCGCGGTCAGCCCGTCCTCGTCGGGACGACGTCCATCGAGAACTCCGAGCGGGTCAGCAAGCTGCTCAAGGCCCGTAAGGTCCCGCATCAGGTTCTGAACGCCAAGCACCACGAGAGGGAGGCCCACATCGTGGCCCAGGCCGGGCATCTCGGCGCCGTGACGGTGGCGACGAACATGGCCGGCCGAGGGACGGACATCATGCTTGGGGGCAACCCGGAGTTCCTGGCCAAGGAGAAGCTCCTTTCCGACAGGCCGTCCTTGGACTGGACGGTCAAGGGAGTGGACGAGGAGGACGTTTACGGCTACTTCGTGCGCTACTCCAACCTCCAGGCCGACGACCTGGCGCGCAACTACCTCCGGGACCGCCGCATCGCGGAGGAGGGGAGCGGGCTGGAGTTTCTGTGCGCCGTCTTCGGCCGCATCAAAAAGGCCTACGAGGCCCGGCTGGAGGAGTTCCGCGAGCTCTGCCGGGGGGAGCACGACAAGGTAGCCGCATTGGGCGGGCTGGCGATCATCGGGACGGAGCGCCACGAGTCCCGGCGCATCGACAACCAGCTTCGGGGCCGTTCCGGCCGCCAGGGCGATCCCGGCATGAGCCGCTTCTACCTCTCGCTGGAGGACAACCTGCTGCGCCTCTTCGGCTCGGAGCGCATCCAGGGCCTGATGGGCCGGCTGGGCATGAAGGACGGCGAGGCCATCGAATCCGGGATGCTCTCGAAGGTCATCGAGTCCTCCCAGCACAAGGTCGAGCAGATGCACTTCGACATCCGCAAGCAGCTGCTGGCCTACGACAACGTCATGAACCGCCAGCGCGAGGCCGTCTACGACGAACGGCAGACGATCCTGGACGAGGGGGATATGGTCGATTACGGCTGGGGGGTCGTCAACGGCGTCATCGTCGAGATTCTGGACCGCTATTTCCCCATGGAGGGGGAGCCGGACGCCGGACGGGCTGCGGCGCGGATACGTGCCATCTTCGGCCCCGGCAGCGACGAGCTGGTGGGGCGCATCGACAGCCAGGCCGGAATGGAATTGGTGCGGGACGAGATCGTCGCCTCCCTGAAGGCGCGTTACGACAGGAAGGCCGAGGAACTGACCCCGGAGATCGCCGGGGGGCTGGTGCGCTACGTGGTGCTGAACACCCTGGACGACGCCTGGCGCGACCATCTCCTGGCTATGGACGAACTGAGGCGCGGCATCGGCCTCAGGGCCATAGGGCAGAAGGACCCGCTGCTGGAGTACCAGTTCGAGTCCTACAACCTTTTCCAGGAGATGATGCTGCGGGTGCGGGAGTCCTTTGCGGAGCAGTTCTTCCGAGTCCGCGTGGTGTCCGAGGAGGAGCGCCGCAGCCCCCGTCGGGTCTCCGAGGGGCGAGATTTCGTCCTCCCCGGTTTTGGGCGGGGACAGGAGGACGCCGTGCCCGAGGAGCTTCCCCGCGGCGAGGGACGTCCCGAGCCCATCCGCAAGGGCCCGCGGGTGGGGCGCAACGACCCCTGCCCCTGCGGCAGCGGGAAGAAGTACAAGCACTGCTGCGGTAAGAACGCGTAGATTTCATCCACTGAGGCATCCCCCGTGCTTTCTCCCCTCAGGTATTGCCGTTGCCGCTGAGGAAGGAGTACGCCGAACGAGGGCGTATCGGAATGAGGGTATGCCGGAATGAAGGTATGTCGGAATGAGGAAGGAGTGCGTCGAATGAGTCCGACGGTGAAGTGCTTGTCGAGGAAACTTCTGTCTTCGTGGGCCATCCTCGGAATCTTTCTCGGGATCTTTTTCCTGTGTCCGCCGCCTGTGGGGGCGTCGGTCCCCGAGTACGACCTCGCGCGGATGCGGCAGGTGAACCCGGACTTCTCGACGTATCCCGATGCGCGGGGTATCGTCTGGCTCAAACGGGTCTCCTGCGGACCCGCCCGGGACGGGGGAATGGAACGGACCCATCTCTGGGTGCTGCTGGGGCGCAGCGGTCTGGACAGGCGCTGGCTGGACTGGGATATCCCCGATCCTCCGGGGGGGAGCGCGAGGGTCCTGGAGGCGGGGGTCTATGCCTTGGAGTCCAGCCGAAAGATCGCCGACATCCTCCCCTCCGAGCGAGACCAAGGGGGCGTGACGATGCATTCCGTGCGGTTCGAGGAGCTCCCCGAGACCTTCATCCTGGTCCTGTGCTGGCAGGACTCCTTTCCGGGGAGTCTTTCTCTCGAGGACCTGGTCTGGACCCAGGAGTCGCTGCCCGTCTGGGAATCGGTCGTCGAGGTCTCGGTGCCCGACGGTCGGCCCTTCTTCCATCGTTCCTTCCAGAACGTCCGCCCCGATGTGGAGAGGGGCAATGGGAGGTCGGTCTACACCTGGCGGACGGTCAACGCAGAGCCCCTGGTTCCGGGAGAGCTCCGTGCCTCCATCAGGGGTGGGGTCGTCTTCGGAATGCGCCAGGGGACCGAGGGCCTCGCCAGGTTGATGCGGGACGAGGCCGCAGCTGCCGTCCCTCAGGCTCCTCCCGCGGCTCTGGGGGGCTTTCACAGGGGGACGGAGGCGGGGACGGCCGCCCTGCTCTCCTGGCTGTACGAGCAGCCCGATGCCGTCCTTCCGGAGGGGTGCCGTCGGGCACTGCCCTCGGAGGGGCCCTGGACGGGCGGGGAGAAACTCCTGATGGCCCATGCCTGGCTTCGGGAGCGGGGGGTGAATGCCCTCCTGCACTGGAGGACGGCCCTCGGGCCCGACGCGAACAGCCCCGTATGTCCGGGCCTCCTGCTGGCTCCGGTCCTGGAGGTCCCGCCCTTCAAGGGCGCCAGGTTCAAGGAGAGCTTCTTCTGCGAGCTGGACGACGCTCCCAGGATGGGGAGGACTTCACCCCTCTTGATGGGGTGCCGGATATTCGCCCCGGACGGGGAGGGGCGGATCGCGGGCAGGAGGATACCGGAGGCGAAGGCGTCGGAGAACCGACTGCGCGCCCTCCTTGACCTGAGCCTGAGCCCCGGAGGGGCGCTGAGCGGAACGGTGCGCCTCCAGGCGCGCGGCGCATGGCGTTCCCTGTTCTTTAGAGCCTGGGAGGACGGCCGTGCGGGGGAGCTCCTTCCCTCGCTCTTCCGGAACCTGAGGGGCTACGAGGCGGCCCAACTCAAGGAGTCCGGCGGGGAGGCCGAGCTGGCCTTCCGTATTGGCGAGATGCCTGGGATCATGGGGACGCAGGGGAAGAACCTTCTGGTCATCCTTCCGGCTTTCGTCCCCGAGTCCCTTCAATCCCTGCCCGGTGAGTCCATTCCCGTGGAGCTGGCCTTCCCCTTCCTGCTGGAACAGAGGGTCAGCCTGCTGTTGCCTCCAGGGGTCAAGAGGGTAATGCTCCCCACGGACACGGAGCGTGCCTCCGGAAAGGTGTTCTATGGGGAAAACTTCAAGGCGTCCAGGCTGAAGAAGGTGATGGCGGAGGCCCGGCTCCAGGTTTCGGCGACGAGGCTGGCGGAGGAGGACGGAGCCTCTTTGAGGACAGCACTGGACCTTTGGCGCAACTTTTCGGCGCGCCCCCTGCCGTTGCTGATGAGGGGTAAGGAATAGGGGTGAAGAATAGCGACGGGAGCGTCCGTTCGCCCTGCGGGCAAAATATTTTTCTTTCATAAAAGGAAAGGTTGTGCGGAGATGTCGGATGAGATGCCGGAGGAATTGATGTGGGGTTCGGCCGTTTCCTACCCGAGGGAGGCTCTGCTTCGGGCTGTCCGGAGCGTCGCGGAGGAGTTGGGGAAGCCCGTCCCGGAGGGGACGGCGTTCGAGCTGGAACGCCCCAGGCACGAGGGGCAGGGGGATCGTTCGGCCAGCGCCGCCATGCAGCTCTCCAAGGCGTTCTCCATGCCTCCGAGGGCGCTGGCGGACCGGATCGTGGCGCGGCTGAGCGAGGATGGAAGCGGTTTCTTCGATAAAATTGAGGTTGCCGGACCGGGGTTCGTCAACTTTTTCCTCTCGAAAAAATGGTTTGCCTCCGTCGCGGACGAGGTCCTTTCCAGGGGGGATCGATATGGTTCCTTGGATCTGGGAGGCGGGCGAAAGGTGCAGGTGGAGTTCGTCAGCGCCAACCCGACGGGGCCGCTGCACATCGGCCACGGCCGCGGCGCGGCGGTGGGGGACGTCGTCGCGAGAATCCTCGCCTTCACGGGCTGGAAGGTCGAGCGGGAGTACTACATCAACGATGCGGGGCTCCAGATGGATATCCTGGGACGTTCCGCTCAGGCCCGCTACTTCGAGCTGGCGGGGCGTCCCGAACTTGCTCCCTTCCCCGAGAACGGCTACAAGGGCGCCTATATACGAGACCTTGCCCGTACGGTCCTGGAGCAGGAGGGCGAGCGCTTCCTGGCGGAGCCGCTTCCAGAAAGCCTGCCCTGGTTCAAGCGGTACGCGGGGGGCGTCATCCTGGGGCGGATCAAGGAGGATCTGGGGCGTTTCGGGGTCCGTTTTGACGTCTGGTTCTCCGAGGCCACGCTTTATGAGAAGGATCTGGTGCGCCAGGCCATGGAGGACCTCAAGAGGCGCGACTTCGCCTTCGAGTCGGACGGCGCGCTCTGGTTCAAGACGACGGACTTCGAGGACGACAAGGACCGTGTCCTGATCCGCAAGAGCGGGGTCCCCACCTATTTTGCTTCGGATATCGCCTATCATCGGGACAAGTTCGTGACCCGCGGGTTCGATCGGGTCATCGACGTGTGGGGGGCCGATCATCACGGCTACATCCCGAGGATGAAGGCCGGGGTGGAGGCTATCGGAAAGTCCGCCGACGACCTCGACGTGCTGCTGATCCAGCTGGTGAACCTGATGCGGGATGGCCGTCCCGTGGCGATGTCGACCCGGTCGGGGGAGTTCGTCACCCTGGAGGAGGTCCTGGACGAGGTCGGCGTCGACGCCACGCGGTTCTTCTTCCTCACGCGCCGGAGCGACAGCCAGCTGGACTTCGACCTCGACCTCGCAAAAAAACAGAGCAGCGACAACCCCGTCTATTACGTCCAGTACGCCCATGCCCGAATCTGCAGCGTCGTCCGGGAGTGGACGGCCCGGGGCGGCAGCGCGGACCGTTTGGGATCGGACGGCGTTCCGATTCCCGAGAGCCTGTTCGAGGGCGAGGCGGCCCGTGGGCTGGCGGACTGTCTGGCGCTCTTTCCGCGGGAGGTGGAGAATGCGTCGCGGGACCTGGCCCCTCAGATGCTGACGGCCTACGCGGGGCTGTTGGCCGGCGCCTTTCATTCCTTCTACAACACCAACCGCATCCTGGGCGAGGCCGGGGAAGTGGAGCTTGGCCGCCTCAAGCTGGCGAACTCGGTGCGCATCGTCCTGCACACCTGCCTGAGCTTGCTGGGTGTGAGCGCCCCCGAGCGGATGTGACATGCCCCCCCTGCGGAGAATCGTGGTCGTCGCCTTCCTCCTTCTCATCCTTCTCATCATAGGGACGCACTACTTCTTCGAATGGCGGAGGATCGACCAGCTCAACGCGGCGATCGGGGAACGCGAGGAGCTCCTGCGCAGGAAACAGGATAGCGTTCGGGACTATCGGGAGAAGGTCTCGTTCTACAGGTCCCGGGAGGGCATCGAGCACATGGCGCGGGAACAGTACAATCTCATATTCCCCGGCGAGCGCGTCATCCTGATCAAGAGCGGCGATGCGGTCTCGGACGATGGGCGCTGACCCCCGGCGGCGCCCGTGAGCGCCTGGAGGCCAGGGATGATTTGCGCCCGCGGATTGCCGCTGGCTGCCCTAAATCCGAATTCTCAGGGCTCAGGCTCAGGGACTCCAGGCGAACGCGCCGGACCACGATGGAGGAGACCGGAATGTAGGTTGTTCCACCCAGAAGCCCATTGCAAGACAGCTTGAGGCTGGCCATTCCCTCCTTGATCCCCTTGACAAGTGCCGTCCCCGCATTGGGGGATCCGATGCTCAGGATGTCTTTGTCGACCATCAGCCAGCTGAAAAGGTCCCGCGGAATCTCATCTCCACAGTGCCAGCCGACGCACCGGAACCGATAGGCGCCCAGTCCCTCTCAACGAGGTCGAGGTCCGCGTCCAGCCGCACAGTCTTATCCTCGAAGGTGTTGCCGTCGTTCACCAACTTCGCCAGCCCCGCGAGCTGCTCCCCCGTGGTCAGATCGAACTTTGCCTTGCCCTCATCGTACCAGCTCACGTCCGCGCTGTCGATCCAGTTCGCCGCGTTCGCAGATGGGGCAAAGAGAACGAGGTGTGCCAGGAAGAACGCGGCGCAGAGGGCCCTTGCTTTCATCGTTCACATTGCTTGTCACCCTCCTTACTTTATTTGCCTCCCCTTACCGGGGAGCCACTAAAACTGTGCCTCAGTGCCTCAACCTCGTCAAGGGACAGCCCCGTTACCTGAGATATCTGCTC
>CAUPUB010000069.1:0-12270 GCA_963514535.1 uncultured Fretibacterium sp.
TAGGGACTGGCCCGGAACGGCGACGCGGCAGCTGCTCGATGCCGGGGTCTGGGCGGGATAGTTTCGGATGGAGCTGGATGAGTGACAAACGATGAGTGATAAACGGTTCCTCTCGTCCGAAGCGGCGAGGTGGTATGATAAGCAGGCCGTTTTTCCGGTAAGCCGTTCCTCATCTGATGATAAGCCTTCCATCGATGGTTTTGACGACAATCGGCTTTGACGGCAATCTCCTGGAAGCACGAAGCACCCATTTAACGAATCGTCTTCTCGAACACCCGTATGTCCGATGAGGTCCCGTCCTTGAAGAGCAGACGTGCGGATGCGTAGGCGACGGTGTCCTCCCTGCTCGTCAGCAGTTCATGGACGCCTAGCTCCTGAAGCTTCAAAATCTCTTCCATCGTGATCTTCGTGTCCGGCGTCCTGGTGTCGATGCCGTATACGATGCCCAGGACGGCGTCGAGGGCCTCGTCGCTGAAAAGGCCGGGGTCGACCATGACGAAGGTCGTTCCCTCGCTCTCCCGTTGCGGATCCTCCAGACGGTAGACCGAGAGCCATTCGTCCACGGAGTGGAGGGCCCAGTCCTTGCCATTCTCGAATCGCACCGCATCCAGGTCGAAACGGAATGGGTAGGGCCCGTGTTCGCTCCCATCGGCTCCAAGGTATTTGACGTCCAGTTCGACGATGCCCTCCGATCGGCCGGTGTTGATGGTCATGTCGGGGTACTTCGCCCCGGTGGTCGGGTTGGTCTCCCTCATGAATCCCGTGGTCCGATACTCCACGTCCGGGCTGATGCGGTAAGAATACCGCAGGATTTTACGAACATCGGCGTCCGTATCGATGGTAAAGCGGACGATGCCGTCGTTCCATATCCTGGGGTTGAGCGTCAGGTTGGCCTTTCGTTCCGTATCCCGTACCCGCAGGACACCTCCGGGCGTGTGGGTCGTGCCCTCCCTGGAGAGCAGCCCCACGGTCCAGAGCAGGCAGAAGAGCAGCGCGCCGGCCCCAAGGCTTGCGACGTGCGCGGGGTTGAATTTCCCACGGCGAAGGAGCGGGATGCAGGCAAAAAAGACCAGAACGGCGACGGCGGGCAGCCAAAGGAACAGGGCAGGCCAGCGGCGCGAGAGCTCGTAGCCGAGTGCGAACAACACGGTGAACAGCGCGCCCGTCCGCAGGCTAAGGACCTTGGAGAGGATCAGGCGCAGGGCCTCCTTGAAACCCATCGGCGGGATGTCCGGCAGACCCGCGGGGTCGCTTTCCTCCCAAAAACGCTCGGGAGCGGCCCGGGCTGCGTCTTTGAGGTGGTTCCAGTAGCGGCGGACCTCCCGCGCCTCCTCCTCGTTCCGGGGCCTTCCCCGACGTGGCCTGATGAAGCGCCGCAGATAATCCTCCTCGTAATAATCGACGATCAGGTCAAAAATTTCCTGTCGGTAGGCGTAAATCGGTGTGGACGCACTCCGGCCGAAGTCCCTGCGGAGCACAGACAGCCGTATGTGCCACTCCTCGTCCGCCGCCATTTTTGCGAGCGTCCGCGACACCGCCGACCGGTCCCGGTTCAGCAGGATGGCGATGTCCGCAGGCCCCCAGTACAGGCCGTCCTCGTCGTCCCAGACCAGGTGGCTGAGCTGTGGCGCCCGGCTTGCGTACCGCTCGCGCAGGTACTCCTGCCGCGCCAGTTCCGATCCCTTAAAACGGCGATAATCGGCCGCATAGTCGCCCAGCAGGGCGTGGATTGTCCTCCGATCCGTCTGGAACTCCAGGAATTTCGCGGACAGCCGCGCCATCCTATCGTCCGTAAGGTTGAATTTCGGATTGAACTGCGGCAAGATACCCTCGTCTCCTTCCCAGGATTTGCATCTGTAAACGCCGATGCCGACAGGCTCGATCAGATGCACTGGACAGCGCCGGGTCCAATCCCTATATTACCAGAGTGATCCGCGGCAGGCGACGGCGATGAATGGGTGGAGGGATGAACTGTGAACCGGTGCCTTTTGTTTCCCGAGACGATGGAGCGGTCCGGCCTGGCCCCGCGCTGTATGGGACGGCGGGGCATCGTGTTTTTGGGGCTGAAGGACGAGGATGTCCCCCGCTTTATCGTGGATGCCGCCGCGGAGCTGAAGGGGAAGGGCATCGTGGACGAGGCGGCGCCCTGCGCGCTCTTTGCGCGGTCGTTTCTGGCAGGCTCCGGAGAGTCCGGGGGGAGGGATCTGGTGCTCCTGCTGGAGCGGACGTGCCGCGATGTCCTTCGCCGTTTGGAACGCTGGGTCGGAGAGCAGGATAACCGAACGGTGATATTTCTGGAGGATTACCTGACGACGGCGTCACTCGAACAGTAGAGGAGACCCTGAGGGGCTCCGGCGTATCCTTTCTCAGCGGGCCCGGACGATGGCCAGGATGACGGAGGCCAGTATCTTGAGGGTTCCCTCGTCCATGTCCGATCCGCCGTCGGAATTTCGGAGCCACGCCTCCAAGTCCGGATTGTTCCGGGCCAGTCCATGGAAGAAGGTGTTCCACACGGCCTTGTCCTTGGCCGCCGCAGCCTGAGCGTAGACCTCTTCGACGGACGGCGGAAGGGATGGAGATGGGGACGAGGCGTCCGGGCCCGTCCCCTCCTGGGGAAAGCAGCTCCACGTGCCGTCCGTGTCCAGCACGATCCAACAGCTCAGGGCCATGGCCAGCTTCTCCAGGAAGCGGCCGTCCGGCGCGCGCTCGCCGCGCTCCCAGCGAATCAGCGTGAAGGTGGATACGCCCACCGCGTCGGCAAGCCTTGCCTGAGTCAGGCCCCTGTCCCGCCGCATCTGCTTGATGGCCCTGTGCAGCTCCATCCCCGTAAGCCCTTCCATCCTCACCACTCCATTGTCGGCATTTCCCTCTATGGTGTGGAGAAAAGGCGTTTTAGGCAAGAATCGATTTGGATATGTTATAAATATCCAATCATTGATTTTTGTGGACGTATGATTATAATCGGTTGGGTAGGTAAAGAATTGAACCGTTTTCAGCTGAGGGCTCGGCCTCGGTCGGGCTGGAGTGGGCAAGTGCGCAGAGGGGAGAAGTCGGAGTGAACAAAAAATACAAGATTGCGGTGATGGGCGCAACGGGGGTCGGTAAGACGGTCTTCTTCGGATCCTACTTCAACTTGGTCACAAACCTCGGGAGGGGCAGCCGGCCCATTATGGTCAAGTCTCAGAGCTCCGTCAACAGGATTACGGAGCTCATAACCCAGCTTTTCCAGAAGCACGAGGTGGTGCAGGGGACGTCGGAGCGGGTGGACTTCAGCTTTTCCGTCGATTCCCTGGGGATGGACGTGGAGTTGTTCGACATCCCGGGCGGTTTCACGCAGGATATGGATGCGTGGGTGGAGAATAAAATCCTGCCGGACCTCCAACAAGCCGATGGAGCGTTGTTCTTCATCTCGGGAGAGGACCTCGTCAAATATCCGGAAAGGGTCTTAAAGGACAACATCGTGTTTGCTAGGGCGATCTCGGAGATTCGGGAGCACAAGTCGGGGGATCTGAAGGGGCGTTCGGACGTGCCGATATCGTTCATCTTCACGAAAGGCGATACGATCCCCGACGTTTCACTGGATACCTTGAAGGAGAAGAACTCCGCACTCTTCAAGGCGGCGGAAAAATCTCAGGACCAGGGGAACTGGCTCGAGAAAACCGCCTACAAAAAAGGCAAATACGTCAACGCCTATAAGAGCCAGTCCATCGGGAAGTGGGAATCGCCCCAGGACGTCCCTCGGGATTACCAGCCCGACATGGTCATCGAGCCGATGGAGGACCTCTTCGAGGCGATGGTTCACAGCCGATCGGCCCACGGAAGAACCCTGAGAAAAATCATTGCCGCTCTGGCACTCGCCATATTCGCTCTCCTGGAGGGGGGGACGTACTACTTCGACATGAGCCAATGGAATGGGATGCAGGAAAGGGTCCGCGGGCTAGAGAAGAAGGAACTTTACGAACAGGCCCTTCAGAAGGTGGATGCCTTCTCCTCCCCGTCCTGGCTGCCCGCTTTCCTCAGGGCGGAGAAAAAGCTGCCCGCCTTGAGAGAGGAGCTCTATCGGGATTATGAGTCCGCCCTCTACGCGCCGATTGAAGCTGCCCTGAAGGCCGTTGACGAGGAGAAAGCGCCCGACGCAACCCCCTCGTTTTTGAAGGATGCGGAAAAGGTGAATCACTATCTTTCCGTCACTCACTTTGCCGAGATCCAACCGGAGCACTACGAAAAGGCGAAGCGAAAGGCGTGGTATTTCGACCTGGGGCGCTTGCTGAGCCTGGATTCCCAAAAGCAGGATGTGTCGCAGGACGAACTGTTCAACGCGGTTTGGAACTGTCTGAATTGTGATCTTCCCGAAAAGTGGCAACACGATATTCAGACGAGAATTGACAGCATCCTGCGCCGGTGGGGCGATACCCTGTCCCTGGATGTCGGGCCGGAGGAATTCGATACGTATATCAACAAAGCCGAACAGTTGAAGGGGCATCCCAAACTTTCTGATAGCAGTAAGGATTATCTGAACGCACAGAAGAGATCCTGGGCGAAAAAGAAGATAGAGACCTGGGCCCGAGAGGCGGACTCGCTGCCGCCGGAGGAGGGCGTGACGCTGCTGGAGCGTCACAGGGAGGAACTCGATCCCTCAGATCAGGAAAAACTGGAGGACGCCCTGGAGAAGCATTACGCCGCCCTGGCGGAGCAAGCGTTGAAAAAGGACGCCGACGATGCAGATTCCCTTCAGGCGCTCCTGGACCGTTATCCCGCCATGACCTCAGGGGTCAGGGACAAGCTGGAGGGTCATGTCGCATCCATCAGGGAAAGACGGCATCAGGAATGGCTTGGCGATCTCAATGCTTCTAAAAACATAAAAGAGATGGTCGGCAGGGTTCTAAGCATTGAGGAAAAAGATAAGGACAACCTGCAGCAGCAGGGGATAGACTACCTACAAAAACGCATCGAGAGAGAGGTTGAAAGCATACGGGGCGGAGCCTCCATGGCTGTCCTGCGCAAGGATTTTTTCGAGGGCAAACAAGAGGCCCAGAAGGCCCTGAACGAGCTGCGGCAGACGATCCTTCCGCTCAAAGCAGACTCGTTATTGACGCTGATTGAAGAGCGGGAAGAGACTCTTATGAAGGATTTGGAGGGAAAACATCTCGCCGATTGCCGGGAGGACTTCACGAGGCGGCGCAACACGAGGGACAGGAGGGATGTTGCCGAATGCCGCAAAAGGCTGGACGCATTCCTTGAGCTATGGCCCGACTCTACCGAGAGGGAAGAGGTCGAAAAGGTTCGGGACTTCCTCAACGTCATTCAAGGAGGGGTCAAAGGTAAGCTGAATGTGGTCAAGGGGACTTTCAGCGATGCCAAAGACGGGTACTTTGACTTTTGGATGAAGACGCCGGACATTTTTGTGACGGTTTCAATGGGGGACAAGGAGATCTTTCGCACCAAGACGGTTAAAGGTGATGAAAAAAACTCGGTATGTAACTTTAATGAAGGAGTTGAAATGACGTGGGCGGTCGATACGCCTCAGCTCACCTTTAAAGCGTTCGATGAAGACCTCCTGATGGACGATGAACTCAAAAGTTGGCAAACGATCCCGTCGGGCTTTATGGGGTACAAAAAGTTGCAGCATACTTTTGAAGGGGCCTACTATCTGACCATCGACTTCAAGCCCAACCAGACGATCCCGGATTGCCCATGGCTGGAAGGAGGGACGAAATGATCGGCAAAAACCTGGCGTACTGGGTCTTTACCTCAGGCGAAGAGGGGGTTCACGGGCTGGATTGGGGGGTTAAGCACGCCTCGAAAAGCTTTCCCGACCGCTACAAGCTGGACAGCCGTTACCGTTCGCTGCTCAAGGCCTTTTCCCTGCTTCCCAGTCTGGAACGGCCTCAAAGGGGGGCGGGACTGATCCTCCTGCCCTGGCAGGGCCAGGGAAAGGATGGGGATGAGGGAGCGTTGATGGGCTTCATCTTCCCCGGCAACGACCATAAGGGGCGACCGAATACAACCACGGTTGCCTGTGTCGTGCTGGCGGATGTCGTCCGTACCCTGACGCTTTCCGAGGTGGTACGGGCTCTTTGGAGCTCCAACGACCTGGAGCGGATAGCCCGCAGGAACTCCGTAAGGCCCGATACGCTTTTCCTTGACGAAAAGCCCCCCTCGGCCGCGGAGGTTCCCCTCCCCATTCCCCTCTCGCTGAAATGGCCCGGAAAGGACGTGGGATATTTGATGATGGATGGACGCGTCAGGGACCTGAGAGGCTTTTGTCCTCCGCTCTGCCCTCCGGTTGAAGGGGCGGCTGCAAAAAGAAAGCTGCGCACGCCTTGGTTTGCGGCCCTGCTGGTGGCTCTGGCTCTGACTTTTGGCGTAGCCTGTTGTTGGGGCAGTATCCGTGATTTTGTCCGGAAATTTTTCATACAACCTGTCTGCTCCTGGTGGACTGGGGGAGACCCCTCATTTTCCGATCATTCCTCGGAAGATCCGGAGATCGCTAAAAGAAGGAAGAAACGGGATGATATTATCGCCATCCTTTCCATAAACAGGGGAGGAAATTACCTGAATGACCTGGCCGGGCTTCTGTGGATGTCTGAGTCATGGAGGGAGGGGACCTTCTCCTTTTCCTCGGAGGGTTCAGAAATAAAAGAGGGAATCTCCGGAGGATTTATCGCAAACCTGAGCGACGGAAAATGGTTGGTTGAAAAGAGCGAGCAAGGAGGCCGGAGAAGCCAGGAACAGAAGTTGATAAACGTGAATATGTTCAAGGACAAATTTAAAAATGTCTTGTCCTCTTATGATCAATACGTTTCTTCGTCCACGGACGAAGGAGATTATTTCTTCAAGGTCGTCAAAGAGGAGGATAGGGGTAAGATAAACGGCTTACGAGAGACTTTAAAAAACACGATAAAGGATTCCGGCGTTTCCCCTGAGAGTGCGACGCTCACAATCGCCGAAGACAGGCGATTGAAAAAATGCCTGGATGAGCTCCTGAAGAAGACTGAGTCCCTCACAAATGAGGGGTACGGATACCTGTCTTTCTTCTACGGGGACGGGAAGGAAGGTTATCAGGTACTTCTCCTCAACATGGAGGACCTTTCCGAGGGTAAGAAGCTGGATAAGTACATTTTTGTCAAAAAAGATAACTGGCGCCGTATTAACGTATCCGACCTGGAAAAGCGTTTGGATAGGACTCCACAGGACACACGGGACAGACCCTGCATCGAGTTCGACGATGGTCGCAGGGATATTACTTTCTTTTTGAAATCAAATCGCGAAAAAGGCGGCAATTTTGAGGATTTCCTCGATGTTTTTTGGGATGACTTGCTGGACTCAGTTTTGGTTAAGGAGTACCAGAGGCGGCCAAGGTGAACCGAGCCCGTCGGTGAGGCCGGCAAACAGCCCCAGATGTCCCCGTTGGGCTCAACAGATCCGACAAGAATGTCCGGCTTGATGGCTGTAAAAGATGCTTGAGGAGGGGCTTTTCCCCAGGCCCCTCCTTAATCTAACCTGAGATCGAGGGGGAAATGCCCATGCATATCGTCGCTTTTGTTATTTCTGTGTTCTCTGCGCTCCTGTCTTTACTCCAGGGAGGGTGCGGAACGATGTTGGCGGGAGTTGGGATGCATATCTCGCGGTCTTTAGGCAGTGCTCCCAACCGTGACCTTGCGTCGATGGGGGCAGCGGGCGTTGGGGTCTTGTTCGCCTCGATGCTGGCGTTGGCCGGGGGCGGTCTGGCCCTGGGCCGCAGGAGGAGCGCGAGCGTCCTTTTGCTGATCAGCGCCGCCCTTTGTGGATTGGCTTTCCTGGGGGGCTTTCGCGATGCGGCCATCTGGGGAATCCTGTATATCGTAGCGGCAGTGTTTGCCCATCTGGGGGCTCAGGGAGAGCAGAGGAATCAGTTTGAACCTGCGACCCAGCCAGAAGCGCAGTTCTCCGACGTCGATCCGCAAAAACAGGAAACAGCTCAACGGACGCCACCGAAGATGGGAAGCGGTAAGAATTCTCGGGCGGAGGCTCGATTCCCTAAGGATAATGAGGCGATAGCGGGTCTGGAGACGGACGCCCTTGTCGCGAGAGCCTTCCTGTTTCTGGAGGACGGCTGTTTCCCGAGGGCGGATCGATACCTGGAGCAGGCACTGAATCAAGACCCCAAAAATTCCCGCGCCTACCTCGGCAAGCTGATGGCGGAGCTGAATGCCCGCGACGAGAAGGAGTTGGCGGACAGCTTGACCCCTTTGGAAGAGCACAGACACTACCAAAGGGCCATGCAATTCGCGGACGACGAGGAAAAGGCCCGGCTGACCGACTACGCGCAGGCGGTGCTGAAGAAAACTGAGGAACGGCAGGAGGCTCGATATGCCGAAGCGGTCGAACTTAAGGCTCAGGCGAACAGTGAGATAGCTTATAAACAGGCTGCGCGACTTTTCGGAGAACTGGGGTCTTATAAGGACTCCAGGGAGATGGCCGTTTTGTGTGAAAGGTTGGCGGTCGAAAAGGGCGCTAAGGAGATGCATCAAACCCTTTGTGTGGTGATGTTTCTGATCGTAGCGGTTGGTGTCGTGATGATGGCAAAGCCCACCTATGAGTACCTGTCCCGGTCTTTCGCGCACAAGTCCGAGGCGGAACGGGAGGCGCCTGAAAACCTGCCCCCCTCCAAGCCCAATGAAGAGTCATCTCCGTTGTCGTTGTCCCCGTCATCTCCAAAGTCGGTCGAGCCACAGGCCGCCCCCCAGGGCCCCGAAACGATTATGGCATTGGGAAGCCTGGAACGGACCACTTCGCTGCATGAGCATCCCAACCCCAACAGCCCCGTCGTTGGACAAATACCGGCCAAACACATCTTCCCCATCATTGAAGCCAGGCTAGAGGAGGGCTCGAGGGGACGGTGGTATCGAATTTCCAGCGAAAAATACGGCAGGGGCTGGGTTTCCGAGGATGGCGTGCATCTGGAGGGGGAGGAGGAAATCATCTCCGACTTCATCCAGTACGGCGAGGATGAGTTCAATGGGATGAGAAGGGAAGCGGAGGAGGATTTTCAGTCGCTTCAGCGTTTCATTGCCGAAAAGAGGCTGCCCGGCCATGTCATCGCCGGAGGGAACATCTATCTCGTGTGCAGTTACGGCTTTTCGCTCAAGGAGATCCGCGGCAACAAGGTCAACCTGCGCAGGGAGCCGAACACGCGTTCCGAGGTCATCATGCAGATGAACGAGGGGTACCCCGTGGATGCCGATGCCTATTGGACAAGGGCGGATGGCCGGGAGACGTGGTATTACGTCCGCACGCCCGACGGCAGGGAGGGCTGGGTGTTCGAAGACTTCGTCGGAGATCGCCCTCGATGAAGCCCCCCAGCACAGCGACACGTAAACCATAGATTCAATAGGAGGGAGAACAGATGAGGAAAGGGGTCGGGAGGTATGCTCTTGGCATGGTATGCTTGGCGCTTCTTCTGGCAACGGCCGCCTGCGGTCACCCCGCAAGAGAACACATCAGGGATTGGAACGAACTTTTTGGGGCCTGTGAGGACACGACCCAAAAGAATCTGGATCCGCTTTGGAGAACCGCTCAGGATGTCCTTGACCAATGGAAGGATGTCTATACCCCTTGCATCAAAGAAGAATGTCCGTGGTTTACATGGGGCAGCTACGGTCATCGCCTGCTCTTTCACTGGGGCTTCAATGGCGATCCCAAGAAGTACGAGCCCCTTCAGAAGCAAATTAAAATCGCCCTTGAAAAGGATATATCGGCAAAGAACCTCAAGGGCGAGGAACTTAAGCGTTACCGAGAGCGGGAACAAAAGAAGCTGAACCAATTGCTGATAAGACTCCAGGCCGAGCGCAACAGGAAGCTTATCACAAAGGTCACAGATGTGATGGGTATTCCCAGGACACGAGGTTATGCGGGCGCCGTCGCCACGATCATCCATGACGTACACCTGCTGGGCGATTACGAGACGCCTTTGATATCGGCCCTGCCGTCCCCGGACGCGATCGAGCGGGATTTGATCGATCATGGATTTCAGCGCCTTCTGAAGGGCGGCGACCGAACGGAAAGGCTTCAGAAAATCGACGCGGATCTGAAGGAGGCGCTCAAAAACGGGCGTGGACGCACATACCGGAAACGGGCGGAGCTGCTGTTGGAGAAGCTGAAGTACTGCATTCCCCAGATTCTGAACGAACGCTTCAAGGAAACCCTGAAGGCCAGGGGCATCACCCTGGTCGAGCCGGAACAGGGCACGGGGCAAAGCGATTGAAGGGGTGTAAAAACCGATGAGGAAGACAATGGAACGGCTTTTGAAACGATCGGTCGCGGCGCTGCTGCTCGCCGCTCTGCTGTGCGAGGCCATGCCCGCCGGATCGGCACGGGCCCAGGAGGACTACGATCCGCTCAACACAATGCTGACCCTGAACATGGCCATCGTGTCCGTGCACCGCATTGTGAAGACGAAGGACCGTATCGTCCTGGAGCAGGAGTATCAGAACATCATCAACAACCTGTCCTTGGGAAAGATCGCACCCGACAGCGACTTGATCTACCTTTATGAGGAACTGATGGATGTCATGACCCAGAAGCTGCTGAACGATAAGCAGATGGAACGGTTTCGGAAGCGCTATGCCCAACGTGAGAAACGGCAGTTTGTCAGAGCGCTTTCCGGTATCCGCGCTTATGGAGGATCTCTCACGAGCTTTATGGGTAGCCTTGCCGTCTCCTGTGTCTCGGCCTATTTCGGCTACCAGGAGGCGATCAATGAAATACGGGAGGAGCTGGAGGATAAGCTCTGGGAAATCAGCGACGAGGAGATGAAGGATTGCAATGAATTACAGAAAAGGTTGCTGAAGTCGTCGTGGACGCTGCTGCACCTGTATGGGCTGCCTGACGAATACCGACTGGCCCAGGACGGCATGGATGATTTCTACGAGGCGGTGCGGCAATCCGATGCATCCCAACGCCTTCGGATGCTGCGTTCCCTGGAGGGTGAGTTTGGCGTCTACCCCCCTTATTGGTTCTATCGCGGCAAGGCCGCGCAGAAGGCTAAGGATGCGGAGGAAGAGCAACGGTGTTTTGATCGATTCGACAAGGTATGGCGTCCGGTGCTGAGGCGTGATCCCTACAAGCTGGAGGTCGTGAAATACCGTATCGAAAAGATGATGGATCCCCAAAGTAAAGAGAAATGGGATACAAGCGCCATTGCTGAGCAGTTGAAGACCCTCCTTCAAAATGCGCCCCGAAGCGACTGGAGCAGCAGACTTTTTGCGGGCATCGCATACTTTCAGTTGGGCAGGAAGGAGGAGGGGATGGATTGCGCCCGTGCCAATATCGATTACGGCTACGAGAAGAACGTCAGCGGCCATATTCTGGATTTGATGAAACAGGGCACATTGGACTCCAAGAAATGGAAAGAGACTTTAGAGAAAGAGATTGACCTGGATGGTGGTTTTTCAGGGGGCATAGAGGATCCGAGAGAAGCCCTGAATCGCTTTGCTGAGTCGGCAAAGAAGGGAAACCGTTCCTCGCAATGCCTCATGGGGGACAACTATTGTCGCCTGGGAGAATACGGGAAAGCTGCGGAATGGTATCGAAAGGCAGCGGACCAGAACTCTTCAAAAGCACAAAAGGCTCTGGGTGACCTCTACGCCAGGGGGGACGGCGTGGGCAGGAACGTCCCCAAGGCCCTGGAGCTTTATCAAAAGGCGGCGAAGCAGGGGCTGGTCGAGGCAGAAAAGGCCCTGGGCGACCTCTATGTCAGGGGTGACGGGATAGGCAAGAACGTCCCCAAGGCCCTGGAGCTTTATCAAAAGGCAGCGGACAAGGGACTGGTCGAAGCGCAAAAGGCCCTGGGCGACCTCTACGCCAATGGCGCTGATGGCGTAGGCAAGAATGCCTCCAAGGCCAGGGAATGGTACCAAAAGGCGGCGGACCAGGGGGACCAGGAGGCCAAGGACAAGTTGGCCGAGCTTGACAAAAAATAGAGGGGCACGGGAGGCTTTTGCTGGTGAACGGAAAAGCCCTGGGCAGGAGAGGCATTCCCTTTTTCACATCAAACGAAACCCTATCCGAGCCTGAATGATGGAAAAGTGCCGAGCCTCCCCCGCGGCGAGGTGGTATGATAAGCGAGCCGCCTGCCGTCATGGCGGGCGCAGAGCGGCGCCGGACTCCGGCGAGGAGGATGTCTCCATGCACGTGTGGATTGTCCGGCAGGCGCTTTTTCATGCGTCAATCGAGTGCGCACGGGTCCTTGGAACGGCACGGCGGCCTGTCTTTGTTGGAATGCCGGGA
>CAUPUB010000070.1:0-12196 GCA_963514535.1 uncultured Fretibacterium sp.
TCCTGACCGGCGTGCTGGGGTGGGACATCCTGCCCAAGTTCCTCAAGGCAGGGATCGCGACACTAATGTAAAATGGGGCCCCCTTTTTTTGTGCCTTGGCATAAGCGTATCTTGAGTAAATGTTGAGCAACCAAAATAAAAAAGTCCAGGAGAAAATCTCCTGGACCCTTGCTATCAGTGGTGGGTGGTAGAAGAATCGAACTTCTGACCTCTTCCGTGTCAAGGAAGCGTTCTACCTCTGAACTAACCACCCTTAAGATGAAAAAGCCAATAATGATATTACGGAACCTTTTTTCCAATGCCTACCATTGAAAGAAAATGGTAGCCCCAACGGGATTCGAACCCGTGTTTTAGCCTTGAGAGGGCTACGACCTAGGCCGCTAGTCGATGGGGCCATAACTCAAATCGATCACGAGAACACAGCTGACATACACCTGTTTCGTTCCCCTTGACCAAAACAAGGGGAATGATACCATAGGGAGCCGGGGAGCGCAAGACGGCGGGAGAAAAAACTTCTTCCCCTTGAACGATTCTCCTCAAAAAAACAGGTTGGTGTTCAACCCCCAAGAATGTGCGCGAGGTGCATGAGATTGCAGCGTATCGATTCCTTATTCAAATTCAAAGTCAACGCGCCTTTGTTCGACGCGAAGGAGCCGGCGGGAGCCGGATCCGTCCCGGAGCGCTCGGAGGTCCCGGAGCGCGACCGTTGGAATCTGGAGGCCATCTACCCCTCCGCCGAGGCATGGGAGGCCGCCTTTGCTGCTCTGGAGCCCAGGATCGAAGCCCTGGCAGGCCATGCGGGCCATCTTGGTGAGGGGCCGGCCGCCCTTCTGGCCTATCTGGAGGCGGAGGAGGCCGTGGCGCTGGAGCTGGGGAAGCTCTACGTCTACGCCAATATGAAGAGCCACGAGGACCTGCGCGTCACTCGGCCCATGGAGATGACCGCCCGCATCGAGACCCTGGCGACGCGGCACGGAGCCGTCTGTTCCTTCTTCCGGCCCGAGGTCCTCTCGATCCCCGAGGCCGATCTGAGGCGTTGGATTGCGGAGGACGAGGGGCTGCGGCTCTACGACTTCCACCTCTCCGAGATCCTCCGGGAGCGGGCGCACGTGCTTTCCCCGGCCGAGGAGGAGCTCCTGGCCCGAACGAGGGAGCTTTCCGCCGTCCCGGAGAACGCCTTTACCCTCCTGACCGACGCGGATCTGAAGTTCCCCGACATCCTGGACGAGAAGGGCGATAGGGTGGAGCTCTCCGAGGAGCGCTACTATCGGTTGAGCCGCTCTCCGGACCGGTCGGTGCGCAAGGCCGCCTTCGAGGGCATCCACGAGACCTATGGGGCGTTCCGCAACGCCATCGGCGCGCTTTACGCGGGGTCCGTGAAGGGTGACATCTTCTACGCCAACGCACGGCGCTACAGGGACACC
Organism: uncultured Fretibacterium sp.; assembly: GCA_963514535.1. Lineage (GTDB taxonomy): Bacteria > Synergistota > Synergistia > Synergistales > Aminobacteriaceae > CAJPSE01. The sequence continues at coordinate 1,425 of CAUPUB010000070.1, forward strand.
CTGGAGATGTCGCTGTTCGGCGACGACGTTCCGACGTGCGTCTACGACAACGTTGTGGATACCGCCGTCCGCTTCGCGCCCCTCATGCACCGCTGCGTCGCCCTGCGCCGGCGCGCCCTCGGGCTCGATTCCGTGCATTACTACGACCTCAACGTCCCCCTGTCGGACGAGCCCCTTACCGACATCCCCTACGAGGAGGCCTGCGATCTGGCGGTTCGGGCGCTGGAGCCGCTGGGGCCGGACTACGTCGCCAACCTGGAGCGGGGCTTCGCGGAGCGATGGATCGACGTCCGGGAGAACCGGGGAAAGCGCAAGGGCGCCTATTCCTGGGGATCCTACGGAACGAATCCCTATGTACTTCTGAACTACAACGGCACCCTGCGGGACGTCTTCACGCTGGTCCACGAGATGGGGCACTCCCTGCACTCGTGGTACTCCCACTCCTCTCAGCCCCAGGTCTATGCCGACTACACGATCCTGCTCGCGGAGGTCGCCTCCACCACCAACGAGGCCCTGTTGCTGGGGTACCTGCTGAGGCGAAGTGGAACGGACGCGGAGAAGAAATGGCTTCTGAGCTATTTCTACGACATGGTGCGGACGACGTTCTTCCGGCAGGCGATGTTTGCGGACTTCGAGCGGCGCACCCACGTCCGGGCCGAGGCGGGCGACGCCCTGACGCCGGAGTGGATGAGCACGCTGTGGGGCGAGCTCAACGCGCGGTACTACGGGCCGGAGCTGACGGTCGACCCCGCCCTCTGCGCGGAATGGGCCCGAATTCCCCATTTCTACTCGGCCTTTTACGTCTACAAGTACGTAACGGGCTTCACGGCCGCGGGGGCGTTTGCGGACGCCATCCTGACCGGGGTGGACGGAGCGCGGGACCGCTACCTGACGTTCCTGGAGAGCGGCGGCAGCGACCACTCCCTGGACATTCTGAGGCGGGCCGGGGTGGACCTGACCGTTGCCGAGCCCTTCGAGCGCACCCTGCGCCTTTTCGAGGCGCGGCTTGACGAGGGAGAGTCGTTGTGGAGAGCATGATGGAGTCGGTCATGGTTGGAGAGGTCGTGATTGAGGAGGCCGACGTCGACCGGGGCATGATTCGGTTTTTTTTGTGTTGACGAATCGCCCGACCGTGCGTAAAATCATCAAGTTTCGTATGCGCATGGACGGGGCATAATCTCCTGACAACCCTTTGAGGTTGTATAGGGGGGCCTTGAGCCAGCGGAAGGAGGAAGATAATCGTGTATGCAGTTTTGGAGACCGGCGGTAAGCAGTATCGTGTCCAGGTGGGGGACAGATTCCGCATCGAGCGCCTGGACGGGGCCGCAGGGGATGAGGTCGTTCTGGACAAGGTCCTGATGGTGGGCGGCGACAGCGGGACGAAGTTCGGGACCCCCTATGTCGCGGGCGCCAGCGTCCGGGCGGAGATCCTCGCCCAGGCCAGGGACAAGAAGGTCATCGTGTTCAAGTACAAGAGTAAGAAGAACTATCGCCGCCTGCGCGGGCATCGGCAGTATTTCACCGAGGTCGTCATCCGCGGGATCGACGGTTAGCCGGTTGGGCCGCGCCCCATGGTCCAGGTTACCCTTTACTGGGGTGGGAGCGCGCTTGTCGGTCTGGAGAGCCTGGGACATTCCGGTAGCGCTCCTGAGGGACAGGATGTCGTCTGTGCCGCGGTTTCTGCTCTGATCCATGGTCTTCTTCTCGGGCTTTCAGATGTAGCGAAGGTGCGGGATCTGCGCTGCGAGGTCGATCCCGATATCCCACTGATCCGGGTGTTCTGGCCCGAGGAGGCTGCGGATTCCCTGGACCTTCTGACGCGGACGGTCGCGTTGTCCCTGGAGGAGATAGAGTCCGGCTATCCCGAACATGTGAGCATCACGGAGGTGCAAAGATGATCTTTCGTTTCGACATACAGTTTTTTGCCCATAAGAAGGGGCAGGGCAGTTCCACCAATGGCAGGGACAGCAACCCCAAGTACAGGGGGATCAAGGTCTACGCCGGCACGGAGGTGACGGCGGGGAGTATCCTGGTCCGGCAGTGTGGGACCAGGGTCCATCCGGGGAAACACGTTGGGCTGGGGCGCGATTTCACCCTTTTTGCCCTGCTTCCGGGCAGGGTGGAATACGCCACCCACGGGGACCGCAAGTACGTCTCCATCGTCCCGGACGCCGCCCGGTAATTTTTTTCCCGTTTCGTCGGAGGATGGGGAGGACCCGAGGTCTCGAGTCTCGTCCTGGCTTCAAATTGGTTTTTATATCGGCTTCCGTATCAATTCCCTGATTCCGTCCTGTGAGGGAGGCTCCGTTTGCCTGGGGCCTCTTTTTTTCTGTTTCTTCGAGTGGGGGTGTTGCCCATGAAGTTTATCGATCTGGCCAGGATAATGGTCAAGGCGGGGCGTGGGGGGAATGGGGCCCTCAGCTTTCGCAGGGAAAAGTTCATCCCCAAGGGCGGCCCCGACGGCGCGGACGGCGGACAAGGCGGAAGCGTTATTTTCGAGGCGGTGGGGGGGATCGTTACCCTGGCCGACTTCGAGTTCAATCGCCGCTTCCAGGCTGGCCATGCGGGGCACGGCGGTGGGGCGATGCGGACCGGTGCGGACGGCGAGGATCTGCGCGTCCCCCTGCCCTGCGGAACCCTGGTCCGGGACGAGGCGGGGAACATCCTTGCCGATCTCGTCGAGCCGGGCCAGACCTTCGTCGCCGCCAGGGGCGGCCGCGGAGGGCGGGGAAACGCGCATTTCGCCAGTTCGGTGCGTCGGGCGCCGCGTTTCGCGGAGAAGGGCGACAGCGGCGAGGAACGGGCCCTGACCCTGGAGCTGAAACTGATTGCCGACGTTGGACTGGTGGGGTTCCCCAACGCGGGAAAGTCGAGCCTCCTTGCGGCGATCAGTGGCGCGAGGCCGAAGGTCGCGGGGTATCCCTTCACGACTCTTTCCCCGAACCTGGGGGTCCTGGCTGTCGACGACCAGCAGATCGTCATCGCCGACGTCCCGGGCCTGATCGAGGGGGCGCACGAGGACAAGGGGCTGGGGCTCCAGTTTCTGCGTCACGTGGAGCGGACCCGGGTGCTGGTCCACGTCGTGGACCTGTCCGAGCCCGACGTGCTGGGAAACTGGCGGGTCGTCTGCGGCGAGTTCGATGCCTATGGGGCCCGGCTCACGGAGCGTCCCTGCCTGACGGTCGGGAACAAGACGGACCTGCCCGGCTCGGAGGAGAACGCCGCAATTCTGGAGGAGGAGATGTCGCGTCTGGGCATCCCCTGCCTTTGCGTAAGCGCGCTGACGGGGGAGGGGATCCCGGTCCTGATCGACAAGATCGTCGAGCTCGTCAGGCTTTATCCCCGTCCCGCGGGCACCGTCTCCCTTGCGGAGGCGCCCGCCGTCCGGGAGCTGCCGAGGCGGAGGGGCGGAAGGCCGGAGCCCGTCGCGGTCCGCCGTATGAACGACGGGAGCTTCCTCGTGGAGCACGAGAACCTGGAGCGCTCCGTCCGACGCATCGATTTCGACCAGGAGGACGCGATGGTGAAGTTTGCGCGCCTTTTGAAAAGGCTCAGCGTCGAGGAGGCCCTGGAGGATGCAGGCGCCCGGGAGGGGGACAGGGTCCTTATAGGGGAGGTCGAATTCGAGTTCCAACCTGATAGAATTATCGGGTAGCCCCTATGCGGGAGGCGGGCCTCCGCCCGGGAGGGGCGGATATTTTCTCCCCCTCCGGCGCTCGGTGGTCGCGTCGTCTGCCGCACGGGCCGAAAACGCGGGGCAGGCGCCCTCATTTAGGGAGGATTTTCGCTGTGTCCATCAAGACGGGCATCATGGGAGGGACGTTCGACCCCATCCATTACGGGCATCTGCTGGCGGCCGAGGAATGCCGCCGCCGCCTGGATATCGATCGAATCGTCTTCGTCCCGGCGGGCTCCCCTCCGCACAAGACGGAGCGCCGGGTGACGCCCGCCGAGGACCGCTACGCCATGACCCTGCTGGCGACGGCCGGGGTCCCGGAGTTCTCCGTCTCCCGGATGGAGATCGAGCGAAAACGCCCCACTCATACCGTGGACACGCTGAGGGAATTTATCGCAAGGGGGACGCCTCCCAGGGACCTCTTTTTCATCACAGGCCTGGATGCCCTCCTCTCCATCGAGACATGGGTGGACTGCATGCTTCTACCCACGCTGTGTACGCTGGTCACGGCGACTCGCCCGGGGTATGATGTTCGGGGGTTGAATTCCCTTCCGGGCAGGATTCGGGACAATCTCAGGCTGGTCGAGATCCCCGAGTTCGCCATCTCCAGCACTGAGATTCGTCGCCGGGCCGGCGACGGCCGGGGCGTGCGTTTCCTGGTGCCCCGTCTCGTCGAGGCGTACATCGAGTCCGTGGGTCTCTACAGGGATGTGGGGGCATCGGATGTGGAAGCGTCGAATATGGAAGCGTCGAATATGGAAGCGTCGAATATGGAGGTGTCGCGGCAGTGAGATTACTCAAGGTCTTCGGGATCGCCCTTCTGCTCCTTCTGGCGGTGTCGGGAGGGGCCGCTTTTCGTCTGAAGGAGGTCCTGTTGCCAAAAAATCCTCTCGATCTGGGGCAATCCCTGGACGTCGGGAGCGGCGACGCCCAACCGGAGCGAGAGGACGGGCCCTATGTCGATCCCGTCCTGGGCACGGTGAACGTCCTTGTCGTGGGATTGGACAACGTGGACGGCGGCTCGCGCACCGACGCGATCGCCCTGGCTATTTTCGACGCGGACAACAAGGCGGTGCGCGTGGCCTCCATCCCCAGGGACTCCCGGGTCCAGATCCCCGGGCGCGGCTGGGACAAGATCAACCACGCCTATGTCTACGGGGGCATCGACCTTCTGAAGGAGACCGTGGTGAACCTGACCGGGATGGCGGTCAACTATTTCGTGATGGTCAACTACAAGAGCTTCCCCCGGATCATCGACCTGATCGGGGGCATCGATATCTACGTGGACAAGCCGCTGAAGTACACGGACTACTCGGGTAAGCTCTTCATCGACATCTCTAAGGGGCAGCAGCACATGGACGGCAGGATGGCCCTGGGGTACGTTCGCTTCCGGCACGACCCCCTGGGGGACATCGGCCGCGTCCAACGGCAGCAGAAGTTCATGGATATCGTCCTGTCCAGGCTGAAGTCCCCGGCTATTCTGCCCCGCATACCCGCCCTCATCGACGAGGTTGTCGCCGCCGTCGATACCGACCTGACGCCGCTGGAGGCCCTGAAGCTCATGCAGTTCGCCAACGCGCTCCCGCCGGACCGGGTGCAGATGTTCATGGCTCCGGGCAAGTCGGGGTACAGCGGGAACCTGAGCTACTGGATCCTCGACACGGTGGGGCTGTCCCTCCAGTTGGCGGCAAAGCTTCCGCCCCAGGGACAGCGGGACCTCCTGAGCTCCGACGCCGGAAAGGTCTCAGGCGATGCGGCTTCGACCCCGGCGCCCCTCACGGAGGAGCGTCTGAAGGAGCTTCGGGAGCGAATCGGCAAGATTGGCATCCTGAATGGGGACGGGGCGTCCGGCCTTGGCAGGAGGGCCTCCCGGCTCTTCCAGCGGATAGGGATCGAGGTCCCCTACTCGGGGAACGCGCGGCATTTCGACTATCACTCGACGAACATTATCTACCCCGCTGGCGGCAGGGAGGCGGACAGAGATGCGGCCCTGGCGCTGGCCGAGCTCTGCGGCATAACCAACGCCGGCCTGGTCCGGGAGGACCGGCAGGTGACCCTGGTCTCCATCATCTTCGGGCACAACAAGGATACCGTGCTCAGGCGCCTGGAGTCCCTAAACTTCTGACGGCGGACCCCTTGACCGAATTTTGGAGGAGCTTTCCATATTTTGGAGGAGCTTTCCATTGAGAGGAGGTATGGTTTTATGGGAAAAATTAAAGATTATGAGGATATTTGTTCGGCTCTATCCGATAAGAAGGCGCAGGATATCATCGTCTTGGAGCTTGGGGCCGCGGGGACGCTGGCTGACGTGTTCATCCTGGCGACGGGGAATTCCGATGTCCATATGAAGACCCTGACGGAGACGGCAGAGGAGGCCCTAAAGCGTCGGGGCCTGGTGGTTCGGCTGGAGGGGGAGCATAGCTCCAACTGGAGGCTGATCGATGCGGGCGACGTCGCCGTTCACATTTTTAGCCAAAAGGGACGGGAGTTCTACAAACTCGAAAAGCTTTGGGGCGACGCCGAGGCGCTCCGTTATGAATACGTGGAATAGACCTTTTTGCCCGGGGGGCTGGCGCCAGGCCCTGTTTTGTAGTAAAGTAGTATTTCGATAGTCGGCCTCATGCTTTTGGGGGCTGCTTTGCGGTTCGTCTTCATATTTTTGTTCATGCTGAAGAGGAGGGTGTTCGATTTGAAGAAGGTGTTGGGTGTTTTTCTCGCAGTGGGGCTTCTTTTTGTGGCGGGATCCGCTGTTGCCGCGGATAAGACGTTCCTCTCCATCGCCACGGGCGGCGTGGCCGGGACGTACTATCCCTTGGGCGGTGGGTTGGCCCAGGTCATGAACAAGCATGTGCCCGACGTCGAGGTGACGGCCGAGACGGGCAATGCCTCCGCGGCAAACATCAACCTGATCTCCGGGCATGAGGTGAGCATGGCGCTGGTCCAGAACGATGTGTCCTACCTGGCGGCCAGGGGTGAAAAACCCTTCAACAAGCCGGTGGAGAACCTGAGGATGATCGCGTCCCTCTATCCGGAGCACGTGCAGTGCATCACGGTGAAGGACAGTGGGATCAAAAGCCTGATGGAGATCAAGGGCAAGCGCGTCTCCGTCGGTGCGCCGGGATCAGGGGTGGCCGGCAGCCTGAGCTCGATCTTCTCGGCGGCCGGGCTTAAATACTCCGAAATGAACGCCGATTTTCTGGACTTCGCCAACACGGCCGAGCGTATCCAGGACGGGCAGCTGGACGCCGGTTTCGTGCTTGCCGGCTACCCGACGGCGGCGGTGATGGCCTTGGCGGCCCAGAGGGACATCGACCTCGTGGCCTTCGACGAGGACCTTCTGGACAAGCTCGTCAGGCAGTTCCCCTACTTCACGAAGGATGTCATCCCCGCGGGCACCTACAAGGGTATCGACCACGACACCCCGACTCCGGCCGTCATGGCAATTCTGGTCTGTGATGCGGAGATGCCGAGCGACCTGGTCTACAACATCACCAAGGCCATCTTCGAGAACCTGGAGGATCTGAAGCCTGTCCACGACAAGGCGAAGCTGATCTCCCTGGATACGGCGCTCAAGGGGGCCTCCGTCGCCGTCCATCCCGGAGCGGCGAAGTACTACAAGGAAAAGGGAATGGTGGTCCCCGAGCTGTAACACGCTTCCCCTGGGGAGCCCCGTCTCGTCTATTGCGCAGAATATAAGGGCCAACGGCACAGCCGGTGGCCCTTATATTCCATGCTGGAGGAATGATATGCCGGTAATCGCAAGGTTCTATGGACTGATCATCAAGATGTTTTTTCAGCAGAAGGAGCACAATCCCCCTCACTTCCATGCCGTATACGGTGAGTATGTTGGGGTCATCGATATCCAGACCCTTGAAATGCTGGAGGGGGATTTACCCCAAAAGGCATTGTCCCTGGTGCGGGAGTGGGCGGCACAGCACAAGGCGGAGCTCTTGAAAATATGGGATACGCAGGAATTCATATTGCTTCCACCGCTGGAATAACGATGGAAGTGCATCGGGAAAGGAGGACGCCGATGTTCCATAGGGTCAAAGCGGTTGCTCCCATTTCCAAATTTTCTCTGTTGGTAGATTTTGAGGATGGTTCCAGAAAAATTTATGACACTAGGCCCCTGTTTGCCAGATGGCGTTCCTTCCAGGTATTGGAGGAGGTCGACGGCCTGTTCGAGCAGGTACGCGTGGATGCCGGAGGCTACGGTGTGGTTTGGAACGACGATATCGACCTGGCCTGTGACGAGTTGTATGAAAACGGCTCCGAGATAGAAGAGGGCACCCTTGTGTGATATGTGCTCCGAGTCTATCCTTCGGTTGACTCCATCCTCTGAAAGACGCGCGTGATGCGCACCGCCGCCCCGGTGGACTCGTCGACCTCCAGGACCGCAGCGTTGACGCAGGGAGACTCCCCGCAGACCTCGAATCGGGAGGGTAGCCCCGTGAGGTAGCGGGGGAGCACCGTCTCGGCCGTGACCCCGATGATGCCCCCATGCCCGCCCGTCATGCCGACGTCGCTGAGGAACGCCGTGCCCCCGGGCAGGATCTGCTCATCCGCCGTCTGGACGTGTGTGTGGGTGCCGAGGACCGCGGAGACGCGTCCATCCAGGTAGAGGGCCAGGGCCTTCTTCTCCGACGTCGCCTCCGCGTGGAAGTCTACGAGGATGGGGAGCGCGTCCCCCTCCTTCGCCCGCAGCTCCTCCAGCAGGGCGTCCGCGCAATGGAAGGGGCAGTCGATGGGGGGCATGAACACCCGTCCCTGGAGGTTGACGAGCCCCAGCTTCTTCCCGTTGCGCCGCAGGACGGTCACCCCGGTCCCCGGGCACTCGGGAGGATAGTTGGCGGGGCGCAGCACCCGAGCCTCCTCGTCCAGGATCGGGTAAAAGGCGTTCTTGTCCCAGATGTGGTTCCCCGAGGTCATGCCGTCCACACCCAAGGCCAGGAACTCCTCCAGGATCTTTCCCGTCATGCCCTTACCGGCAGCGGCGTTTTCACAGTTGACGACCACGAAGTCGAAACCCTGCCACTCCTCCCGAAGGGCGGGGAGGGCGTTCGCCAGGGCCGTTCTCCCCGGGCGGCCGTCGATGTCGCCGACAAAAAGGATGCGCATGGATGCCTCCCTAGTGTTTTATCTCTCGGATTACTTTGCAAACTCCGTCGCACGCGTCTCCCGCGAGACATTGACCTTGATCTGGCCGGGGTACTTCATCTCGGCCTCGATCTTTCGGGCGATGTCGTAGGCCAGCTTGTGCACCGTGCCGTCGTCCGTGTTGTTCGAGGAGAGCACCACGCGGACCTCGCGCCCCGCCTGGATGGCGTAGGCTTTGGAGACACCGTTGAATGCCTGGGCCAGCTCCTCGAGCTTCTCCAGCCTTTTGATGTAGGCGTCCAGGCTCTCGCGCCGGGCGCCGGGCCGGGAGGCGCTGACGGCGTCCGCCACGGCAACGATGACGTCGTAGACGGAATGTACCTCCAGCGTGTCGTGGTGAGATGCGATGGCGCTGACCACCTCAGGCCTCTCCCCAAAGCGCCGTGCCAGGTCCGCCCCGATGGCAGCGTGGGGCCCCTCGACCTGATGATCGACGGCCTTGCCGAGGTCGTGCAGCAGGCCGGCCCGTCGCGCCAGCTCCTCATCCAGCCCCAGCTCCGCGGCGATGGCCCCGGATATGTAAGCCACCTCGAGGCTGTGGGAGAGCGCGTTCTGTCCGTAGCTGAAGCGGAACTTGAGCTGCCCCAAAGTTCGGATCAGCTCCGAGTGCATGTTCTTGATCCCCATCTCCAGAATGGCGGACTCCCCCGCCGAGAGGATGTCCTCCTCGACGTCCCGAGATGCCTTGTCGATCAGCTCCTCGATGCGCGCGGGGTGGATGCGTCCGTCCAGAATGAGGCGCTCCAGAGACCGCCGGGCGATCTCCCTGCGGATGGGGTCGAAGCTGCTGAGGGTCACGGCCTCCGGGGTATCGTCAATGATCAGGTCCACACCCGTCAGGGTCTCGAAGGCGCGGATGTTGCGCCCCTCCCGCCCAATGATGCGTCCCTTCATGTCGTCGGTCGGCAGGGGGACGACGCTGACCGCCGCGTCGCCGGCGTGCTCCACCGCACAGCGCTGCATGGCCGAGACGACGATCTCCCCCGCCCTGCGGTCGGCCTCCCTCTGGGCTTTCTCCTCCAGATCCTTCAGACGGAGCCCGATAAGGTACTGCGCCTCCTCCTCCGTCTTGCGGAGCAGGATGTCCTGGGCCTGCTCGCGGGTCAGGCAGGCTATTTCCTCAAGCTTCGTGTTCTGCTGCCGAATGAGCGCCTCGAGCTCCGTACCCCGCTGCTCCAGAGCCTCCTGCCTGTTCCGCAGTTCGTCCTCCTTGTGGGAGACCCTGTCCAGCTTCCGGTCCAGGTTCTCCTCCTTCTGCTCAATCTTGCGCTCGGCCCGCTGGAGCTCGTTACGCCGCTCCTTGATGTCGCGCTCGGCATCCTGGCGCAGCCGGAGGATTTCCTCCCTGGCCTCGGTCAGGCGCTCCTTCTTGGTCCTCTCAGCCGCCTCGTGTGCCTCCTCGAGCATGGCGATCATCCGGTTCTTATATCCCGCAAGGCGCGTGTTGTCCCAGGCCCTCAGCACCAGGTAGCCAATTCCGGCCCCGGCTGCTACGGCCATCGTCACAATAAGATACTGCATGGCACTGTCTCTCCTTCTCCCCATTCCCCATGGAGGAGAGTGGGGGGTGTTTGTGTCCTGTTCACTCGATTTTTTGCAAAAAGCCGAAAAGAATAAAAGAAAAACCCTGGAAATGCAAAGTTCCGGAGGGCTTTTCGTCTTTCCGCGGCCCGCTAAAATTCAAGTCGATCCTACAAGGGGAAGAGGGAACTCTCCCGACACATTTATAGATTGTACATTTCGGCGGGACGATTAACAAGCTCCGAGCGTCGTTTTTTCAAAAACGTGGCCGCGGTCTCCGACAAAAAGCCTTTCTTTGAGCCTTTCTTTCCCGCCGCATTGACAACCTCTCCGCGCTGTGATTGAATGATGTCCGTAACGTGCTTAAAAACAATCAGGTCCCTGCGGACGCGGGAAGCGGGTGCGACGCCCGCACGGC
>CAUPUB010000071.1:0-12169 GCA_963514535.1 uncultured Fretibacterium sp.
CGGCAAGCTTCTTCCTCAAAACAGGCAAGCTGGGGTACCACCGGGGTGCTTCATGAATTAAATCAACGTTTTCCTAGAAGTGCCGGTTCGGTCGTTTCCGTATCCGTTCCGAGGGCGGAGGGGCAAAGGTGTCCGATGCTTTTTTCGTAAGGAAGACAAGAGGAGAACCCCGCGGCGCGTCGTCGTGGGGGGCGTATTCCAAATTTTTTCAGATTTTTTCAGGAGGGTTTCTGCGATGACGAGACAGGCGATTTTGGTTATTGACATGCTGAACGACTTCATTCATGAGAAGGGGGCGCTGGTCTGCCCCAATGGGAAGAAGATAGTCCCCAACATCCAGAGGCTGTTGACGTGGATCCGTGGGAGGAAGGGCGACGACATCCAGATCGTCCACATCCAGGAGGCCCACAGGAAGCACGACGCGGACTTCAGGGTGAGGCCCTGCCATGCCGTGGCGGGGTCCTGGGGGTCGGACTTCATCGAGGAGCTGAAGCCGATGGACGACGAGTACATCGTCCCCAAGAGGCGTCACAGTGGCTTTGCCCATACGGACCTGGACCTGTACCTGCGTGAGGAGAACATGGATACGGTCGTCGTCACCGGGGTGTGGACGAACGTCTGTGTCCGCTCGACAGCCACGGACGCCCTGGCACGCGCCTATCGGGTGATCACCCTCACGGATGCGGTGCACTCCAAAACGCAGGAGATGCACGAGTACGGCCTGAATGACCTCAGCATCTTCACGAAGCTCATGACGGTGGACGAGTACATCGATGCCTGCGACAAGGGCGAGGACCCCTGGATCGGCGGAGGCGACGCCGAGAACAAGGTCAAATAGCCGGGCGAGTTTTTCTTAGCCCCGGGCCCCGGGGGGAGGGGCCGGTCCCGTTCGCGGGCGTCCGGCTCCTCTTTTTTTTGCGTTTTTTGCGTTTTCGTTATAGGTGTGACTCAGAAACGGCGCTTCTGCACGAGAAAAGGAGGCCCCATCATGGGCGATGCGAAGAGAGAACTTCCGATATCCCAAAAAACTGGCGGCAATCCGGAGATCAAGTACAGGGTCAACGACAGGCCGCCCTTTTTCCTGTCGATTGCGTTGGCGATCCAGCATATCCTCGCAGCCTTCGCCGGTATCGTTGCCGTCCCGCTCGTCGTCAACAATGCCATCGGCCTGTCCCTGGAGGATAACACTTTCATTGTGAGCACGACGCTCTTCGTGGCCGGCCTGGCGACCGTCATCCAGGCGGTCGGGATCGGTCCCGTCGGGAACAGGCTGCCCATGGTCATGGGGACGGACTTCACCTTCGTCGGGCCCGGAATCGCCGTAGGGTCGGCCTTCGGGCTGCCCGGATACTTCGGAGCCACCTTCTTCGGATCCTTCATCGAGATTGTGCTGAGCCGCTTCATCAAGCCCCTGCAAAAATTTTTCCCTCCGCTCATCACGGGGATCGTCATCAGCTCCATCGGGCTTACGATGATACCGATCTCGATAGACTGGATCGGCGGATACAATCCCGAGACCTACGGTTCCCTCCAGGACCTGCTGCTGGCGGGAATCGTCATGGCCGTCATCCTCATCCTCAACCAGAGGGGAAAGGGATTCCTCTCCTCGGGTGCAATCCTCATCGGGATCGTCGTCGGGTACGTCGTGGCCTTCTTCATGGGGAGGCTGGACCTCAACCCCGTCTCCACCGCCAGTTGGCTGATGCTCCCCAATCCGCTCCGCTACGGCCTCGCCTTCACCCTCTCCGGATTTCTCGCGTTCCTGCCCGCCTATATCGTCACGACCGTCGAGACGATAGGCGGCGGTGTGCTGGTCCTCAAGGCATGTGACGAGGAGGTCGACGGCGACAAGCTCGCCTCGGGCGTCCTGGCCGACGGCGTGGGCAGCCTGCTGGCTGGAATCTTTCAATGCGGACCCAACACGTCCTTCAGCCAGAACATCGGCATCATCCCTCTGACGGGGGTGGCGAGCCGGTTTGTGGTGGCTCTGGCCGGGGTCATCCTGATGATAACCGGCGTCTTCCCCAAGATTGGCGCTCTGGTCGCGATCATGCCAAGCCCGGTGCTCGGCGGGGCCGGGGTCCTGATGTTCGGGATGATCGCGGTCGGCGGCATCTCGAACTTCAAGGAGGTCGAGTTCAACAGAAGAAACAGCATCATCCTGGCCATGTCGCTCGGGCTGGGGCTCGGCATCGCCTTCAGGCCAAATCTGCTCTCCCATCTCCCGGAACAGCTCCGGGTCATCTTCGGTTCCGGCATGACCACGGCGACCCTGACGGCCATCTTCCTGAACATCGTCCTCCCGGAGTCGAAGACGAAAAAGGAGGCAGCCCTCCCCGAGTAGGGACGCTGTAGGAGGGCGAGGGCGGGTTTTCCGATAGAATCCTCTGGAAGCCGCGTCGAGAGCCGGTCTCGGGTGTCCATGAAGGGGTTTCGGCTCGCGGCGCCCAGAAAATCCGCCCTCCTTTAAGAGGTTTTAGCGGTTTTAGCTGGAAGGGAAATCGTTTTTTTGATGAAGGGACCTGCAATGGGGGAACCTGTAATGAAGGAACCTGTGAAGATTGTCGTCGGCGTAACGGGAGGAAGCGGCGCGGTCTATGCCCTCGCACTGCTGCGCCAGCTCCGGATCCTGGAGTGCGAGACCCATCTCGTGGTCTCCAGGATGGGGGCGTACGTGATGGAGCACGAGTGCGGGGTCTCCCTGGAGGAACTGAGGACGTTCGCCGACCGCTTCTATGAGGATGACGACCTCGCGGCCCCCATCTCGGGCGGTTCCTTCAGGACCCTCGGCATGGCGGTCGTGCCCTGCTCGATGAAGACGCTCGCCTCTATCGCCGGCGGATTCTCGGAAAGCCTCCTCACCCGGGCGGCTGACGTGACCCTGAAGGAACGCCGTAAGCTGGTGCTGGTGACCCGCGAGTCGCCCCTGAGCGTGATCCATCTGGAGAACATGCTTGCGGCCACCCGTGCCGGGGCGGTGGTGATGCCCGCCTCCCCGGGGTTTTATCACCGTCCCGAGAGCGTTGCGGAGCTGGTCGTCTCCTTCTCCGGGCGCATCCTGGACGCTTTGGGCGTCGAACACGATTTGATCCGGCGCTGGGAGGGCGCCGGGGCGCAGTGAATAAGACGGACGAGGCCGCGCGAGGTTCGGAGATCCGAATCGGGCTGTTTTGCCCGTTGCGGTTCCGTCCGTTTTTGATAAGAACCGGAGGTTTTTAATGGAAAGACAGATGCTGCGTTCCGTTCTGGAACGCCTGAGGGTCCAGGACCGGCTGATGGAATGCACCGTTCCGGTCGATCCGCGGTTCGAGCTCGGCGCCGTGCTCAGCTCCTTCCACAACGAGCGGCCCATTCTGTTTCGGAACGTCAAGGGGTCGAGGATGCCCGTGGTCGGGGCCCTTTACGGAAACCGTTCGATCATCCTGGACCTGCTCGGGACGAGCCCGGAAAAGCGGTTGTTCAAGTTGATGGGGGCCATGGGCTCTCCGTCCAAGCCCAAGCTGCTGGACCGGGGGCCGGTCCAGGAGAACGTCGTCACCTCCGGCATCGATCTGCTCAAGATGCTCCCGGTGCCGACGTCGAACGAACGAGACGCCGCACCCTACCTTTGCGCGGGGGCGTTCGTGGTCCGCGACACCGAGACCGGCAGGACCCAGATGGCGGTGCGGCGCATCCAGGTGCTGGGGGGCAACAGGCTCTACATCCTGGTGTCCGGGGCCTCCCCTCATCTGCTGGGTGAGCTCCGACGCTGCGCCGAGAGGGGAAAAGCCCTCGAGTGCGCCGTCGTCCTGGGGTACGACGCGCCCTTTCTGCTGGCCTCCCAGATTGGCTCCGGGAAATACGGCCTGGACAAGTACGAGGTGGACAGCACGCTGCGGGGCGAGCCCCTGGAGCTGGTGCGCTGCCGGTCCATCGACCTCGAGGTCCCGGCCTGGTCGGAGATCGTTCTGGAGGGGAGGATCGAGCCCGGCCGGGCAGAGCCCGAGGGACCTTTTGCCGAGCTGATGGGGTACTACAGCACCGTCGCCCCCGCTCCGGTGATGGAGGTCACCGCGGTGACGCACCGGAGCGAGCCCGTCTTCCAGCACGCCTTCCCCTGCCGGGAGGAACATTTGGCCTATGGGATGATCAAGGAGGCCGAGATTTTCGCGGCCCTCTCCCACACCGTGAACGTCCAGGACGTGAACCTGACCCTGGGGGGCGGGTGCCGGCTGCACGCGGTGGTCTCCATCAAAAAGCGTGCGGACGGCGACGGCAAGAGCGCCATCCTCGGGGTCCTCGGGGCCTATAAAGACATCAAGCACGTCGTGGTTGTGGACGACGATGTGGACATCTACGACATGGCGGAGGTAGAGGCGGCCATCGCGTCCCGTTTCCAGGCATCGCACGACCTGGTCGTCGTATCGGGGGCGCTGGGGTCGCCTCTGGAGGCGTCCCACATGGAGCGGGGCGTCTCGGACAAGTTGGGGCTGGACGCTACCAAGCCGCTGGGGGACAAGGCCTCCCTGTACGAGGCGGCCGTCATCCCCGGATTCGATAAGGTAAAGAGCTCCATCGAGCGGTACTTTGCCGGCGGCGGCGCACGCCGCGGGCGTTAGGAGGCGGGGACGATGCGTAAAGCCCTGGGCAGCGTGGAGACCCGCAGCCTTGTGGGGGCGTTGGAGGCGGCGGACGTCATGGCGAAGACCGCGGACGTCACGCTCGCCTCGCTGAATTACGTCGGGTCGGGGATCGTTGCGGCGGTCGTCGAAGGGGACGTCGCCGCCGTGAAGGCGGCGGTCGAGAACGGGTCCGCTGCGGCGGGCAGGATTGCCGAGGTCGTTGCCGTCCACGTCATTCCGCGTCCGGTTGCCGAGGTGCGGAAACTCTTGTGATGGTGGAGGAGCGTGAACGCAGATGGCCAATGAGCTCGTGATGCAGGTGATGAAGGAGCTCGCCCGTCGGCCGGGCTCCGTGCCGATGGTCTCGGCACGGGTGAGGGAGGCGTCGTCCTCGGGCTCCAGGGCCTCCGGCTCCGAGTTGAGGTCTGAGTTGAGATCTGAGTTGAGATCTGAATTGAGGCCCGCCTCGAAGCCCGATCTGGGTCTGGACTCGAGGGAGGAGCGTTTTCTTCGGCGCCTGGCCGACGGCGGTCGGGCCTCGAATGGGGCTGGAGGGGCGGCGTCGGGCCACCCTGCCGAAGGACGGAGCATGGACTCGTACCTCGAGAGGGGACGGGAGACGAGGGCGCCGATGTCTGCCGGGAAGGCTGAGAGGCACGAGGTTGAGAGACACGAGATGAGCCTTTCCCGCCAATCCCGTTCCATGAGAGGGAGGAGCGCGATAGGGCTGGACGAGCTGGCGGAGCGGGAAGGAAGGGGCAGGCCGTGAACCGTGCGCTGGGACTGATCGAGGTGCTGGGGCTCACGGCGGCCATGACCGCCCTGGATGCGGCGATCAAGGCGGCCGACGTGACCTTCCTGGGCAAGGAAAAGGTGATCGGGGTGGGCAAGGCTATCAGCCTGACGCTTCGCATTGAGGGTGAGGTCGCTGCGGTCCAGGCCGCCGTCGATGCCGCCGCGGCCGCCGTAAGGAACATAGGAACCGTGTTCTCCGCTCGGGTGATCGCACGGCCCGACGCGGAGCTGTCGGGGCTCTGGCGTCGTCTCGAGGGCTGAGTTCCGGCGGGGTCGTTCGCGAACGGTGCACGCTTTACGATGTTGTGTTTTGCGATGATGTTGTATTTTGCAATACTGTTGATGTAAGTTGTTTCATGAATCTTGTTTGCGGCTGTGTCGAAAGGACCGCCGATATTTTTTCGAGGAGGACTGTTTGAGATGTCTGAGGCTTTGGGACTGATCGAGACGAAGGGGCTTGTGGGTGCTATCGAGGCTGCGGATGCGATGGTGAAGGCGGCGAGCGTGACGATCGCCAGTTACGAGAAGATCGGCTTCGGCCTGGTCACGGTGATGGTTCGCGGCGACGTCGGCGCGGTCAAGGCTGCCGTGGATGCGGGGGCGGCAGCGGCCAAGCTCGTGGGAGAACTGCATTCCGTCCACGTCATCCCGCGCCCGCACGCGGAGGTGGAGCGCGTCATCCTGGCCAATCGCCAGACGGAAAATTGACGCGTGGCCGATTTCGGAGGGAAGAAATTAGGAAAGAAAGGGGATGGACGACGTGCCGTCAACGTCGGATGCGGCGAGCATCCTTGAGCAGATGAGCGCCCCTGCCGGTATGTCCCCGTCCGTTTCCTCCGGACGGGACGCCCCGGGACGAGTCGTCGCCGTGTTGCCGGCCGCCGGGACGGGGAGGGGCCGGCAGGCCCTTGCCGAGCTTTCGGTGCTGCTTCGTTTCGGCTGTTCCCTGGACGTCGTCTCGTCTCCGGGGCTGCGCGCCTCCAGGGGACTTGCGGCAAAGTGCGGATTTTACGATATCTCCGGGGAGATGCCGGACGGTTTTCTCGACGGGGCCGACTGCCTCGTCGCGGTTCTTGACCGCGGCGCCGCCGCGAGGATCTGCCTGGGGCTCCAGGACGATTTCGGGGCCCGCATCATCCTGGAGGGGCTGTGGCGGGGGATGGATGTGTACGCCGACCTCGCCGGGCTCCTGGAGCCCCGAACCGGCAACGAGGCGCTGAGGGCCCTCTATGGGGGCTATGCGGAGACCCTCAGCCGGTTCGGCGTGCAGGGCATCCGGCGGGGGAGCTACGTCTCCGCCCTCCTGGAGCGATCCAGGGCGCGGAACCGGACCGAGCCCGAGCCCAACCCCGGCCTTGACCTCAACCCCGACCCTGTGCCGGCTGTGGAGAATCCGGAGCCCGTCTCGGGGCGGAGGCTCGTCGTCACGGGAAGGGACGTCCTGGAGCATGCCTCCGGGACGGAATGGCGACTGCCCCCCGGCGCCATCGTGACGGATATCGCGCGGGAGACGGCCAGGCGGATGGGCGTTGAGATGATTGTCGCTTCCGCGTCCGGAGAGGGGGAGAGCCGTCGTGCAGGTGGCTAAGGTGGTCGGTACGGTGGTATCGACCAAGAAGAACGACACCCTTGTCGGGCATAAGCTGCTGATTGTACGGTTCCTGGACAAGAATCTCAAGTCCTACGGCGAGACCCGCATCGTGGTCGATACGGTGGGGGCCGGGGTGGGGGAGCTTGTCCTCTGCGTCTCGGGGGCCGCGTCGCGCAACGCGGTGGGCAACGCGTCGGCGGCCCTCGATGCGGCTATCGTCGGGATTGTGGACACCATCGGCATGAGCGGCAGCTGACGGCCCGGGCGTCCGTTTTTGGAGGAGGAAGATGTTCTTGAGCAGGATTGATTCCATGAAGAGGACCATGGAATACCGTACCATGGTAGACGTGCTGATGTCCGAGGACCGGTACGCCGATCTGGTGCTGGCGGGCGGGACAATCGTCAACACGCTGACCCGCGAGACCTACGTCGGGGACGTAGCCGTCAAGGGACGCCACATTCTCATGGTCGGAGATTGCAGTAAGTTGATAGGGCCGGATACGACCTACGTCAACGTGGAGGGGCGTTACCTGTCCCCGGGATTCATCGATTCCCACATGCACTTCGAGAGCAGTATGCTGACGATTACGGAGTTTTCCCGGCTCTCGATCCCCTCGGGGACGACGACGCTGGTCGCTGATCCTCATGAGATCGGCAACGCCCTGGGGCCGGTGGGCATGAAGGCCATGGCGGACGAGGCGGGCAGGGTTCCGAACCACGTCTATCTGGTGGTGCCGTGCCTGGCGCCCGACTGTCCCGCTCTGGAGACCGCGGGGGTCGACGTGTCCTCGAAGGACATCGAGGACCTTCTGAGCTATCCCAATATCATCGGCATCGGAGAGATACAGGGCTTTTCCAACGCCCGGCACGTATACCGCAACACCCCGGAGATCGTGACCGACATCATGGCCTCCACCAGCTATGCCGTGGGGCTCAACCGGACCGTGGACGGCAACGCGCCGGACCTCTTCGGGGCCGAGCTGGCCGCACACATCCTCGTGGCCGGGGGCCGGGCCTCCTGTCACGAGACGACGACCAAGGCGGAGTGCGTGGAAAAACTGCGCCAGGGGGTCTTTGTGTTCATGCGGGAGGGCTCCACGCAGAAGAACATGGCCGAGTGCATCCGGGCGGTCACCGAGGACGGCCTGGACTCGCGGCGGTGCATCCTCGCGACGGACGATATGGTGGCGGACGACCTCCGCAACCTGGGGCACATGAACGAGATCGTGAGGCGCACGATCCGCCAGGGCGTGGACCCGGTCGAGGCCATACAGATGGTGACCATCAACCCGTCCGCCTACTTCCGCTTCGAGGACCGCGGCGCCCTCGCCCCCGGAAAGCTGGCCGACATCGTCGTCCTGGACGACCTCTACGAGATGTCGGTCGAGGCCGTCTTCATCGAGGGGAAGCTGACCGCGCACAAGGGCAGGCTGCTCGTCGACCTCTCCCCCTACGTCTATCCCGATACCGTCAAGAACTCCGTCCGCAGGGCTCCTCTCTCGAAGTCGGACCTGGAGGTGCGCAGCGATGCCGCGCAGGTCACCGGAAACTGCCTCGTCGCCATCCCGGACCAGAACCTGACGGACGCCCTCAAGGTCACCCTGCCCGTCTCGGGCGGCGTCGTCTCGTGCGACCCGAAGGACGACGTGCTCTACATCGCCTGCATCGAGCGCTACGGACGCAACGGCAACATCGGCAAGGCGTTCGTCCGCGGGTTCGGGATGAAACAGGGGGCCATAGCGGAGAGCGTGGCGCACGATACGCACAACATCGTCGTGGCGGGCGCGTCCCTCGAGGACATGGTCACGGCGGTCAACCGGGTGATCGAGATGGGGGGCGGCATCGCCCTGGCGGACCGGGGCCGGGTCGTGGACGAGCTGCGCCTGCCCGTGGGCGGCCTGATCTCGGACGAGCAGTCGGGCGAGGAGATGGCGGAGAGCATCAAGCGCCTGGCGGAAACCGCGCGGACGCAGCTCTCCTGCGCGATTCACGAGCCCTTCATGCACCTGTCCTTCCTGGCGCTCTCCACCAGCCCAAAATGGAAGATCACGGACAAGGGGCTGATCGACGTCGAGAACTTCCAGATCCTCCCGCCCATAGAGCTCTAAAGTAATCGCGTCGGCTAATTGGGAAAGAGGATGGGGGGCAGGGGGGCAGGACAACCCTCTCCGCTGCACCCCTTGGGTGGGCTGTGCCCTGAAGTTTCGCCGTGCACCTTGACCATGTTACTTGGAACATCCATATCCACTAACGGTATATAAGGAGAGATTGCACCCATGCTGGATCGCCTGTTCAAGCTCAAGGAACACAACACCGACGTCAAGACGGAGGTCCTTGCCGGTATCACCTCGTTCATCGCCATGGCGTACATCATCTTCGTCAACCCCTCCATCCTCAAGTCCGCCAATATGGACTTCAACTCCGTCCTGATGGCCACTTGCATCGGCGCGGCCGTCGGCTGCTTCCTCACCGCCATCCTGGCGAACGTCCCCTTCTGCCAGGCCCCGGGGATGGGCATGAACGCGTTCTTCGCGTACACCCTCTGCGGGACCATGGGCTATACCTGGCAGCAGGGGCTCACGGTCGTGTTCCTGTCCGGCGCGATATTTCTGCTGATAACCATAACGCCGCTCCGTGGCAAGATCATCGCCGCCATTCCGAATGACATGAAGAACGCGATTACGGGCGGCATCGGCCTCTTCGTGGCGCTCGTCGGCCTGTTCAACGCCGGGATCGTGCACACGACCGAGGCGGGCAAGCTCACCCTCGGCAACATCGCCGCGGGGGCTCCCCTGGTCGCTGTGATTGGGCTCCTGATCGTCGCCGTCCTGGTCACGCGACGCGTGAAGGGCGCACTGATCCTCGGCATCCTCGCCGCCACGGCCATAGCGGTTCCCCTCGGCGTCGCGACGCTTCCCAAGACCCTGACCCTCAGCGGGCTCTCCATGGAGCCCACCTTCATGAAGATGAGCTTCGACTTCAGCAGCGTGGGGATCGTCTCCGTCGTCACCGTCGTGGCGACCCTGGCCGTCTACAACACCTTCGACACCCTGGGGACCCTGATCGCCACCGCCACGAATGCCGGCCTGGTCGATAAGGACGGCAACATGCCCGGGTGCGACAGGGCGCTGATCGCCGACGCCGGCTCCACGATCCTGGCGGGCTTCCTCGGCACCTCGACGATCTGCACCCTGGTCGAGTCCACCACGGGCATATCCGAGGGCGGCAGGACCGGCCTCACGGCCATCGTGTGCGGCGTCCTGTTCCTGCTGGGCATGTTGCTGGCCCCCCTCGCGGAGATCATCCCGGCGGCGGCGACCGCTCCGGCCCTGATCCTGTCGGGCACCATGATGGCGGGCGGGGTCCGAAACATCGACTGGAAGGATATGGAGATTGCAATCCCGTGCTTCCTGATCCTGGCTATCATGCCCTTCGCCTACTCCGTCTCGGACGGCATCGGGTTCGGCTTCATCTCGTACATCGTGATCAAGATCTTCCGCGGCAAGGCGAGGGAGGTCTCCCCCGTGCTCCATGTGCTGGGGGCTATTTTCGTCATCAAGTATCTGCTGGCCGGCATCCTCTGATCGCTGCCAATTGCCTGATCGCCGCCAATCGCCGCCGCGGACGATACCTTAAAAAGGGAGTCGTCGAAAGGAGTCGTCGAGATGAAGGACATCATCGTTCTGAAGGGACAGGTCGTATACGCCGAGTCCCCCGATAAGCTGACCGTGAGGCCCGACGCCTGTCTTGTGGCCGAGGATGGAAAGGTGTCGGGCGTCTACGACGCCCTGCCCGACGCCTACGCGGGCGTCCGCGTCGAGGATTGCGGGGACCGTCTTATCGTCCCCGGCTTCAACGACCTCCACGTCCACGCGCCCCAGTTCCCGAACCGGGGCCTCGGCATGGACAAGGAGCTGCTGCCCTGGCTGAACACCTACACCTTTCCCGAGGAGGCGAAGTTCAGGGACGAGGGCTACGCGAAGCGCGTCTACGGACGCTTCGTCCGGGAACTCTGGAGGGTGGGGACGACGCGGGCCGTCGTCTTCGCCACCATTCACGTCCCCTCCGCTCGGGGCCTCGCGGACCTGATGGAGACGGCCGGCCTGGGCGGGTACGTGGGCAAGGTCAACATGGACCGCAACAGCCCCGACACGCTCGTCGAGCCGACCGCGGCCTCGCTGGCCGATACGGTGCGTTTCCTCGAGAGCTTCGGGGAGGGGACGGGGCGTGTGCGCCCCATCCTCACCCCGCGCTTCGTGCCCACCTGCACGGAGGAACTGATGCGGGGCCTGGGGCATCTGGCGGAGGAGCGGGGGCTGCCCGTGCAGTCGCACCTGTCCGAGAACGAGGGCGAGATCGCCTGGGTCCGGGAGCTGCACCCAGAATCCCGGGACTATGCCTCCGTCTACGATGCGTTCGGACTGTTCGGCCGGACGCCGACCGTCATGGCGCACTGCGTCCACGTCACCGACGACGAGATTGCGCTGATGAAGCGACGGGGCGTCTACGTCGCGCACTGCCCGATCTCCAACCTGAACCTCTCGAGCGGCATCGCCCCGGTGCGGCAATTCCTCGACGAGGGCGTGAACGTGGGGCTGGGGTCGGACGTCTCCGGCGGGCACAGGCTCTCCATAATGGACACGATGGCCTCTGCGGTCGAGTGCTCGAAGATGCGCTGGAAGTACGTGGACGGCAGGACGCCCCTGACGACGGCGGAGGTCTTCTACTGCGCGACGAAGGGCGGCGGGTCCTTCTTCGGGAGGGTCGGCAGCTTCGAGAGCGGCTATGCCCTGGACTGCCTTGTGATCGACGATACCCGCTTGAAGGACGAGGTCCGGCGTTCCCTCGAGGAGCGGCTGGAGCGCTTCATCTACCTGGGCGACGATCGGGAGATCGCCGCGCGCTACGTGGACGGCGCGCTCCTGCCCGAGCCGAAGGTGGCCTGAGTGGCTCCGAGAGATTGTTCTACATCGTCCCCCGTGGCATCGTTTCCGCGTCGCCGGGACCGGCTGCGTTTTGAGGTTTGCTTTTTTTGTCCCAGATTTTGGTTTGAAGACTTTGGTCTGAAGACTTTGGTCTGAAGACTTTGGTCTGAAGATTTTGCTTTGAAATTGGAAAGGGGGTTATGACGATGCGTCTGATCGATCTCTCTCAGGAGATTTTCGAGGGCATGTCCGTCTTC
>CAUPUB010000072.1:0-12103 GCA_963514535.1 uncultured Fretibacterium sp.
CCAGAACGGCAAGAGGGCAGATCATCTCCTTCACGTCCAGCTCGTCCAGGGTCCGTGTTCCTTTGATGAAGTGCGCGGGCGGGTCTACGTGCGTGCCCCACTGACCACTGTGCGTGTAGAGGTGTGTCAGAAAACCCGACCCCAGCGTTCCTATACCCTCATCATAGTGGTAGAGGGTCTCCATCCTCGCCGGAGGAAAGCCGGTCCAGTGGGGAATTTGGGCGGAGAACGTGTGGGTCATGTCCACAAAGCTCTTGGTCTTCAAAACCTCGAAGATCTCCAGCAAACTGATATCGTTCGGGGATTGCGCCATGACACTCGCTCCTTTTATCGATTTATGTGGTTATCCGTGCCGTATGAGGCCTACACCCCAGAACGCCGCAGTCCCGAAAGCGGACGGGACGCTTCGGAGAACCGCCGTCACGCCCAGGGCCTTTTCACGGGCGCCTGCCGTGCACTCCATCTTGTTCGTCCTTCTCCATTATGCTAACTTAAGTACGCAGCGAAGTAAAGTGGAGATGTTAAACCCAAAACCGCAGGCAAAATTTTTAACGTGTGGCAGGAGCAGGTTTTGCGCATCTTTCCGCCACACCTGGCAGGTGAAGGGTCAGAGTTTGCTTAACCTGTACAACGACGGGCTTGATCCTCAATAAAGCCGTCGCAACCTGTGGTTTGCTTAAATCCTCTAGGATTTTTAGAGGAAGGGACAGGCTCCAGGTGTCAGCATTTAGGGAAACACTGAATCCATGAAGCCCCATGTTATTTTTTAGGGAAGCGCTGGATATTTTTGCCTGATGTTTTGCATAATTTATTCTTGGCAAAATATCCGTTTTCGTTTTAATCAGCGCTTCCCTAAAATTTGGGAAAAAAGCGCGTCCCCTCTTTCGAGCTTCACGTGTACAATAGCCTGTGTCCGCTATGGGGATTGCCAGGGTCCTGATGCGTTGGGGTCCAGGCGGGCAGGGGAGGGAGCGTTCGATGGAGGGACCGGAGGAAATGGCAGGGATGGGCGACATCAAACAGTTCGTGATCGTGACGGGGATGTCCGGCGCCGGCAAGACGACGGCCCTCAAGGTCCTCGAGGACCTTGGCTTTTTTGCGATCGACAACATTCCTCCCGGCCTTCTGCCGCAGCTCTTCAATCTGTTGGCGGGGCACCGTGCCGCCAGCGAAATGGGGGTTGCGGCGACGATAGACATCCGGAACGTAGAGCGGCCGGACGATTTTCTGGAGGTCGTTGACGACATCCGAAGCGTGATGCCGCGGGTACGTATCATCTTTCTGGAAACGTCCGACGAGGCCCTGATCCGCCGATTCGAGCAGACCCGGCGCCGTCACCCCCTGGGGAGCGACCTCTCCGTGCAGGAGGGGATCCGAAGGGAGCGCGCCCTTCTGGCCCCCATCCGGGAGCGGGCCGACGTCGTGATCGATACCTCCCTCCTGGACCTCCAGCAGCACCGGCAGCGTCTGCTCCAGGAGTTCCTTGGGGACGTCGGAAACGGCATGTCCCTGATCCTCAGCTCCTTCGGCTTCAAATACGGGGTTCCCCAGGACAGCAACTACGTCCTCGACGTGCGCCTCCTCCCCAATCCCTTCTACGTCCCGGAGCTCAAGCCCCTCACGGGGACGGACCCCGCTGTCCAGGAATACCTCCTGTCCTTTCCCGAGACCGCGGAGTTCCTGGAGCAGAGCGGCCGCTTTCTGGACTTCCTCGTCCCCCGCTACCTGGAGACGGGCAAGATGCAGCTGCACGTCGCCGTCGGCTGCACGGGCGGCCAGCATCGTTCGGTTGCCATCGCGGAGTGGCTTTATCGCCGTTACGAAAAACTGCGCGGCGGGGTTGCCATCATCCACAGGGACAGGGCACGGGTGCAGCCATGGTGATCGAATGGGCTTTGAGCTTCGCCCTGGGCGTATTCACGGCGTTCTTCCTCATGGTGGTGTTCGGCATCCGTCCGTTCCGCGGCAGGCGCACCCGGGCTGAGGACCCGTTCAAGGGGGCCATCGAGCGGCGCCTGTCCTCGGGGCCCTTCATCGTGGCCGTCGGCGGGGGGACGGGGCTCTCCACATTGCTGAAGGGGATGAAGGCCTTCACCCGCAACATCACGGCGGTCGTGGCCGTGACGGACGAGGGGGGGAGCTCCGGGCGCCTGCGCACCGAGTGGGGGGTCCTGCCGCCCGGGGACGTGCGGAACTGCATGGTCGCTCTCGCGGAGAATGACAACTCGCTCAAGCAGCTGCTGGATTTCCGATTCGACCGGGGGGAGCTCGCCGGGCACAGCCTGGGGAATCTTCTGCTTCTGGCCGTGTCGGAGCTCTGCGGTGACTTCAGGGTCGCGGTCGAGCAGATGAATCATCTTCTGGCCATCCGGGGCAGGGTCCTGCCCGTCACCACCGAGCCCATCTCCCTCGTGGGGGCGACGAAGGATGGAACGCGGGTGCGGGGGGAGCTCGAGATATCGCGAAACGGCCGAAGCATCAAGGAGATCTGGATCGAGCCCCAGAATGCCCGCCCCCTCGCCGAGGTGCTCCAGGCGGTGGACGGGGCGGAGATAATCCTGCTGGGGCCGGGGAGCCTCTTCACCAGCGTCATCCCCAACCTTCTCCTGCCCGATTTTTCGAGGAGGCTCTGCGCCTCCCCGGCGCCGAAGGTGTACATCTGCAACCTGATGACGCAGCCCGAGGAAACGGAGGGCATGAACATCCTCCAGCACCTCGAGTGGGTCTCCGCGGCGCTGGGAAAGGTGCCCGAATTCATCGTCGTAAACAGCGAGCCCATACCGGACGACATCGTCGCGGCCTACAGCCGGGATGGGGCGGCGCCGCTCCATCTGGACCGTCATCAGAGGGAGGAACTGCGCCGGCTGGGCTGTACCTGCATCGAGGTCCCCATGGTGCGCATCACGGAGGCGCGGCTCCTGCGCCACGACTCCCAGAAGCTGGCGGCGGTCCTCTTTCGGCTTTATCGGGATCTGGATATCTGACTTGAACTCCCTGGCCGAAGAACTCTGGGACGAATGGGTCATCCATCCCGTCGAGGATCCCCTCCAGGTGGAGGCGGAGTGTGCAGGGCTGCTCTCGGGGCTGGCGTCGGGGCGAGGCAGGGATCCCCTGCAGATCGGCACCTCGCGCCTTTGGGCCGTCCGTCGCCTGTTTCGCCTCTGGCGCAGGACATCCTGGGCCGGGCGCTGGAGCCTTGCCGAGGCCCTGGCCGTCCCGCAGGACATGAAGGGTTGCGTACGCATCCGTCTGCCCGACGACCTTCCGGCGATGCTCGAGTCCTACGGTGCGGAACTGCTGGAGGCCGCTTCTCCGACCACTTTGCACTGGTCCTGGCTGCGCGGCTTCTGGGGCGGGTGCGGGGGGCTCTACGTTCCGAGGTCCGGATACTACCTGGTTCTGCGCGTCTCGTCCCCCTCCGCCGCCGCGATCCTGAAGGGACTCCTGCCGAGGACGCACATCGTATGGCAAAGGCGCCTGCTCCATGGGACGCACGAGATGATCCTGCGCGATCAGCAGAAGATCGTGACCTTCCTCAGCAGGCTGGGGCTGACCGGGATATCCCTGCGCCTGGAGGACATGGCCATCATGCGGTCGATGCGGGACCGGGCCAACCGGATCCGGAACTGCGACACGGCCAATATCAAGAGGACCCTCAAGGTCGCCGAGGAGCAGACGGCGTTGGCCCTCAGGATTCGGGACGCCGGGCTCGTCGAGCGGCTTCCACCAGCCCTGCGCCAGTTGGTCGAGGCCCGATTGGGAAACCCCGAGGCCTCCCTTGCGGAATTGGGGGAGGGGCTTTCTCCACCGATCACCAAAAGTACGGTAAAATATCGTTGGCAGCGATTGAGCGGCTATGTCGGGACCTTGACGGCAAGGCAGGATGGAACCGAGGGTAAAGGCACGGGTAAGGATAAAGAAGAAGGCATATTAGGAGGGGTCGAGGGTGAAACTGAAGACGTTCGGTCTTGAGGATATAAAGGACAAAAAAGTTCTGATGCGGGTCGATTTCAACGTCCCCTTCAAGAACGGAAGGGTTACCGACGACGCGCGGATCCGGGCTCATGGAAGCACCCTGCGCAAGCTTCTGGACGGGGGCGCGAGGGTGGCGCTCGTCTCCCACTTTGGCCGCCCCAAGGGGGCGTCCGATCCCCTCCTGTCCCTGAAGCAGGTCGTTCCGGACGTGGAGAGGGCCTATGGAGTCAAGGTCCTGTTCGTCGATGACTGCGTGGGCCCCAAGGTGCAGGCCGCCCTGGACGCCCTGTCCAAGGGGGAGGTCGCCCTCCTCGAAAACGTACGCTTTCACCCCGAGGAGCAGAAGAACGATCCGGCCTTCGCGGCCGAGCTGGCGAAGCCCTTCGAGGTCTTCGTCATGGATGCCTTCAGTGCGGCCCATCGGGCCGACGCCTCCACCAGCGGAGTGATCCCCCTGCTCTCGTCCTTTGCGGGGGATCTCCTGGTCCGGGAGGGGGAGATGCTCGGGGCCGTCAGCGAAGCCCCGGCAAAGCCCTTCGTCCTGATCCTGGGCGGGGCGAAGGTATCCGACAAGATCGACGTCGTCGGGAACCTCCTGGACAAGGCCACGACGATCCTCATCGGAGGGGGGATGGCCTACACGTTTCTGAGGGCCCAGGGACTCGAGATCGGCCGCTCGCTCTGCGAGACGGAGCGACTGGACTTCGCTCGGCGAACCCTTGAGGAGGCCAAGGCCAGGGGCGTCCGGCTGCTCCTTCCGGTGGACAGCGTCGTCGCCGCCGTGCTCGACGCGTCGGAGACGAAGATCGTCTCCAGTACGGAGATGCCTCCCGACCGGATGGGGCTGGATATCGGCCCCCAGACCGTAAAACTTTTCTCCTCGGCCCTGAAGGATGCCAAGTCGGTCCTCTGGAATGGGCCGATGGGGGTCTTCGAGACCCCCCGGTTCGCCGCGGGGACGCGGGCCATATGCCAGGCGGTCGCGGACTGTACCCGGGCCGGAGCCGTGACGGTTATAGGAGGCGGGGACACCGCTTCCGCGGTTCGCGAGTTCGGATTCGACGACAAGTTTTCCCACGTTTCGACGGGTGGAGGGGCCAGCCTGGAGTACTGCGAGGGGAAGGCACTTCCCGGGATGGCGCCATTCGAGATAAAGTGAAGGCGAAAAAGTAAAAGCGAGAAGGAGGTCACGTCCCTGATGAAGAAGATTCGTCTCTATGGAAACTGGAAGATGAACATGACCCGCGCGGAGACGACGGAGTTCATGTCCGAGTTCGCGCGGTCCGCGAAGCCTCTGGAGGCCGTCATGGGTCGGGAGCTGGAGGTCGCCGTGTTCCCGCCCTTTACCTCGCTTTGGGCCGCGAACGAGGCGATGCGGTCGGCCTCCGGCCCCATGCCGCTTCTGGGTGCCCAAAATGTCTACTTCGAGCCGAAGGGGGCCTTCACGGGCGAGGTCTCCATCCCCATGCTGGAGGAATGCGGCTGCACGCACGTCATCCTCGGGCACAGCGAGCGCCGCCACATCCTGGGCGAGGGGGAACCCCTGATCGCCAAAAAGATGAGGGCCTGTCTCGACGCCGGCCTGATCCCCGTGCTCTGTTACGGGGAGACGCTGGAGGAGAGGGAGGCCGGAAGGGCCTTCCAGGTCATGGAGCGTCAGCTGCGGTCGGCCGTCGAACCGCTCTCCGCCGAAGAGTCCGCCCGGGTCGTCTACGCTTACGAGCCCGTCTGGGCCATCGGGACGGGAAAGTCCGCGACCTCCGCCGAGGCTCAGGAGGTCTGCGCCTGGAGCAAAAGGCTGCTTGCGGAGGCAGCCGGAGGGGATATCGGCACGACCGTCCTGTATGGGGGCAGCGTCAAGGGGTCGAACGCAAAGGAGCTGCTTTCGATGGACGCGATCGACGGGGCCCTGGTGGGCGGGGCTTCCCTAAAAGCCGAATCCTTTCTGGAGATCTATACGGCCTACGCCGGAAAATAAAGGAGGTTTTTGTAGATGAAAGGGATTCGACGACGAGCGCTTTTAGGTCTGGCCGTCCTGCTGGCGGCCCTCGTGCCCGCGGCGTGGGGGGCCGTCCCGCAGGACGCCCTGAGCGCAAAACCGGCAGGCGCGATTTACTCCGTGTTCCAGGTCGACGACCTGGGGAACTTGGTCCGAAGTATCCTCTCCTCCGATAACATAGACCTGTTCGCCCCGCTCCTGGGCAAGGAGGAGGTGGAGGGGCTCCGCATGGCCGCGGCTATCGTGAGTAAGATGCCTGTGAAGTCCACCGCGCTGCTGGTTGGGACGGACGAGAACCTCACCCCGTTCCTTCAATTGGCCCTCTCCCTGCCCACGGAGCTCAAGCCCCAGCTGGACCTCGTGGCGAGCGGCAAGGCCAAGCCGGAGGACATCGTGTCCCTCGCCCTCGGTGACGGGGCCGTGGCCTTCGGCCCCCTCCTCAATGTCGAGCTCCAGAAAGGGCCTCAGGGTCCCTATTTCCTGCTCAACGGTCAGGCTGCCCTGGCGGCCAGAGATGGGCTCCTCCTGGTAGGGCTCTCTCCCGTCGACCTCGAGGCCAGCCTCAAGGCCCTTGCGGACCCGAAGGAGCGCCTTTCCGTGAAGCGCCGCCACGAGGCCAGAAATTTCTCGCTGCTGCACCTCGACTTCCCAACGCTGATCAAGATGGCCAAGGAGCAGAAGGCCAAGGAAAAGGCGGACAAAAAAGGCGGGAAGAAGATCGATGAGATCGATCTCGACGCCCTGGAGGCGTACTTCAAGGCTCCCCTGGAGATCGAATACGGCATCGACAAGGATCCCGGAAGCCTGCTGTTCTCCATGGGGGTCAATATCGAGGAGGCTCTGGACAGCGCCTACCTGGAGCGCTTTGCGAAGATGGAGCCGGTGCCCGGGGGGGAGCTCTTCCTGACGGGGGGTGGGCGGCCTCTGTTCGCCCTGAGCTCGAAGCTGTCCTTTAAGGGCTCGGATCTCGACATCTATCCCGAGATAGCCAAGCTCTGGAAGGATGAGATCAAGCAGCTGGCCCAGTACGGCATCACCGAGTCCGAGGTCGAGAACCTCCTGTCCGGAAGCGTTTCCCTGGTCTGTGGCGGGAACGCCGCGGTCGCCGGGGCCAAGGTGCCCGGGGTCTATCTGGCCCTGACGGGCAGGGGGGGGGCAGCCTCCTCGATCTTCAAGAAGGTCACGGAGAACGCGAAGTTCGCAGCAACGCTGCCGACCGCTCCCGTGGATGTGAAGGACTGGGAGATGGTCCTGCAGGTCGATCCCAGCCTTTTCCCTTTCCCTATCCCCATTCTTTTGGGGGTGAAGGGGGAGACTCTCTTCGTGGGGGTGCAGGACGCGGCTGGCCTGAATATCGCACCCGAGATCTCCGACAGCCTGAAAGCCCTTTTGGAGAAGGGGTCCCTCAGCACGTCCTTCTTCGACTTCGAGGCGGTTCGGGCGTTTCTGGACGGCGCACTGAGCGACAAGAGTTCTCCCCTCTACGCCCTGGCCGAAGAACTGCCCCGGGAGATTCTGGACTCCGTGAAGGACGTGCTTGGGGCCGAGCTCTCAGTTCCCTTCGTCGGCAGCTGGGCGCCTCGGATGGACGAGGCATTTGTGAAGTTCTCCCTCGTCGATGTGCCCGCGGACAAGGGGCTGATGGCCAAGATCGTGAAGGCGACCGCGCAGTACACAGCGAAACCCGGTGCTTCGGCCACTGCGTCTGCCACTGCATCGGGCGTCGTCAGTGATATGCGTTCCCTTAAAGCTGCGTGTATCATGTTGTATGCGGAAAACGTCGATGAGGATCTGACCTCTAAAATCAACGAGGAGGGGGTTAAGCTTCTGCACAAGTATCTGGATCATCCAGATAAATTCCCAGAGAACGGGAACCCGGCCACCCTTGAGGTTAAGAATGGCGAGTGGTGGATTTCCTACAAAGTAGATGACCTTGATGCGATTGTTCGGGAAAAATTGGCTGCTCAGGCTGCAGCAGTTGGTTTGTTTAAGGATAATTCAGGCACTGCGCCCTATGAAAAAAGTGCTGCAAGAGTTTTTATGCGAGCTCGTTAATTTTGGAGTAAGTCCGTTAATTCTGGAGCATAAGTTTTACAAAAAGCCCTCGCGAGGGGGCTTTTTCGTTAAGGAGAATTAAACCTTAAGGAGAATTAAACCTTGGAGCGTTCGCTTAAAGATCGTTTTGACACGCACATCGCTCCAGAGCATCTGGAGACGCCGTCCGTGCCCCGTCTGTCGGAAAACGCGATGTGGCTCCTGGAGCAGCGCTATTTTGTACCGCGCTGGGATGCCTCCATGGGCGGCCTCAGGAAGGAGGGGAGCTTCGAGGAGTTCACCCGGCGCATTGCCCGCACCATCGCCTCCGCCGAGACCCTCTACCTCGATCCCGAGGCGCCGGGTTCCCTGGACTGGATCCAGGCTCTGGAGAAGAACATCGCGAGCGACATCCTGGATCGTCGTTTCCTCTTCAATTCGCCCTGTCTTTTCAGCTCGGCCGCCGGGCTGACGGTCCAGCCCGAGTTTGCCGAGCTCCTCTACAAGAGGGTGGACGCGATGTCCTTCGAGGATTACGTCCGCATCCACTCCGCGCGCACCAAGAATCAGCAGCTTTTCGCCTGTTTTGTCATCAACGTTCCCGACAGCATCGAGGGGATCTTCGAGTCGGTCAGGGACGCCAGCGTCATCAGCAAGTTCGGGGGCGGGGTCGGCGGCAACTTCGGACATCTCAGGGAGTTCGGCTCCGAGATCGGCGGGGGGACGGGCGGCAAGGCGTCGGGCCCCGTCTCCTTCATGGAGACCTGGAACACCATGGGGGCCGTCGTCGTGCAGGGCGGAAAACGCCGTGCCGCGCTCATGGGCATGCTCTTCGACGATCATCCGGACATCTATCGTTTCGTGGACTGCAAGACCGAGGACGGGAAGCTCTCGTACTTCAACGTCTCCGTCGCGGTATCGGACAAGCTGATGAAGGAGGCCTCACGGGACGGGACCTTTGACCTGCGCTCACGGGCGAACGGAAGCGTCGTCAGGACGGTGAGCGCGCGCGAGCTCATGGACCATATCTCCGAGAGCGCCTGGAAGCGCGGGGACCCCGGGGTATTCTTCATCGACCGGGCCCGTCAGGACAACCTTCTGAAACTGGACCCCGATTGGGACATCGAATCCACGAATCCCTGCGGTGAACAGCCCCTGCCCAACTACACCAGCTGCAACCTCGGCTCGATCAACGTCGAGGTCTTCGCGAAGGACGGGGAGTTCGACTGGGGCGGCTTTCGGGATCAGGTCTTCCGCTCGATGTACTACCTGGACCTCGTTATCGACGCGTGCAGCTACCCGCTCCCGAAGATAGGGGAGAGGACCCGCAGGATACGGCCCGTAGGGCTGGGGATCATGGGCCTGGCCGACGCTTCGATCATCCAGGGGATCGTCTACGGCAGCCCCGAATTCGAATTGTACTGCAGGGATCTCGGATGCGCTCTGGCGGCGTCCGCCCTGTCCGCGACGGCGCAGATCGTATCCGAGGCCGGTAAGGAGCCCTTTTTGGAGCATCCCCTGGTACGAGACCTCTTTGCGGCGTTCAAAAGCGAGGTCGAGGGAGGCGAGGGGCTTTTCAGCGAGGGAACCCTCTTCAGCGACTCCTGGTTCGAGCGCCTCTCCAGGGAGGAATGCGGCCAGCTTCTGTCGCATATGAAAAGTTCGGAGCTCGTCCCGCTGACCTTGGCCAACACACTGTCGGAGCTCGACAACCCACTGTCGGGGCTGGATTTCGAGGGAATCAAGGCCATCCTGAAGAGCCTTGTGAACGGGCAGCTCCGCAACAGCCGACGCCTCTCAATTGCGCCGACCGGTTCTATCTCCATGATCCTCGATGCGAGCTCGGGCATCGAGCCCAACTTCGCCTGGTCCTGGAACCGTCATATCGCGAAGATCGACGGGTCGGGGACCGAGCAGAGGGAGTTTTGGCACAAGCTGCTCTCCGAGGAGCAGCGCGAGGAGTATCGCACGACGGGGAAGCTGTCGGACAAGAGCTTCGTGACGGCCTACGACATATCGACGGCCCAGCACGTCGGCGTCACGGGGATCTTTGCCCGCATCGTGGACAGCGGCATCAGCAAGACGGTCAACCTTCCGAACTCCGCCGCGGTGGAGGATGTCCGACGCGTCTACGAGTCCTGCTATGCCCTGGGGTGCAAGGGGATAACCATCTACCGCGACGGATCGCGCTCCTACCAGCCCATCGAGATCAAGAAGGGGGACGACCAGGAGAAGGCTCTCGCCAGCCGAAGCGTCAAGGCGCGCCCCGGCCTGGTCGTGTTCGGCAAGACCATCAAGGAAAACACCCCATGGGGCAGCATCTATATCACCCTGAACTTCGACGGCAGCGATCCCTTCGAGATCTTCATCAACGTCGGCAAGAGCGGGTCGGAGCTCAAGGCCATGACGGAGGCCCTCTCCCGGGTCATCTCCATCGGCCTTCGCTCGGGAAGCAAGCTGGAGGACTTCATCGACACCCTGAAAGGGCTCTCGGGGAAGGAATATTGGATGTTTGAATTCGACGACCGGCACGTAGCGCGCTCCATCCCCGACGCCATAGCACTGCTGCTGGAGAAGCTCGTCGAGAGGGGCGAGACGACCCGCGGCGGACCGCGCGAGGGCGGCGCCATCTGTCCGGAGTGTAATTCCCCCATGGAGATGATATCGGGCTGCGCCTACTGTTTCAGCTGCGGATACAGCCCCTGCAAATAGGGGGCGCTGTGTAAAGCGGAAGCAGGAGGGGAGGGGAACCACGGAGGGCCTGGACGATGATTCATGCTATACTAAACTTCATTGTCTGGTTCTCGAGGGACCGATACGATTAAGGAGTGGTTTGAAAGGTGAGCACGGGAGTACCGATTCTAAAGATAGGGAAATATCAGGCGCGATACCCCCTGATCCAGGGAGGTATGGGCGTAGGTATCTCGGGAGCCAACCTTGCAGGCCACGTGTCCCGGTGCGGTGCCATAGGGACGATTGCGAGCGTGGGGCTTTGTCACGACTCGCCTCACTTCAGCATAAAAAAACACAATTACTTCGAGGCCAATGCCATCGTCATCAAGGAGGTGCTGGCTCAGGCGCGCGCCATCGCGGGGGAGGGTGGGGTGCTGGCCGTTAACTGCATGGTGGCGCTGACCGACTACGACACCCAGGTACGTGCGTCCGCGGAGGGCGGGGCGGACATCATCATATCCGGCGCCGGGCTGCCCCTTCGGCTTCCCGAGTACACGAAGGACTTTCCCGATGTGGCCCTGGTCCCTATCGTCAGCTCCGCCAAGGCCGCCAGCCTGATCACGAGGCGTTGGGAGAAGCAGTACGGACGCCGGCCCGACGCCTTCGTGGTCGAGGAGCCCGCGACCGCCGGGGGACATTTGGGGGCAATGACCATGGAGCAGGTCTACGACCCCGCCCTCTCCCTGGCCACAGCTGTACCCGGCGTGGTCCGTTTCGTCGCCGAGGAGATGCAGTCCGACATTCCCGTCATCGCGGCCGGGGGGATCTGGGACCGATCCGACGTCCTGAGGGCCTTTGCGCTCGGCGCCAGGGGCGTCCAGATGGGTACCCGATTCGCCTGTACCGAGGAGGGGGACGCCTCGGACCGCTTCAAACAGGCCTACGTCGACGCGACGGAGGACGACGTCGTGCTGATCCACAGCCCCGCGGGGCTCCCCGGACGGGCCATCCGCAACCCCTTCGTCGCCCGGTACCTGGAGGGGAACGTGACCAGCAGCCCCTGTTTCGCCAACTGTCTCACCCATTGCCGCTACCGTAAGACCCGCGAGACCTTCTGCATTGCCGCGGCCCTGGTCGAGGCGTTCAAGGGGAATTGGGAGGAAGGGCTTTTTTTCTGCGGCAGCAATGTCAGCAGAGCTAAAAAGATCGAGAAGGTCTCGGAGGTCATCTCCGAGCTCTTCCTGGAGTGACGAGGGCCCCTGTACGAGGGCAAGGGAAGGCCGTGCCGAGGCTGGCTATGCAGTGGGATAGCTATGTGTGGGATGGCTCTGCGGAAGATGGGGGCAGATTGAAATGGAGGCAGATTGAAAATGCAGCAGCTGGAGTCGTTCCCTCTTTTCGAGCAAAAGGATCACCGCTTCA
>CAUPUB010000073.1:0-12078 GCA_963514535.1 uncultured Fretibacterium sp.
AGCAGCGTCGAGGCGTCGGCACTCTCGAAAAGGCGTATGATTCGGTTCGCCGCCTGCTGGAGGTCAACACCGACACGCTGAACGCCCTGATCGATCGCCTGGGCGTCGAGGGCGCACAGGCGTACTTGAAGGACCGCAGAAAATATTTGGCCATTCTGCAGAAGACCTTGCAGGAAGAAGATAAAAAGGCAAGCCTTGAAGCAGAGACTGCTG
Source organism: uncultured Fretibacterium sp. (assembly GCA_963514535.1). Taxonomy (GTDB): domain Bacteria; phylum Synergistota; class Synergistia; order Synergistales; family Aminobacteriaceae; genus CAJPSE01. The sequence goes on from CAUPUB010000073.1 coordinate 214, forward strand.
AGAAAAAAGCAAAACACTCGGAGCGGATAATCCGAACCGGGGCAAGATACACCGATGAGAACATGGATGCACTCCAAGAATCCATGAGGGAAGCATCTGAGCTGCGTAAAAAGAGCGAACAGATCAAGGCAGACCTGGAGGCGACGTACCGGGAACAAAGGGAGATAGCGGACGGGCTCCGGGCGCTGGAGGGGACCTTGAAGGCAGAGGCGGATATCGCCTCTGAGGTCTCCATCGAGCCGGTGGCGCTCACTCCAGAATCCGGGCGGTCCATCGACGAGGCCGAGGACAGCGAACTGCTGCTGACAGCGGACGGCTCGACGGAACTGGGGCGAATCGATGAAGACGTGGCTGAGGTCGCAGGAATCGCCGCCGGGGAGATACGCGCCAACGTCGGGGCCGTAAGACACGCGGAAGAGAAACACGGAGCGCAGATACTCGATGCGGGATACCCTGATGTGCAGACGTTTATTCTGGACAGCTTGGCAGAGTTCAATGAAGTACGCCGAGGGTCTGGGGATTCTCTTTTGCTCATCCGCCACGGAGACGGAAAGAAACATCCCACTGTTGCGGTAGAGCTGATCAATGAGGAGGGTATTTATCGTGTAAAAACCGCTTGGTTTGCGAATAAAAATTATGTCAGTAGAAAAAAATTGCTTGCGACGAGGAGCGCAACCCCCGTCAACGGCCCTGCTTCCGTTCTGGCTTCGGGCTCCGGGGGTCAGGAAGTGCAGGGTGACTCCCGGCGTTGGAGCGCTCGCCAGACAAGCAACTCTGTTGAAAGTATAGCATCGGCTGGCAGGGACGGCAACTCCGAAGCCACGCTCACGCTGTCGGAGGCCATGCGGCGTGGCTACGAGATGGCGGAGAAGTACGCCAGGGCGGCCTTTAAGGCAGGGCGCGAGGAGGCAACTGCCAAGGCGCGGGAGCGTATGCAGCTCCTCAAGCAGAAGCTCCAGGAGCGCCAGAAGCTCAAGAAAGAGGTCAACAGGCTCGTTAAGGGCATCAACAAGATGGCGGGGGACAGTGGGATCGACTGTCTGTTCCGGGACCGCATCCAGGCGATTCTTGAGAAATACGACCTGAAGAAACGCAGACAAGAGGAGCTGGACATCCGTGCGGAGCTGGAGGAGTACCTGAAGGAGAACCCCGAGGCTGCCGACACGATGAATACCGCCGACCTGAAATACCTGGGGACCAGGACGCTCAACGACATGACCCTGGACGACCTGCGCACCTTGAAGGATCAAATCGAGCAGCTTCATAAGGAGGGGCGCGAGGCTCTTGAGGCTCGCAGGGCGGAACGAAGGGAATACCAGGACTGGCTTGCCAACGAGCTGGCTGCTCCGCTGTTGGAAAAGGCCAAAACCTTGCCTCAGCGGATCGGCGCGGTCAAAGGCCCCTCGGACCTGGACAAGCTGTATGTAGGGACCGTCAAGGCTCAGAAGGAAGATGAGGAAGACAGGCACGTCGGAGCCGTCAAGGGGAAGGCCGCCGCTCTGAAAGACAAGATCAACTTCAAAACTTTGAACCCGCTGCGGATGTTCGACCTTCTGGACGGCGGACGCGGTACGCGCGAGGGGGCTTGGGTCCGCTACGTCTATGACCCCCTGAACAACGCTTTTGACGAGGAGGTACGGGGAAAGACGAGACGCAAGGCCGCGGTGGCGGAGAAGATGGCGGACCTGGGGCTGTCCCCCGAGGGCCTGGCGGTGCGTCGCGAGGTCAAGGGTGTCCCCAGTATGGACGGCAAGGGATGGGAGGTCGAAGACCTGCTGTCAATCTACGCCGCCATGCAGTACGAAACGGGACGCAAGGAGGTTCTGTTCGGGAACTTTAGAAACCTGTTCGGCCCCGGTCAATGGACATTGGAGGCCGCGGAACATGCCGCCGGACGCTGTATCCAGGCGCTGACCGACGAGGAAAGAGCGTTCGCCCACGTTCTGTTCCAGGACGGCAGGGAGAACTTCCCCCGTATACAGAAGGTCGTTGCCGAGGAGTACAACATCTCCCTGCAGCAGGAAGAGCTTTATATGCGTCATCATGTTCTTGAGCACGACTCGAAACAGGGGCTGTCCGTCCTGTACGAGGACGATAAATTGAACGACGCCAAAGCCGATGCGGGGCTGATGGGGGACCTGGAAAAGGGCTTCATCGTATCCAGAAAAAACATCCCGGACGGAGAGCGGAAAGCCAGGATGTCGGATTGACGGGGACGGGCCGGCACGGGCTTGCCCCCAACATTAAGGCCCTCCCAGGGAGGGCGGTCAGGCTGTCGAAAAAGTGCAAGAGCTATAGCAAGAAAGTTAAGAATAGGTTAAAATTCGGGGGCGACCGGCCATAGACCCGGTACTTCTCATATCAAGATGCTTCTCATCGGTTATCTCTATGGGATTCGCTCTGGACGGCAGCTGGAACACAGGAAATACGACTCAATCTTGCCTATAGATGGTTTCTGGGCCTCAAGATTTCCGACAGGATTCCCCATCATTCCACGTCCGCCCCGGCCAGGTGGGAGAGGTCCAGAGGGCGCCCAGCCCGCTCCTGGGCCGCCGTCGGCCGTTTCCGGGCCGAGGCGAAGCGCCCTTGCTGGGCCCCCCTTGCGGCCCCCGGGGATTGTGGTAAGGTCTATAAGATAGAACAGAATTGGGATGCGCCGGCCACGGATTCGGACGCACCCCGGAGGGGCGAGTGAGACATGATGGAACATGGGAAGACTGAAAATGGCTTTACTGAGGAGAAGGTCAGCCTCTACGTCTCCGGGATGACCTGCGCGACCTGCGCCAAGATGGTGGAGCGGGAGCTGTCGAAGGTCGACGGGGTCGCGTTCGCGGCGGTGAACCTGGCGACGGACAGTGCCTTTGTGGTGCTGGAGCGCCCGGTGCCGCGGGAGGTCCTGGAGCGGGCGGTGCGCGAGGTGGGCTACGACATCGGAAGCCCGCCCGGCGAGGGACAGGAGGAGGAGCGGTATCGTGCGGCGCGGCGCGGGGTGATCTATTCCTGGTCCGTCGTCGTTCCGCTCATGGTCCTGATGGTGCTGCACATGTACGGCGGACCGTCGGTGCACGCCGGGGCCATGAGGCGCGTCATGCAGGCCATGCCTTTCATCGAGGTGGTGTGCGGGGCCTTCGTCCTCTTCGGGGTCGGGCGCCGCATCCTCCGGAGCGCATGGATAGCCCTCTCGCACCAGCACGCCAACATGGACGTGCTGGTCGCGCTGGGCGCGCTCTCCGCCTGGGGCACGGTGTTCGTCTCCTGGGCAGACCCGGCCTTCCCCTCGTTCGGCGCCATATCGACGATGATCGTGGCCCTGCACCTCACGGGACGCTACATCGAGTCCCGGCTCCGGGACCGGGCGTCGAAACAGGTACGGGCGCTCCTGTCCCTCTCCGTGCCCACGGCGCGGCTGCTGCTCTCCGATGAGGGTATCGGAAAGGAGGGCGGCGGAAAGGAGGAGGGGGGTAGGACGGTCGAGGTCCCGATCGAAGCGGTGAAGTCGGGAAACGTCGTGGTCGTCCTGCCGGGCGAGCGCATCGCCGTGGACGGGGAGATCGTCCGGGGCACGACGTCGATCGACGAGTCCATGCTGACGGGGGAGTCCATCCCCGTGTCCCGCGGCGTGGGGGATGCGGTGACGGGAGGTTCCCTGAACCTGACGGGCGCCCTGCGCGTACGGGCCACATCGGTGGGGGAGGACAGCTTCCTCTCGCGCATGGCCTCGTTGATTCGCGAGGCCCAGGGGGCGAAAATCCCCATCCAGGCCTTCGCGGACCGGGTGACGAACCGTTTCGTCCCCGTCATCTTCCTGCTGGCCGTGCTGTCGGGGGCGTTCTGGTGGGTCCTGTATCGGATATACGGGACGTCGCCCCTGCCCCTGGCCTTCCTGGGGACGGCCAGCCCTGCAAAGGCGCTGAACGCCTTTATCTCCACGCTGGTGATCGCCTGCCCCTGCGCGCTTGGGCTCGCCATTCCCATGGCGCTCGTCGCGGGGACGGGCGCGGCCTCGAAGCGCGGACTGCTGATCCGCAACGCCGAGGCCGTCCAGACGGCCCGTGAGCTGGGCGCCGCGATCCTGGACAAGACGGGGACCCTGACGGAGGGCGCTCCAAAGGTCGTGGAGACGAACCTGACGCCCAACCTGCTGGACGCCGCGGCCTCCATCGAGAGGTCGTCGACCCATCCCCTGGCCAAGGCCATCGCCGCAGCTGCGGCGGGCGACGCTGAGGTCTCGGAGGTGGCGGAGACCGCGGGCGAGGGGGTGCGCGCGTCGGTCGGGGGGCGGGAGTTCTTCATTGGGCGTCCCGTGGACCCGGATCGTTATGGGGCGCAGCTCGACCTTGGCCGGACGGTCGTCGAGATGCGCTCGGGCGACGAGGTGCTGGGCTTCATCGCCGTGGAGGACCCCATCCGCGAGGACACCCCGGAGGCCGTGCGGCGGCTTCGGGAGATGGGGGTCGAGGTCGTCATGGCGACGGGCGACAACGAGCGCACGGCGCGGAGCGTTGCGGCCCGGATCGGGGTCGACGATTACCGCGCCGCCCTGCGGCCGGACGACAAGCTGGCCCTCGTGCGGGACTGGCAAGCCCGGGGGCGGACGGAGGAAGAGGGGCGCTCAGGGGCCGTCGCACGCACGGAGGAACAGTACCGCTCCGGCAGCCCTTCGCTGCGCTCAGGGGCCGTCGCACGCAAAATCCTGATGGCCGGCGACGGGATCAACGATGCCGCGGCCCTGAAGGGCGCGGACATCGGCGTGGCCATGAGGGCGGGCAGCGACCTGGCCGTGGAGAACGCGGACATCGTGATCGTAAAGGGCGGCGTGTCGCGGGTGGCCGACGCGATCTCGCTCTCCCGGCGCATCTTCGAGGTCATTCGGCAAAACCTGTTCTGGGCCTTCGCCTACAACGTCGTGGCCGTGCCCCTGGCGATGCTCTCGCTGCTGAACCCGATTGTGGCGGAGAGCGCCATGGCCGCCAGCTCCATCTCCGTCATCCTGAGCTCCATGCGCATCGCGGGGCATTTTGGGAGGGGGGACGGGGAGGGCGCCGATTCCCCTAAAAATTAACGGGCGCTTCATGATTTTAATCAGCGCTTTCCTGGATTTTTAACGTTGAGGGGCCGGCGGGCTGCGACGGATTCGCGGGAATAGGCTATAATAAATCAATGCGTCCCTTGTCGGGGGACGAAAAATGGTTGGTTGAATCGGGCCGCCGGGCCGAATAGCCGGTGCGGTCCGTGAAGGAGGCGAGCGAAAGTTGTCGGCGCAGCTGAAGAAAGCGGACGTCGTCGATGTCCCGCAGCAGTCTATCGGGAAGGATATTGACGTCGAATCGCTGGGACAGGAACACATCAATCTCGTATTCGCTCTGGGAAACGAGGATTTTGGGGTGGACGTCAACATCGTCCGTGAGATCGTGCGGGTCCCGCCCTTCATCACCCGCGTCCCCAACGCGCCGGGGTACATCAGGGGCGTCATTAATCTCAGGGGGACGATCGTGCCGGTCTTCGACATGCAGCTCAAGATCGGGATGCCCTCCACGCCCCTGACCGAGGAGGCCCGCATCGTCGTGCTCTCCGTCAGCGACGTCATGTTCGGGATCATCGTGAACTCGGTCCGCGAGGTGCGCACGATTTACGACTCCCAGCTGGAGACGGCCTCAAAGCTCTCCTCCGCGATGGACAAACGCTACGTCCTGTGGGTCGCCAAGCCCGCCGACGGCCGTCTCATCCTTCTGTTGGACGTTTCGTCCCTCTTCGAGCTGGACCAGATCCTCCAGGAGGACGCCGGAAAGGAATAGCGCTTGATCCGGATCAATCTGCACATCCACAGCACCTGTTCCGACGGGGCCTTCGCCCCGTCGGAATTGGCGTGTCTGTTGCACAAACACAAGGTCGCCGTCGCCTCCCTGACGGACCACGACACCATCGATGGCGTCATGCCGTTTCTCTCGGGCTGCCGTCGGTTCAATATTCGCGGTGTCCCTGGGATCGAGCTCTCATCCACCTCACCGAAGGGGGAACTGCATATCCTGGGCTATCGCTTCGACCTCGATTCCCCCGGGCTCGGCGAGGTCCTGGCTCAGTACAGAAACGCACGCCGGAAGAGAAACTGGGAGATATGTGAGCGCCTTCGGAGGCTTGGAATATCGATTTCCATGGAGGACATCGAGGCGCACGCAAGGGGTATCGTGGGGCGTCCTCATATAGCACAGGCGCTCTGGGAGAGGGGTTACGCCCTCTCGATTCGGGATGCGTTCTCGCGTTACCTCGGCCGTGGCGGATCCGCCTACGTTTCGCGCTCCCTCCTCTCCACGGAGGACGCCATCCGCGTCATCCGCGAGGCAAGGGGGCTGCCTGTCTGGGCCCACCCCCTGAGCTCCCTGACCGACCCCAAGGACTTCGAGCCCGTCCTGGACCGACTGAAGGAGATGGGACTCTGGGGGGTGGAGTGCTGGTTTCATGGTGCGGAGCCGATGCAGACGTGGCGCTGCCTGAACGAGGCCGAGAGACGCAAGCTCTATACGACTGCAGGGACGGACTTCCATGGACGTCCGGAGCACACGGCCAAGATTTCAGGGTGCCTGGTGAGGGACGATCTTTTGCCTTGGGCCCGTTTCTGCGGCTGGCTTTAGGATTCCAATTTCAAATGATCTGGAAATGGAATCTGGAAATGGAATAAGGTGAGTAAGGCGAAATTTGGCAGGGTGGTCTGGAGGTGTGTTCGTTGTTTCCCATAGATCTGCGGAGCGATACGGTGACGAAGCCCTGCGCGGAGATGCGGAGGGCGATGGCGGAGGCGGAGGTCGGCGACGACGTCTACGGAGACGATCCGACGGTGCTGCGCCTCGAGGAGGAGGCCGCCGGGCTCCTGGGTAAGGAGGCGGCCCTCTACGTCACTTCCGGAACGCAGGGCAATCTGGTCTCGCTTCTGACGCACTGCAGCCGCGGCGAGGGGGTCATCCTCGGGCGGGAGTCTCATATTCTCAACTTCGAGGGAGGCGGCATGGCCTGTCTGGGCGGGATCATGCCGCTTGCAGCCGACGATCCCTCGGGGCTTCCCGGCATTCCGGATATGGAGGCCGTCTTGAAGCCTGCGAATAACGTCCATTTTGTCCGGGCCCGGCTGCTCTGCCTCGAGAACACCAACAACCGGCGGGGTGGGCACGCCTCGACGCCTCAGGAGATATCCGAGCGCGCGGCGTGGGCCCACGACCGGGGCCTCGATGTCCATATTGATGGGGCCCGCCTCTTCAACGCGGCGGTGGCGTTGGGGGTGAAGCCCGCCGACCTGGTGCGCGATGCCGAGAGCGTCCAGATCTGCCTCTCCAAGGGGCTGGGCGCGCCCATGGGGAGCCTGGTCTGCGCCTCGCGCGCCTTCGTCGAACGTGCGCGCTTCTGGCGCAAGCGCCTTGGAGGAGGGCTGCGTCAGGCTGGGATCGTCGCAGCCGCCGGGCTTTACGCGCTGCGGCACAACATCGAACGCCTGGCGGAGGACCACGAGAACGCCCGGAGGATCGCTTCGACCCTTGCGGATGCCGGTCTGGATGTCTTTATGGCGGCGCGCCCGACCAATATGGTCTACTTCAGGGCAAAGGACGTGCCCTCCGCCGACAGGATCCTCGAGTCCTGCCGCAGGGAGAGGGTCGTTTTCAACAAGTCCGCGCCGGATACCTTCCGCCTGGTCACCCACCTGGATGTGAGTGCCGAGGCTGCCCTTGAGGCTGCCTCGATCATCGCGAGGGCCTCCTGCTCAGTATGAGAGGCCGCTTCCGTCCAGAAAACTTTAACTCAGAAAACTTCTGTCCAGGAAACTTTCATCCAGAAAACTTCCATTTAGGAAGCTTCCATTCGGGAAACTTCCATCCAGGAAACTTCTGCTTAGGAAATTCTCGGCCAGGAATTTTCTCTTTGTCCTTGAGGCTTCTGGGATTCTTCCTGGCGGCCTTTTTGATGTTTTCGGGGCCGGCCTGGGGCAGCGCGACGCTCTATCGGGGCAGAAACGTCTTGGGCTCGGTCCCGACGACGAATGGCCCCAACGCCGAGCCCTGGGTCTCCCTGACGGACACGGGAGCGCTCCTGGGATTCCAGGCGTCGCTGTCCGGGGAGGAACTGCACCTCGTCCGCGGCGACGTGCGGTTCCGTATCGTCTTGGATGCTGTGGCCGCCTGGAGGGACCTCTATCTCATCCCGCTCTATGGGGCGGCCTTCGAACGGGACGGACGCTGGTGGCTGGACATTCCGTCCGTCCTGTCACTCTTCCAGAGGGTGACCGGGACGGGGGCGGGGAACCGTCTGCGTTTCGACATGGAGCCGGATGCCCCTCCCTCCGAATCGGCCGGCTCGAAAGCGCTTCCCGCGACGACGCCCTCCTCCATGGTGAATGCCTCCGTCCCATCCCCTTCGGAACCTGTGGGGAAAGGGACCCCGCAGGCGGGAGGAAAGGAAGTTGGGGGGACGAATAGGGCGGATGATGCAGCGCCCCCGATTCCGGCGAAGGAGAAGCCAGTCAAGGAGAAGCCAGTTAAGGAAAAGCCGATCCAGGAAAAGCCCGTGAGGGAGGGGCCCGCAAAGGGCAGGTCCGAGGCGAAACCGGAACCCACAGGGGATGGTGTCAGGGATAGAGGAGAGATCCGGGGCCTTCGGTGGAGCACGTCGCGCGAGCGGGTGCGGGCCGTGATCGATTGCAGCGATGGGGCCGAGCCGCAGATCCAGGTGGAGAAGGGCAGCGTTCGGGCCCTCTTCTCCAACGCCTTGGAATTTCTGGAGGGGATTCCGTCCCCCTACGGTAACGTCTCCGTGGATCTGGAACGGGGGCCGTCCGGTGTGTCGCTGGTCTTCTCGTCCAAGAGCCTGCGTGTGGAGCGCCTGGCCCTGGATGCCCCGCGGCGCATCGTGCTGGACTTCTTCTTCGAATCTCCTGCGGATATCCGCGTGCTGCCCGCCCCCGCACAGGATCCCACGCCCAAACCATCTGGGAAATCCCCCAGGGGAAAGACCCCGGCCCAGCCTCCCGCGAGGAGGGGAGGGAAGCGTCTGGTCGTTCTGGACCCCGGTCATGGGGGAAAGGACCCCGGGGCGACGGCTAACGGCGTTCGGGAGAAGGACATCAACCTGGGGATTGGGCTGGCTCTGGAGGCGGTCCTGAGGGGCAAGGGGTTCGAGGTCCGGATGACCCGGAGGACCGACGTCTACCTGAAGCTCCAGGAGCGGACGGACATCGCCAACCAGGCCAATGCGGACGTCTTCGTCAGCATCCACGCCAATGCGCTGCCCTCGCTGAAGAATACCGCGGGATTCGAGATCTACATCATGGCGCTGCCGACGGATAAGGATGCACTCACGCTCGCCAAGATAGAGAACCGGGAGTATGTGGAGGAGAAGTCCGGCAGCTCCGCGGCCGTGGACAGAAGGACGGAGCTTTTGCTCCGTATCCTGGGGGATATGCAGCAGAACAACAAGATCAGCGAGAGCACGGAACTGGCGGAGGCCCTGTTCAAGGCGGGGAAACTGCGGGGCATTCCGATGAAGCGGGTGGCCCAGGCGCCGTTCTTCGTCCTTCGGGGGGCTGGGATGCCGGCGGTGCTTTTGGAGACGGGCTTCGTGACGAACCTCAAAGAGGCCAAGCTTCTGGACCATCCGGGCTACCAGCGGAGGATCGCCGAGGCGATGGCGGAGGGGATCGTCAATTATTTGAAGTGAGGTTTTGGAGACAATCAAATCGATGCGCATACGCGTATGAATATCTGTAAGTGGGGGGAATGCTTGATGGCTCGTCTCAGGGATGTGCCCGACGATCGTTACGACGATGACTACGATGACGACTTCGACAGCCGGAGGCTGCGTCACCGCAGTCGGGATTCCCGCTCCCCGGGGCGGGAGCGGCCGCCGCTTTTGTTGCGCCTTTTTTCCTGGATCGGAGTAATCCTCCTCTGCTTCGTGGCGGGCTACCTTGGAACGTCCTGGATGGTGCGCTCCCTGAACACCCGTTCCCTGCTGAAGCCGGAGAACAGGGTCGAAAACGGGGAGGATTTGAGGGCGTTGACGGAGTCGGAGCAGAAAAAGGAGAGGGCGAAGGCCGCGCTTTCCGGGGTGCGTGGGGATATCCAGCAGGTCAGCCTGAGGCTCTACTTCCTCAAGAATGGAGGCCTGGCTGAGGACGTCCGGCCTTTCCTCATCCGTCCTCAGGAGGACAACATCAGGGACGCCGTCCAGACCCTTCTTACCATGAGCGGTATCGAGGGGACGGAGTCCAACGTGCGCGTGCTCCACGTATTCCGGAGCGCAGACACGGTGTTTCTGGACTGTTCCAGGGGCTTCGCCGCAGCCCTCTCCAAGTTGGGACAGCGAAACAGCCAGTTCCTGGTGACGGGCATCGTCCGCACGATGCAGGACAATTTCCCGCCGGTCGTCAAGGTGCGTTTCCTGATCGACGGTGCGGTGTCCTCCAGTGGGGCCCCCATCGATCTGACGGTGCCGTGGCAGCTGCCGCGCGCTTAGCGATGGACGCCCAGATCCCGCGGCGGGGGGAAAGGCCGTTCGACGCGCTGCGCCCCCTCTCCTTCGAGCGGCACTATACGCGTTACGCGGAGGGCTCTGTCCTGGTCACCCAGGGCGAGACTCGGGTGCTCTGTACCGCGACGGTGGAGGAGAAGGTCCCCGCTTTTCTGCGGGGGACGGATCAGGGATGGATCACGGCGGAGTACGCGATGCTGCCGCGCTCCACGGACCGCCGGACGCAGCGCGCCGTCCGCTCGGGGATCAGTGGCCGCAGTGCCGAGATCCAGCGCCTGATAGGGCGGGCCCTGCGCAGGGCCGTGGATTTGAAAGGGCTGGGCCCCCGGACCGTCATGATCGACTGCGACGTGCTCCAGGCCGACGGTGGTACGCGCGTCGCATCCGTCAACGGCGGGTATGTTGCTCTGGTGGATGCACTCAGGGTGTTGAGGGATGGGGGCGCCTTCGGGATGCTCCCGCTCCTGTCGTGCATCTCTGCGGTGAGCGCGGGGATCGTCGGCGGAGCGGTCCGCCTTGACCTCGACAGCGAGGAGGACCGGGCGGCCAGCGTCGATTTCAACGTGGTCGCGGACCACGCCGACCGTTTCGTCGAGGTCCAGGGGACCGGGGAGGAGGCTCCCTTTTCGCGAGCGGAGACCGACCGCATCTTCGACCTCTGCCTGGAGGGGTGTCGCGAGATTCGGGAGCGGCAGACGGCGGCGCTCGAGTTCACGGCGGCGGAGCGCAGCGCCCTTGTTTTTTGAGGCGCTGCTCCTAGCCACGGGCAATCGGGGCAAGTATGAGGAGTTCCGTGCGATTCTGCCGGAATCGTTCGTCGGGCGCCTCCTGTTTGCCCCCGAGGTCGGGGCTCTTGCCGTCGAGGAGACCGGCGATAGTTATGCCGTGAACGCCGTGTTGAAGGCCCGAGCCTGGGCGGAGGCGTCCGGCCTGCCAAGCCTGGCGGACGACAGCGGCCTGGAGGTCGCGGCCCTGGGAGGGCTTCCCGGCATCCGTTCCGCACGAATCGTGGAGGGGACCGACGAGGACCGGAATCGCTGGCTTCTGTCGCAGATGGAGGGGAGGGGCGATCGCCGGGCGCGATTCGTGGTGGCCCTGGCCCTGTCGGTCCCCGAGCGGTGGACCCTGGTCTGCGAGGGGGAGTGCCGGGGCCGAATCGCGGAGCGTCCGTCGGGGAGTGAAGGTTTCGGGTATGACCCGCTGTTTTGGCCGGATGGATTCGGCGGTTCCTTTGCCGATATCCCGCCGGAGACGAAGAATGCCGTCTCGCACCGCGCCGCTGCGCTGCGGGCGCTGCTGCAGGTGTTGGATGCGGAGGAATGGTGAAATGATCTCGATTCTATGCCCCTGTTATAA
>CAUPUB010000074.1:0-11613 GCA_963514535.1 uncultured Fretibacterium sp.
CCGGGGAGTACATGGCGGCGCTGGAGAAGCTGGAGGCTGGAGAGCCCATCGCCGCAGAGGAGTACGACGCTATCCCCGAGGTCCAGGACGCGAGGAGCAGAACGGCCACGGGCTCGACGCTGGGCATGCCGGACCGCGAGCCCATCCGACAGCAGGTCTATGACAAGCTCATGAGCTACGGCTCCGCGGTGACGGAGGTCGTTGACGGAAGGGAACGGACTGTCTATAATGGGGAAGTCAGAAACGACCGCAGGGCCGATATCATCATTGGCCTTCCCGCCAGCGGCAAATCCTCCGCCCTTGTAGACCCCATCTCCAGCAAGTACAAGTCCATGCTTATCGACAGCGACGAAGCGAAAAAACTCATTCCTGAGTTTGACGACGGCTTCGGCGCTGGGTTCGTTCACGCAGAAAGCAAGGATATTGTCGGTAGAGTATACGATGATGTTACCGATGAGGGGAAAAACGTTGTAATTCCCATCGTAGGGAGTAGTTACGCGAAACTAAAGGATGAGTACATAAACGATCTCCACCAGAAGGGCTATAAGGTCTACGTCCACATGGCGGACATCGACCCCAACGTGGCAGCGGGACGTAACCTGAGGCGCTTCGCAGAGACAGGGCGGTTCGTGGACCTCGCAGCAACGTCTTTCAAGTATGGCAACAAGCCGCGCGAGGTCTTTGAGAGAGTTAAGAAGGAGGGCGTATCGGATGGCTACAGCAGGATCGACACTACAGTCTTCCCCGGAAGGCGGGTCGAAGGGACGGAAGATATATCCCATGACCGAGGAGATTTACGAGAAGGGCGAAGAAGCGTTCTGGGCGGCAGTGCAACAGAGAAGGGCAGAGAAAGCAGCCAAGCAGGGGCAACAGAAGGGCTAGACGCTGAAAGGGCGGGGGGCACTTCCCAGATGGGGATGGCCCCCCGTGGTGTATCCGCCCCCAACGGCAGGACGTACTTTCTCCCGGACGGGACGAGTATCATTGACTTCTTCGAGACGGCGAACAAGAGCACGAGCTTCCATGAGTTCGGGCACCACGTCCTCAACAAGATGGTGGAGTTCAGCGGTCTGGAGGGTGTCGATCCTCAGCTTGCTGAGGACGTGGAGACGATTCTTGAGGAGGCCGGGGTCTCCCGCGAGGCGTTCGACGCGGACACGGACGGCGCCAAAACGAAGGCACACGAGTTCTTCTCCAGAGGCTTCGAGACGTACCTGTCCGAGGGCAAGGCCCCGACAGCTCGGCTGCGGGACGCCTTCCGGCGCATCCGCAACTGGATGATCGAGGTCTACAACGACACGGCGAAGGCTCTGGGCATCGAGCTCTCTGATGAGATGCGCGGCGTCTACAACCGGCTGTTCGCCTCGGACGGGGCGTTCGGGGATATCTACGGCGCGGAGGACGTGAAGGCCGGGACGAACAATCCTGCCAAGACGCAGGGGGAAGTGCAGCCCCGCCCCAAGACGGTCACGACCACGACCCGGAAGGGTGTGGAGGTCGATACCAAGGTCCGCGACACGAGTAACGACACCCGGATGATGGACCTGTTCAACAGCCCGAGCGTCGTGGCGAAGCGGCACGCGAAGTTTCGGCCGTTCTTCGGCATGGCGAAGGAGGCCGTCGAGAAGCAGGAGCGGATGCGGTCAAACTGGAACAAGGCCGTGGATGCGATCTACGGCAGGAAGGGTCGAGGGGGGCTTCTGAGCAAAGAGCAGGTCTCGCTCTTCAACGAGGTCCTGTTGGCAGGAGACGCGCTTGGCAAGACGTTCACGGCGGAGGAGCTAAGGGGGCGGGGCTTTGACGACGGCATGGTCCGTGCCTACCGTCTGGTGCGTGGGCTCTACGACAACGCGCACCGGATGCTCAGCGCTCAACGGAACATATACGGCAAGGAGAATATGGAGTACAGAAAAGGTTACGTTCCCCACTTCTTCCACGCCTGGCGTGTGCTGGAGGATGGGAAGATCGTCACGAGCTTCCGCTCCATGAACGAGGCGATCAAGGCCGCGGAGAAGATGAAGAAGGAGGGCGAGAACCGAAACATTCGGGTGGCTCCTGCACTGGACGACTTCGGCGGACGCGGGAAGCTGGACGCCGTGACGCTGGGGGATATGCAGTACTTCAAGCTGATGGGGAACGTCGAGAAGGCGATGGACCTCTCCCCAGAGGAGGCGCGAGGGCTCCTGGAGGGCGCGGCCCGGATGAAGGGCCGGTCCCGCGTGTTCAAGAACGCCTGGGAGCGCAAGGGCGTGGCTGGGTTCGACACCAACATGGAGTACGCACTTCGGCATTACCTGAACCTGAGCGCCCGGTACATCGCCATGGACACGCTGAAGCACGACGGGATCAACCTCTTTGAGCGGACGTTCGGGCGATTCGACAACGACCACAAGGGGCTGGCGCGTTACACCAAGGACTACATCAACGACGTGCTGGGCGTGCCGTCGAACGTCGAGCAGACCTTGAACAACTGGGTGCGAAATAGTTGGCTGGGGAGGTACCTCCCAAACATCATTGGGGACCGTCCGGCCACGGTAGCCGCCAACAGCATTGCCAGCCTGACCGCGCACTGCAAGCTGGGGTTCCTGAACATTGCGTCGGCCGCCATGAACCTGTCGCAGTTAAATGGGACCCAGGCGATCATCGGGCCGACCTGGACCATTAAAGCCCTGGCGGAGTACCTGCACCCGAATCAAATGACGCTGCGCCTCTACGCCGACGCGGGGGTGGAGGAGAACATCACGGCGGAGAACCCCAGCGGCTACAGCAAGGTCCACCAGGCGCGGGGACTCCTGGCCGATACCTCGATGATGGCGTTCCGACTGGTGGACGGCATGGCCCGCAAGGTCACGCTGATCGGCGCGTACCGCAAGGCGCTGTCCGAAGGGATGAACCGGTCGGCGGCCATCGAGTACGCAAAGCAGGTCAACGACGACGTGAACTTTGACTACTCCGTGGCGGACGCGCCTAACTTTATCCGGCGTACCGGCCCCATCGGGACCCTGCTCTTCCAGTTCAAGAAGTTCCCGGTCAAGATGCTGGAGCTGGCCCTGCCGGGCGTCGGGAAGCTGAAGGGCTGGGAACAGGCGAGGTTCTGGGCGCCCATGGTCGTGCTGTCTGGGGTCTTCGGGCTGCCGGGGTTCGACTGGTTGAAGGACTGGCTCAAGAGCATCTTCGGGAAGGACCTCGAGCTGGAGACGAAGAAGTTGGTCGCCGAGAGCTCACTGCCCGAATCGGTGAAGCGGACGATCCTGTACGGGGCGCTGTCGAACCTGGGCATCGACGTCGGGCGCCGTGCGGGCATGGGGGACTTCTTCCCCAGCGAGCTAGAGGACCTGACGGGCCCGGCAGCAGCGACCGCCGCGCGGGTCGTGGAAAGCCTGCCCAAGGTCTTCGACGACGGCAATTTTATGGACCTGATCGAGGGTATATCCCCCGGCCTGGCCAACCCCATCAAGGCCGTCATGGGGGAGACGCGGGACCGCCGACGGGACCGGGTGGCGTTCCGGTACGACACGATGGGGGAGCGTGTAGCCCGCGCCACGGGCGCGCGTCCCATCCGGGAGGCGATCGAGAACGACGCCGTACGGATAGCGCGGTACGAGCAGCAGAAGCGCAGCGCCGCGGAGGCGGACGCCATCGATGACTTCCTGCGGGTTGTGAATACGCCGGGGACTCCGAAGTACGAGGCGGCGCGGAAGCGTCTGGCGGAGCTCCGAATCGCACCGGAGCGAGTGCGGGCGGAGGGGATGCGCCGTCGCGGGGCGAATGGTGGAGAATCCACCGCCTACGAGCGGGCCATGCGCGGGGTGAGGACGCCGAGGCGGCATGAGGACTACAGGTCCATGCAGAATTATGCAGGTATGTGGAACTGAGGAGGAGGATGCGCAGTGCCCGAATATCATGACAATTTCAACTTGAAATGAGAGCCGCGTTGTCACGAAATGAGAATGTATTTTGTGGATAACTTAATTATCCACATGTTATCCACGATTTTATCCACAAAAAAACTTTACAAGCGTTCGAGTGTTACTCGGGTGGTCCAGCCGGATTTTGACATCGACTGCTGAACGTTCGTCCCCAGGTAGGCTCCGTTCAGCTCATCCGGTTTGAATCCCTCCAGAGTAATCTCCGCCCCCGCAACGATGGAAGCATCTCCCGGTACCGTAAGCGCCCCCTGCACCAGCCCCCGTTGAAGCAATTCCGCCTTGTTCTCCGCCGCGACCTTCGCCTCGGAGGCGTTCCTGAAGCGCTTCTTGATGGTATAAACCGCTTCCCCCTCGCCGCGCTCAACCTCGATGCTCTTCTCCTCCGCCTCTGCGGCGTCCCACCACTTTGCCTCGACTACGCCGTACTTTCCTCGATCTGCGAGTGTAAATGAGCCCGTGCAGCTTTCGGTGTAGACCAGCGTCGTCTTCGGCCGGCTGTTCAGGTTCGGAGGAAAGATCAGGACCGTGTTGTCCCGGATGGCGAAGCTGCCGTTTGCCTCCTCCGTCAGACGTTGCAGGAAGTGCAGGTCGGACTCCTGCGTCTGAGCAACGGCATCGTAACGGATATCCATCGACACCTTGGCCTTATAGCCGTGCCTGGCCGCGATCTTCTCGGCCAGCTCGGCCAGGGTGATGCCCTCCCACTCAATGTCTTCCTTCTGCTTGTCCTTCCCCTTCGAGAAGGAAGCCGAGCGCGCCCGTATCCGCATGACGGCGGGCTTCAGCTCCACCGAGGTTTCGTCCACCTCGAATGTCCCCATAAGCTTTTGGCTCTCCTCCTTATACCCCATCCAGAGACGCACCTTCGCTCCCTTGGGGGGCATGACAAAGGGCGGGTCGTTTGCGACGGAGATCTCCAGTGAGTCCGCCTCGCCCTGCTCCGCGTCGGAATAGGTGAGAGATTCCAGGTGTTCCCAGATTGGGCGGGTTCTGTCCTCGCCGTCTATTTCAATTCGAGCTGTTGGGGTATAACGTTCTACCATAGCGATTGCTCCCTCGGCTTAGGGACAATGGTGGGAAGCCGAATTTCCCGTCCGGCGCTCAGAAGCTGGTGCATGGCCAAACCGGGGTTGACGTCGAGGACGGTCTCCACGATGCGCCCGTCCAACGAGCCGTAGTGTTTCCAGCAGAGCAAATCGAGGCGATCCCCGTCAACTGCCGTTCGTGTTTCCAAGTTCCTCCAGCCTCCTCTTCGCTATCTCGCAATACTCGAGTTCCTTTTCGATCCCCAGCCAGCGCCGGTTCTGCCTCTCGGCGGCAACCGCCGTGGTACCGCTTCCCAGACAGTTGTCCAGGACGAGGTCTCCCTCGTTCGTGTAGGTTCGGATCAGCCACTCGAAGAGCTCCAGGGGCTTCTCCGTAGGGTGCCCGTGGTTCCGGGCGTTAACGTTCGCGAAGCGCAGGACGCTGCGCGGGTAGCGCTGCCCGGTATTGCGGTGTTCCTGGATGCGGTATTTCCGGCCGTAGACGCTGCCGTCTCCTCCACCCTTCTTATGATAAGATGTCCCCGGCGTCATCTGGGGATGATAGACGGGGAGCTTCTTATAGAAGATCAGGATGTTCTCGTGCGCCCGAAGGGGCATCCGATTCGCGTTGAGGAAGCCGCAGGCCAGGGTCTTCTCCCAAATCAGCTCGTACCGAAACAGTTTGCGTCCCGTCACGATGAGATCGGTGGCAAACGGCTGCTGCGCCGTGAGGGCGATGGCCCCATGCTCCCGGATCAGCCTCGAATATTCCGCCCACAACCGACCGAAGGGCAGTTTCTTGTCCCATTTGAAGTTCGTCGTCCCGTAGGGCAGGTCGCACAGGACCATGTCGACGCTGCCGTCCGGGATCTCGGGGAGGACATCGAGACAGTCCCCCATGTAGAGCGTTCCGTTCTTTGTCTTAAAAAATGGCGCTTGTTGCAAAGTGCGTATCCTCCTGTAGAATGAGGAGGCTGCGCGATTGCTTCGAAATCGTGTAGCGGGCGTCTGTTCAGGGTGCGATCCTGACAGGCGCAAGGGCTCCGCTTCGGCGGGGCCTTTGCGTTACTCCTCTAAAAGTCGAACCTCTCTATTTCCATCGTAAATTCCTGTTTCTGCGCCGCTCCGTCCTCGAAGAAGACGGAGTCGGTCTGCGAAATACTCTTCACGACCCAGCGGCCAAGGTAGCGTCCGTTTCCGGACATGAGGGGCTGGGGCTTCATCTCGGCGGCGGCCTCCCGCAGGGCCTCTATCTGAGACAGCCCCGCTTCGCGATAGGAAGGGTAGACCGTGCCCCGCAGGCTGATGCTCCGCACCTCCAGCCCCATCGCCTGATGCTGCGGGGTGTTTTGGAGGCGATCGACCTTTGCCCAAGGGCACTCCGCTTTCAGGGACAGTTCGGCGTAGGCTGCGGTGTCAACGCCGAATTGAAAGTCACCCAAGGAAAGCATCATCATGGTATGAGCTCCTTCGTTTTGCTGCCTGCCCCCGCTGCCAGTCCTCGAGCTTGCGAATGATCAAATCTGCCACTCCCTGTTCATCCATGCCCGGTGTTGGGTTGATGGTGAAATTGTTGGTTATTCCCCCCGCTCCCGCCAGAGCGGGCTGGGGAGCTGTCATCACAGATGCGGAGAAGTCCCGGATGCGATCTATCCAACTCGGGGAGGCGCCAGCGGAGGGCTCGGTCGCTCCCTTTTCGGAGAGCGACATGCCCAAGGCCGACGCAGCCTTGCCGAGCCAGAAGAGCCCCTGCTGGCGGTGTTTCGAGCCGATGGGTACGACAACCTCCGGGCCGTCCTCTCCGACCCACGACACGACGGGGCGGCTGATGAGCCCCCCGGAGGCGTGCCCCGAGATTCCGGCCATCGCAACGTATTCGTCGCCTGGGTTGTAGTTTCCGGACGCCAGGCGTTCTTGGGCAGCTCCGACGGCATTATCCAATGCCGTCGAGTCCCCGGTCATGCCGAAGAGGTTGCTCAGGCCCTGCGTGACGTCTCGAATCAGAACCATGATGCTGGTCAGGGGGGTAGCCAGGCCGCTCATGATCGCGTCGCCAATCCTGCCCTCTTCCCAGGCTTTGCCCATCTCAGAGCAGCCCTCTTTCCAGGCTCCGGAGAAATCCTCCCAGTTGCGCCAGACCAGATAAATGGCACCAGCCAGGGCCATGACACTCATGGTCAAGGGAGTGAACATTGCCCCCATACCTGTCTGAAACGCCTTGAAGTCCGCTCCGAACCCCGAGAGGAAACTTCCTACTCCGCCCCTGAGTCCCGAGAACATCCCATTGAGGGCGGAGCCCTCGCCGCGCATTCTCGCCATTGCCAGGCTGTTGGCGATGACTGACGGGCGCAGACGCTGGAAGACGTCGATCGCGATGCTGCCGCCGTCCCGGATGTGCGACCAGCCGATGCGCGTGGCCAGAGTCGCTGCCTTGAGACCAAGGAAGCCTGCGGCGGCCCCGCCGATGATTTTGGTCAGGGTGGGATAGCGGGCGGCCAAGGTTCCTACTGTCTCAATCATTTTCCCGAGGGGTTTCAGGACGGCATTCAATCCGGGGAGCAATGCCGACCCGATGGTCACCCCCAGGCGCGTCGTCTGGTTGCGGAGCAGCTGGAGCTCGTTTGCAGTAGTGGCAGCGCGAGCTTGGTACTCTTCTTCCATCGAATTGTGATAGCTTTTCTCGTCAGCGACAAGCTCCAGGGATTTTTTATAGGTGTCCAGCCCCGTGACCAGCTTGGCAATGTCGTCCGACCAGCCGACTCCAAAAACGCCGCTCAGTGCTGCCAGCACGTTCTTCTGCTTCTTCGCCCGCTCTAAAAATTCGAGAATCGTGCCCTGGGGATCCAGCTTCATGCGTTTTTCAAGCGCTTGTGCACTGTAACCCATATCGCCCAATGCCTCCAAGACAGGCTTGGACTGCTTAGAGGCTGTCGCCAGCTTCATAACGAAGGCGTTTGTCGCGCGGGCTGCAACCTCAGGGGCGGAGCCCATAGCAATGAAGGTTGTGCCCAAGGCCGCAGTCTGCGATTCGGCGAGCCCGGCTATTTTGCCGACGCCTGCAGACCGCTTCATGAATTCCACAAGCTCCCCAGCGTTTGCGGCGGTGTTATTGCTGAGATGATTTATGGCATCGCCCAGTTTAACCATCTCGACCTGGGTTATTCCTGTCGAGGCACGAATCTTCGCCATCGCTTCTCCTGCGGTTGCCGCAGGAATATCGAATGCGATGGCCATCTTTGCCGCGCTGTTGGAGAAATCCAGAATTTCATCGCGGGCGATACCGAACTGTCCCGCAGCCGCCACGATCTCTCCGATGCCGCTTGCGGAGACGGGGAGCTTGGTGCTCAGGTCAAGGATGTCTTGCCCCATCTTCTGGAACTGCTGAGGAGTGTCGAAGTTTACGACCTTGCGGACGTCTGCCATGACGGACTCAAATTGCACCGCTTGGTAGATGGGGAGCGCAAGGGTAGCCCCGACGGCCATCGTACCGGCTAGCTGGCTGCGCAGTTCTCCGCGCTCCTGCTTGCGCGCATCCCTCGCTTCGGCGCGGCGCAGGAAGCCGTCCTGGACGGCGGAGAAACGCTGCATCGTCCCCAGCTGCTTGTTCAACCCGCCCAAGGTGAAACCGTACTTCTTCGCCTCCGCCTCGGCCTCCTTCGTCGCGGCCTTCAGCTGGTGGAAACGGGCGATTCCTGCGGCATCCAGCTTCCCAGCCTGGAGCGCGGAGGACAGCTTCAGAGACTCGCCGCGGAGATCCTTCCATTTCTCCCCCGCGGAGATCCCCAGCTTGATGTCCTTGGCTTTTGCCTGGAGCTGCCCTATACTCTTGTCGAGACTCTTGAACGTACCTCCTACCGAGGAAGCGAGGGATGCCCCGATGACGAGACCGATGCCGAGATTCTTCATGTTCCGCTCCTGTTCCTGCGCCGACGCGCTTGCGGCGCTTGTCACTGTGCTTGCCGTTGCCCTGTTCGCGGCCGCCGCGTGGTGGTTCGCTGACCTGGGCTTTGGGCTCGTGGCCGCCGTACTGATGGGAGCTCTGGCCTTCTGCATGTTCGGCGTCCTGATCGCCCTGACCGCGCCCCTGTGGGGCCTGGCGCTGGGACTTCTCTACATCCTGGCACTGCTCCTCCTGGCGCCCTTCTACCATCTGGCGACGCAGTGCTTCAAGACCCACAAAGCCTCATGAAGCCAATCATAGAAATCCTCGAAATTCAGCTCCAGAATTTCAGATAACGAGAAATGCAGGGCGTGAGCAACGAGAGCGCACGCCCTGCGCGTGTCCACTAGACCCGGCTCTCCTCCTCGAAAAAACCGCGATAACCGTCCTGCAGCTTTTTGTAGTCGGCCATATCCAGCTCTTCCACGACGTCGGGGGCGACCTCGCAGAGGTTGGCGAGGACGCGGATTTCCTTCTCCTCGTCCGTCCCGCCGATCTTTGCGGCGAGGAGCACGTCCCGCACCTTGGGGCGGCGCAGGTTCAGAGCCCTCAGCTCCGTCCCGTCCGACATGACTGGGTGCGACAGCTTAATCTGCATATTCAATTTCCTCCCTCTCACGCGCCGATGGCGGCGCGAACCTCGGCCAGCATGTCGACGCCATTGATAATGCGAGTCATGTTCTCGACGTCGATCTCGTGGATCATGTCGCCGCTCTCGCTGTAGCTGTAGTACTTGAGGGCGACGGACACTTTCTGTTGCAGTTTCTCGCCAGGCTTCCACGTCCCGTGGTCGAGCTCCCGAATCATGCCCTGGGCCTTCACGGCGACAGGGACGGCGCGTCCATCCCCCAGCTCGTATGCCCCACGGAAGGTGAGCGCCACCGGCTGGTTGTGCCCGATGCCGAACTGCCGCAACACGTCCGCCTGGATGTCCGCGAGTGTGAAGGAACATTCCAGCTTCTCCATGCCCATGTCCAGTTCGACGGGGGCATCCATGCCGCCGGAGCGGAACTCCTCCGTCTTGATGGTGAGTTTGGGAAGCTCCAGCTCCTCGACCTTGCCCGCATAGCCGCGGCCATCGACGAACAGGTTGAAACCCTTGAGAACTCTTGGCGTTTTGATATCCATTCCATTCACCTCCTATGCGGACAGCGGGAACAGGTCGGTCAGATAGCGGTCCGTGATGTGGGCACGGAAGACCAAGTGCTCGGCGGGATAGACGGGCGTGAAGTCGTAGTCCCAGTAGACGATGCCCTGCGAAATCTGATCGGGCGTGTTTATCTCCGGATCCACCCAGCAGTCGCCGCCGATCAGCGCCCCGACCTTCTTGAGGTGCCGGATGTAGGCGCGCACGCCGTCGCGGACGTCCTCCAGATACGTCTTCGTGATGCCCCGATCCACGGCCCAGAGGTGGGCGTAGAGGATGGATTCGGCGATCATGTCCGCGCTACGGCGGACGCAGAGGAACGCCGTCTTTGGGTCCTTCGAGCAGGAGCGATTGCCCCAGAGGCGATAGCCGCTCTCGTGGACGATGGTCGCGACCTCGTGCTCGTTCAGGTGGTTGGCGCGGCAGTTCACGTCGGATATCTCGAAGTCGATTCCACGCGCGGTTCCCACAATGCCGTCGATGACCTGATTGGACGGCGACCACCACCAGCCCTTGGCGTTGTCCATCTTCGAGATGAGCCCGGCGACGCGGGCCGAGGCGGGTTGAACGACCTCTTTCTTCTGGACCGCGTCCCAGACCTTCACCCAGGGATCGACCACATAGACGCGGTCGCTCCCGTAGTTCTCGCGCGCAGAGATGGCTGCGGCATCTGTGGTGTTAGGGCCGTCAACGATGGCCACAGCCTTGAGCCGCTGGGCCAGGCTGTTCATCTCCGTGCCTACGGCCAGCTCGTGGCTGAAGCCGGGGGCGGCAAGGATGCGCGGCGTGACCTTGATGGCGTTCCGTGCATCCAGGAACGCCTGCAGGCCGGTGCGCTTTCCCGTGTTGTTGTCCACCCCGCCGATGACAGCACTCTTCGTCTCCTCGGCGCTCCCCTCTGCCACGCGCACCATGGCGACCATGGCTCCGCACTGGTCAAAGATGCCGTCGATGGCCGCCGGGAGCGTCCCCGTCTTTCCCAGCCCCGCCGCCTCGGTACGGCGTCCTGCGATGAGAATGGGCGTATCCAGCGGGAATTTCTTTGCGTCCGCCTCCGGAGCCGTGCCGATGAGCCCGATGACGGAGCTCTTAACCGTCCGAATAGGGCGAGGACCATCGTCAAGCTCCACTACTTCAATTCCGTGCAAAAACTGCTCTGGCAACTTACTTCACCTCCTGATTTTTACCCTCGGGGGATTGCCCAGCCAATAACCGTGATATCGTCTTCTAACAGCTCCTTGGAACAACCAAAATCAGACATCATCCATTCGCTCCGGTCTAGCGTTGCACCAGACTCTACTATAAGCATTAGCGCCTCCCTTCTCTCGGGTCTTCCAGTAGAAGGATTGAAGCCGAGTTCGACTAACAGGACACCATCGCCGTGAGATTGCATATCTTGCACAACGGTCGCCAATACGAGCCACGCTCCAGTAGGGGAGCTTGGGACCTCAAGTCTTCCTTCGCCCCCTTTGAATATCATTCTAAAGGTTCCTTTCGGGCCTTCCGGGCCGGGGTCCCCTTTCGGTCCCTGCGGACCGGTTGCGCCGGTTGCTCCCTTCGGCCCTGTATCGC
>CAUPUB010000075.1:0-11563 GCA_963514535.1 uncultured Fretibacterium sp.
CCCCTAATGAGGCCTTTTTCAATTTACCTGTTGCTTTTGGCTTGACAATCTAGCCGTAAAAAACGCGGTTGACCGATAGTAACAACCGGTTTGTAGAATATATCCTACGACAGAACGGGGTTTCGTGAGCCGTTATATCCACTCAAGTTTCGGTTCGGCCGACGGGGTTCGCAAGATCGAGGTACTTTCAACTATGGCACTTTCAACTATCGAGGAGGCGATGGCTATGGAATACGTGAAGCTGAATAATGGGGTCATGATGCCCCTGGAGGGGTTCGGGGTCTTCCAGATACCGGACCGGGACGAATGCGAGCGCGTCGTGCTCGAAGCCCTCGAAGCCGGCTATCGGCTGATCGACACCGCGGCCGTGTACGGCAACGAGGAGGCGGTGGGCACGGCGATACGAAGGAGCGGCCTGCCCCGCGAGGAGCTGTTCGTGACGACGAAGCTCTGGGTGCAGGACGCGAGTTATGAGAGCGCGAAATCGGCCCTGTGATCCTCGTTGGAGAAGCTGGGGCTCGAGCATGTGGACCTCTATCTCGTTCATCAGCCGATGGGGGACTACCACGGCGCGTACTGCGCGATGGAGGAGATGTGCCGGCAGGAGTTGACGCGGGCCATCGGGGTGGCGAACTTCTATCCCGCCGTCCTCGCGGACCTCTGCGAGACGGCCGGCACGGTCCCGGCGGTGAATCAGGTGGAGCTGCACCCGTTTTTCGCGCAGGCGGCGGCGCTCGAAAACATGAGGGCGTATGGGGTGCATCCCCAGGCGTGGGGCCCCCTGGCGGAGGGGAAGCACGGCATCTTTACCCATGCGGTGCTCGCCGGAATCGGGGAACGATACGGCAAGTCGCCCGCGCAGGTGGCGCTGCGCTGGAACGTCCAGCGCGGGGTCTCCGTCATCCCCAAGTCCGTCCACAGGGATCGCATGGCTGAGAACTTCGACATCTGGGATTTTGCCCTGACGGACGACGAGATGGGAGCGATCGCGAAGATGGACCTGGGGCACAGCGAGATCGTGGACCACGGCGACCCCGCCTTCGTGAAGATGCTTCACGGGCTGAAAATCCACGACTGAGGCGGGCGGCGTCGGACGCTCCAGGAAAGGCGTCGGACGCATCGGAGGAACGAGCCATGAACAAATTTGTCTTCGAGAATTCGACAAAGGCGTATTTTGGGGAGGGGTGCGTGAAGGAACACCTGCCCCGCCTGCTCGCGGAGTACAGGGGCGATGTGATGTTGGCTTACGGCGGCGGCTCCATCAAGAGGAACGGCGCCTATGAGGACATCATGGAGGTCCTGAAGGGTGCAGGAAGGAACGTCGTGGAGTTCACCGGCATCATGGCGAATCCGACCTACGCGAAGGTGACGGAGGGCGCGGCCCTGGCGAGGGCCGAACGTGTTGGCCTGATCCTCGGTGCGGGCGGTGGGTCGGTGATGGATTGCTGCAAGGCCATCTCCTTGGCGGCGGTCTACGATGGCGACGTCTGGAGCGAGTTCTGGGCCAAGCCTGGCGTCATCGACTTCGAGCTTCTGCCGCTTGGCGTGGTCGTGACCGTCGCGGGGACGGGCAGCGAGATGAACGGGGGCGCCGTCATCACGAATGAGGGGTTGAAGGTCAAGACCGGCCGGGACTATCCTGCGTGCAACCCAAAATTTGCCCTCCTCGACCCCGCTTACACTTACAGCGTCCCGGCGAGACAGATGGCCTCCGGAGGGTTCGACATCCTGTCTCACGTTATGGAGACCTACTTCAGCGAGCCCAACGAGGATAACGTGTCGGACGACATCTCGGAGGCGTTGATGAAGAGCGTCATCCGCAACCTTCCCGCCGCGCTGAAGGACCCCAAAGACGGCGTTGCGCGGAGCAACCTTCTGTGGGCGTCCACGATGGGCGAGAACCGGATTATCAAGCTGGGCAAACGCATGGACTTCGAGTGTCACCAGATGGAACACCAGCTCGGCGCGTACCTGAACTGCAATCACGGCGAGGGGCTTGCCGTCCTGCACCCCGTCTATTACCGGCATATCTACAGGGACGGGCTTCCCAAATTTCGCCGCTTTGCCGTGAACGTGTGGGGTATCCCGCCGGAGGGAAAGAGCGATGAGGAATTGGCCCTCGCCGGAGTGGAGGCGTTGGCGAAGTTCATCGGCGATATTGGCCTGCCCGCGACGCTCCGTCAGCTCGGGGCGAATGAAGAGACGGACCTAGAGCGAATTGCAGATTCGTGCGCCATCTCTCCGGGCAGCTATCGCCGGATGACGCACGAGGAAATTCTGAAGATTTTTGAGGAGTGTTTTTAGGGAAGCGCTGATTAAAACAAAAGCGCATATTTTTCTAAAGAGAAATATGCAAAACATCTATGGGCAAAAATCTCCAGCGCTTCCCTAAAAATTAACATGGGGGCTTCGCCCCCAAGCCCCCACGCCGCTATCCTGATAGCGGCGGCCCCGGCAAGCTTCTTCTCAAAACAGGCAAGCTGGGGTACCACCGGGGTGCTTCATGGATTAAATCAGCGTTTCCTTAGATCATCAAACTGTGGAGCGGGCGTCTCGTCGAGGAAAGCTAAAGGAGCGCGGATATGAGAAAGATTTTTGCGATGTTGGCCTTGGCGGCGGGGTTGATGGAGGGCGTTGCGGCCCGGGCGGCTGCGCCCGGAGATGCGGCCGGCACGTCGGCGGCCGGGCCCGGCGTTGCGGTGGTGCGTACCGAATCGGGCGAGGTGCAGGGGTACGTGCGAAACGGCGTCTACACCTACCACGGAGTCCCCTACGCGGAGGCGAAGGAGCGGTTCGTCCCGGCGGGGAAGGTCACGCCGTGGGAGGGCGTAAGGCTGGCCTTCAACTATGGCCCGATCTCCCCTCAGGTATGGTCGGGCGGGATGGGCAGCGGCTGGGACAACCCGCCGCGAAGTTTCAGGCAGGACAGCAATTGCCAGAACCTCAACGTCTGGACGCCCGGCATCGACGATGGCGGGAAGCGCCCGGTCATGGTCTGGCTGCACGGCGGCGGCTTCTCCACGGGGGCCTCGGCGATCGAGGAGGTCTACGACGGCGCAAACCTCGCCCGCAGGGGCGATGTGGTCGTCGTCTCGGTAAACCACAGGCTGAACCTCGTCGGGCACCTCGACCTCTCGCGCTTTGGCGAAAAATATAAGCGCTCGGCCAACGTCGGCGTCACGGACCTGGTGGATGCGCTCCGCTGGATTCGCGACAACATCGCACCGTTCGGCGGAGACCCCGAAAACGTCACGCTCTTCGGCGAGTCGGGCGGCGGGGCCAAGGTGCTGGCGCTCATGACGACGCCGGAGGCGAAGGGCCTGTTCAGGCGCGGCGTCGTGGAGAGCGGTGCGACGGAACGAATGGGCGTGATCTTCACCTCGCGTGAGGTCAGCGAGAGGATCACGGATCACGTCCTTGAGGAGCTGGGGATGGGGTCGGGGGACGTCGAGATGTTGCAGACCATGCCCTACGAGGAGTTGGTGAGGGCGTCGGACAGGGCGCTTGCGCGGACCGCCGAGGAGATGAAGCTGCCGGCGCCTCTGGGCGGCGGCTACGGTCTCTACTGGGAGCCCGTGGTCGACGGCGATTTTCTGCCGACGAGTCCCGTGACGAAGGACGGTTTTGCAGCGGCGGGGAAGGACGTGGCGCTCCTGATCGGCTCGAACCTCACGGAGTGGACGGCGGTCGACCAGCTCCGCGACATGGGGTGGGCGCAGTTCGACAACCAGAACACGTGGAGCCCGGAGGAGACGGACAGGCGGCTCGAGGCGGCTTACGGCGACAAGGCGGAGGAGGTTGTCAAGGCGTTCCTCGATGCCTATCCGGACAAAAAGAGGGCGGACGCCGTGTACGTCGACTCGCGGACCATCCGCCTGCCGATGCTCAAGATCATGTCTCACAAGGCCGACCAGCGCGGCGCTCCCGTGTACGCCTACGTCTTCACCTGGGAGTCGCCGGTGATGAACGGTGCCCTGACCTCCTACCACACGGCGGAGATTCCCTTCGTGTTCCACAACGTCGACCGCGCGGACACCATCACGGGCAACGGACCGGATGCAAGACTGCTGGCGGATCGCATGAGCGACGCATGGATCAGCTTCGCCCGCAGCGGCAAACCGGCGGCGGAGGGCATGCCGGATTGGAAGCCCTACACCCGTGAAAGCGGCGCCACGATGATCTTCGATAACGAAGTCCGACTGGCGCCCCACCACGACAGAGAACTCATGCGGCTCCTTGCGTCGGATTATGAATATTGAGCCCGGAAGGCCACGGAGAATGCCGGGGACAGGTTTTCGGGCGTAGGGCGGGCAAGGCCACGGCAGAGGCCGCGGCCGTCGGTGGCGTTTCAAGGGGGCGATTCAAGGAGTTCCTTGACACGCCTGGTTTGGATTGATTGGATTGTATTGTTGATTGGATTGGATTATTTGAACGGAGGAATCGGCAATCATGAAAAAGCTGGCTTTATCTCTCGTCCTCGTCATTCTCATGACCTTCCTTTCGGGCGCGGCACAGGCGCAGTCGAAGGCTCTCGTCGTGTATTTCTCCGTGCCGGAGACGGACAAGGCGGAGAACATGACCCGTGAGGAGGATAACAGCACCGTCGTCATCGACGGCAAGGTCCTGGGGAACACCCAGTACGTTGCACAGGTCATCCAGGCGAATGTCGGCGCGGACCTCTTCCGCATCGAGCCCGAAACGCCCTACACGACGAATCACGCGGACCTGATCGCCTTCGCGCGTGAGGAGCAGGGCAAAAACGCTCGTCCCAGGATGAAGGCAAACGTCGAAGGGCTCGAACGGTACGACACGATCTTCCTCGGCTATCCCAACTGGTGGGGGGACCTGCCCATGATCCTCTACACGTTCCTCGAGACCCACGATCTTGCGGGCAAGACCGTGGTCCCCTTCGTCACGCACGGCGGAAGCGGGTTCTCCGACACCGTCCGGACGATTGCGAGCCTCCAGTCGGGCGCGAAGGTCCTGGGGAACGGCCTGTCGCTGCATCGCGATAGGGTGCAGGACTCGGAGGGGGCCATCGTCTCCTGGCTCCGAGAGCTGGGGTACGTGAGGTAAAGGGGAGGCGCCCGATCGAGGAATCCTTCCAGGCCGTAGGCCCAAGACGATGTGCCCCCGCTTTGCCGCATGTAAAGCGGGAGTTTCAAAATTAAGGAAAGGGGAGGCTGTTTATGGAGTTTCGCGACAGGCAATATGACGTGTTCAACATGTTCGACAAGCAGTGGGGGTTGGCGACGGCGGGCACCCTGGAGGATTTCGACGGGTGCACCATCGGCTGGGGCAGCCTTGGCAGCCTCTGGGGATTGAGGAGCGACGGGCGGCTGATCGTGACGATTTACGTCAACCCTCTGCGGTACACCAGCGAGTACCTGTTGAAGAACGAGTGTTTCACCGTTTCCTTCTTTGAGGAAAAATATCGCAGAGATTTGCTGACTTTCGGAACGAAATCGAAGCGGGATTGCGACAAATTCGCGATGACCTCGCTGACGCCGGAGAGGCACGGGCAGGGCGTCGTCTTCAGCGAGGCGAACCTGACCTTCGTCTGCCGAAAGCTGTACTGGGAGCAGTTCGATCCGGCCCACATCGCCCCGGAGGTCATGCGCGAGATCTACTCGGATCGCCCGCCGCACTATCAGTTCATCGGCGAGATCATGGAGGTCCTCGACAAGCGGTGAGGGGGGAAAAAGGTGCTTTTGAAAGGTTTGCTGGCTGGCCTGGTGGAACGGTGGCGGCCGAACGCGTACGGCGCCCCTCGCGGCCGAAGGGGCTTGTGTAAAATGCGTGGGAACTGGAACGGCTGGCTTTTGTTGTTGCTTCTGCTGATGGCCCTGCCGGGCTGCGGGGGCGCCGCTTCGAACGCCAAAAAAACGGGAGACGTGACACAGGTGACGGAGAGCACGAGGATATCGGACGTGATCGGTGACCCGTTGTTTGGGGACTTCGGGAGGCTGCTCTTTCCCGTGGATTCCGGCTATTGGGGAGGCGATGCCCTGGGGAGTCTGAGCCTCGCGTGGTACAGCCATATCCGGCCCGCGAGGACCGTCGGGATCGTGAACGCCCTGAGGGAACAGGCATCCGCCGGGAACCGGATTTTCTACCGAATCTACTCCGATGAGGAGATGAGGGCGGATCCGCGGAAGTCCGACACGGGGCTGTTCTTCTTCAGGGGAAGGGCGGGCTCGAAGTTTGCGGTCTGTAACGCGGGCGGAGGGTTTGTGTACGTCGGGGCGATGCACGACAGCTTCCCGCACGCCCAGGAGCTCTCGAAGAGGGGCTACAACGCGTTTGCGCTGATCTACCGTCCGGGTGCGGGGACGGCCTGCGAGGACCTTGCGCGGGCCATCGTCTTCATTCACGAACACGCGGAGGAGCTGGGCGTGGACGTGCGCGATTATTCCCTGTGGGGCGGGTCTGCCGGAGCGCGCATGGCGGCCTGGCTCGGCGCGCGCGGGACCGGGGCCTTTGGCGAGAAAGGCTGTCCCCGTCCCGCGGCGGTCGTCATGCAGTATACGGGCCTGTCGGAGGTGACGGGGGACGAGCCGCCCACCTACGGCTGCGTGGGGACGGACGACGGGATCGCCTCCTACCGCACGATGCAGGAGAGGACACGCAGGATACGGGCCCAGGGAACGGATGCGGAGATCGAGGTGTTCGATGGCCTTCCCCACGGCTTTGGACTGGGCGAGGGGACCGTCGCGGAGGGGTGGCTCGATCGCGCCGTGGCTTTCTGGGAACGGCAGATGCGATGAGGGCAGCCGCCTGATGGATTGGCCCCCAGCGTGACGCTCCATTGCGAGGCCTATGGCCTTGTGCACGGCCAGTTCTGGACAAGCTCATGCTGGATGCCCTTGCCTGCTATCATGCACAATCAATTTGTCTGCTGCATTTGGCTTGACAACCCAGGTGTCGGCTCGTGATAAAAAGCCGGGGGAGCGCTGTCCTCTCCCCCGGAATTTTGAATCCTTGAATAAAGTAAGAATTCAACTATTTTCATAACACAAGCACTCTCGAATAATCATTGAAACCGATAAATTTCGCAGAGCTTACAGTGCCTCGAATATCACCTCAAATTTCATGCTATCCAAATTTTCCAGTTCTGTTGTATCAAGCTCAACCTCATATCCTCCGTCATATTTTTGGTTGTAATTTGTTGTCCCAAGAAAGAGATTTTTGATCCCAGTATTGTTGCCATTGACATAACCAGGAGCAAAAATCATCCCCATAATAGAATCCTTCCACCAATATGAGCGATATACATTAAAGTGCCTCGGTCCTGTCCTGATAATCTGGACGGAGAAGTCCTCTCCATTTTTATCCAGGTAGGTTATAGAAAATGTAACGGACGCCGACATCTTTTCCCAAAAATCAGCCCAGATTGCCCCAAGATTCTGCGGGTCATCGAACCACTGGCTTTCGAGGGTACGTCTCAACTTCGATAATGATGAAGAGAAGATAAAACTAGCAAGTATGGGTATATTGTAAACTGTGAAAGAGGCGTTGTCATTAGGGAGTATTGCCTTCAAAGGAATTTGACCCTGAGAATTTGCGTCAGCCTCCAAAATTTCTTTAGGGTAATAGGATGAAGTATCAGACGGAACAAGGAAACTATACGGAATGACTTTCCATCTTGTTTCCGTCATGTCTATCCCGGCGTCGGGGAAATGGCCATCTTTAGACAACTGCTTGTTGGCTCTTCGCACCTCATCCAAATAAAAGCATTTTTTCTTTTTTATCGCCACGCCTTCAAACGCTTTGTGCAAGCGAGGCAGAAATTCTTTCCAAAAGAGTTCTTGGTTGAACTTCTCGACCACTCGGACATAGGGCTTCTTTGTCTTCTGGTCATAATAAATCTTCGGATCCAGTGTTGCGGAGAAAAACATCTCTGGCGTGTAACTTTCAAGCACTTCTTTCAAGAGCGTTGCACCCGATTTTTGCTTGTCCTCCGCTGTCACCTTTTTGGCTTCGTCATCCATCCGTGCCTTAACAATTTTACTGGCGTCGGTTTTTACTACCTGAGCTTCGCCATAGGTTTTGGCGGCGTCCACCAGAATTTCTTTCTGTACTTTCGCACGGATGGTCACGGTGGTACGTTTGCCGTCATTCTTTTCATCCACGGTATCAAAGCTCTCGATAACGCCCCGACTGTGCGCGATGGTACTCTCCGCAAACTCGTCGTTGTTCAACTCGCTTTTGCTGGAGATAATCGTTCCTACAGCCAGCCTGACAGCCTCAATCCAAGCCTGTTCAAGGGCCCTTGCCCGATCGGTTCCCTGCCCAATGGCAACGACGGTCACGTAGCGACCATCGGCGGAAGCGCGCTCAAAAGGGGCCGTGGTATCGTCGTTAATTGCTTCAACATACTGCCCATAGACCCATCCCTCACCGTCGCTATAACGGACTTTATACCAAGGATACTGCATATCGCCCATTTCCCTGGCAAGAACGGTGACAACGGAATTGATTGCGAGATTCGTGAGCCGTTGGCTTTGTGTGCTCGGCTCGCTTCGGACAAAAACTTTGTCTCCTGTCAGCTTTGCTTCCGTTGGAAATGTTGTTATCTCAGACGAGGCCATTGCCGCCCTTGCAAATGCGATAATGCAGAATAAAAACAGAAATGTACAAATTGGTTTCTTCATGGGTAGAAACGCCTCACTTTCGTCCCCTTTGGTTCCTCAACGATCCCCAGTTTGCCTTGTTCCGGATTTATCGCCCTTCTCGGAAGCGTTCGCGGGCAATTTGGAATGCCGACAATGCCGCTGCTTTATCGCCGCAGATACGAAAAAGACCGCCTGTTCGAGTCCATTCGTCGGAGCTCATCCTTTCTCCAAGTTCATCCGTAAGCTCTTTCAGAAGAAGCAGGGCTTCTCCCTCATTTCCCATCTTCTGGAAACACTCCGCCGCATCCAGATAAAGAGCGATATCAGCCCAGTGCAGATCGTGGATATGCTTGAATATCGGCAGGGCGCTTTCATATTGTTTTCCATCGAAGAACGTTTTAGCCTTTGCATACAAATAAGAGCAGTAATCATCGTTCAACTTCTCTGCTTGAGGGGTCACTTCCTGGACGGCTTTCGCCGAGGCGTCCAGCCAGACAAGAGAGAGGGCCCATCCGTCAACAATTTCGGACACCGATTGCAGCCCTGCAATACTGCCGTCTTGAACTTGCCCGTACAGGGCATGTTTTAAAGCTTTTTCGTTGGGGTAGCGCTCTTGATCAACCCGCTTCCTCAGCAAATGTACCATCAGATTACGTCGGGCACGAAGCGTCTGAAGATTACTTTCAGCAATTTCAAGTTCGTGCTTGACATCCGTATCGTTGTCGTCAGCAGGTTTTCCAGCGGAGAAACTGTAAACCCCCCTCCCTGGTACATATATGACCTCTTCGAGGCTTTTCGCGGTTTTTATTGAATTGGACAGTTCCTGCCATACCGCCTCCGGGAGATTCAATCCTTTCAAAAAGGTGCTTGCAGCATCCCAAAGCGAGGAAGCTTCGGCCTCATCAATAGGAAAAAGGGCGCAGAAAAGCGCCCCTACACACAGCAGAATTTTTTTACAGATCTTGTTTGACAACACCGGAGGGACCTTTCTTCATTTCCAGTTTAGGTGTCGGAACCGACGATGGTTTGGAGTCAACCGGATTGACCAGTTGCGCGTCATCCATTTCCTTGGAGACTTTCCGCACAGCGTCGCTGAGCGACGGAATATAGACAGCGATTCCGTAAGCGAAATATTCGTCGTCATCAAGAGATGTCTCCCTTATAATCGCCGGAGGCAATACGCCGCTGCGCAAGCTCTGTATATTCGTGTCCTCTTTAAGGCTGTTCCTCAGGTCGCGTTTTCTTTGCTCGAAGGCCTGGATCTCCGCAGCACTGCCTTGAGCGGACTGGTCTGATTTCTGGAGGCGCTCAAAGTCCTTGATCTGCTTGCTGGTTGTCTCGTCCGCATGGGCCTGCCAAGTCGTATCGTCTCCCAGAATGATACCAGCCAGAGCGTCGGTTGCCCTCAGTCCGGCCACCCGTTCCGCCTGTAGTTTCAATTCCTCCTGGGCATCTTCTTCAGGATCGTAACGGACAACGCTGCTGCCGAATCCCACGAAAGCAATTTCTCCGGTCTCAGGTACTTCAATGATACGGCCTCCAACAGGAGGGACGAACCCGTTTTTAATTTCGGCTATAAGCGAATTCAAACCGTCTTTTAAACTATCGGCAGCAACCCCATCCGTACCGTTTCGATTGTATTTCCCTCTGGTTTTCGAGGAGCTGACGATTGTAACGAACACCCGGCCCTTTCCGTTGTCCTGCACGGAATAGGTCACGAATCCTTTAAGAACCTTGCGCACCGACTGGATTTGTTCTTCAGTAAGCTCGCTCTCGATGTTGCGGAGCTGCTTGTCTTTTTCGTCAAGCGTTTCAATTCTTTTGTCGAAATTTGTAGCGCCTCGGACCACGACCTCTCCGATAGTCTGCGCCATTTGCGACTTGGCGTTCATGAAGGCTTGGATATAAGCGTTGCGCTGCTCTATACGTGAGGCCGTAATATTTTGATGATTGATATCGTATCCTGCCACTCCCGTGGCGACAAATGCGTATCCGCCACCGGGCTCGGAGAGAATTCGACAACCCTGCTTCGGCTTTTCGATTGTTTTGTTGATAGCATCTTGGAGTGTTGGGGCGGTTGTGATCTCGGTTTTCAAGACAGGGTCGTTTTCTGTCCTGACGGAGGCCTGATCCTTGATAGTGGAAAGCTCTTCCTTCTGTGCTGGGCTTGTCGCCTGCACAGGAGGGATGAAGTCATCGGCGCTCAAAGCCGTTGCTTCATGGCTCAATGCCATCAGACCCAATAAAGTACAAACCAATCCTACGAAAAACTTTACGCGCCACCCCAATGAAGCTGCCATTTTTCTCTTCCTCCCTCGGATTCTTTCCAAAGCGATGACAAGGAAACGGCTGCGGTATTTTTGAACCAGCCTTCCCCAATCGTCCAACTTACTTCCAAAACCTACTCAAAGCCAATCCCACCAGCAGCGCTCCAAACAGTCCGTACCCCGCCGCATCGCATCCCCCGCTCCCCGATTTTGTTTCGGGCTTTTCCTCGGGATTTGGAGCAATCTCGTTTGTCGGTGCCCCCTCAACTGCTTTGATGAACCCCAAAACCGCAGGCAAAATTTTAACGTGTGGTAAAGGCAGGTTTTGCACGCTTTCCGCTGGCCCTGAGGGGTGCAAAATAAGAGTTGGCTCAAGCTATGCAACAACGTACTTTATTCTTCATAAGACTATCGCAGCCTGCGGATCTGGGCTGTTGCATTTGGCTTGACAATCTAGCATGGATTCCCTAAAATGCGGGACAATCTTCAAGGAATCCAAGCGCCCCTATAACAAACGACAACCGCCCGCCCCGCGCACAAAAAAGCGCGAGACGGGCGGAACAATTCCCCCCTATCCAGTCAGTCCAGCCTCAGATTTTACGCTACTCCGGCAGACATCACAAGGAACAAGGAACAAGGAACAAGGAACAAGGAACAAGGAACAAGGAACAAGGAACAAGG